>NZ_JBXYJG010000020.1:0-42297 GCF_057396255.1 Psychrobacter sp. CX21 | reverse complement strand
CCATACCTATTAATAGATACAAACAATCCCAACTTCATTTTTAGCATTCTTAATCAGCAAAAATCCACACAAGTTGTTCTTTAGTTCTAGCTTTTAAATAATGACTAGCTTGTCGTCCAAGACTAGTTGTGCTATAAAGTTATTAGCCTCTTCAATTTGAAGTGCTGTAAGCTTTAGTAGCGAGCCGTCTAGTATATAAATTATTATATATTCTGTCAAGCTTTATTTTATTCTTTATCAAAACATTTTTCTCTATGTCTATCTGACTTAGTTCATGTTGTCCTGATGAGGTGCGTATTATACGCGGTTTGTATCTGCTGTCAAGGGTATGAATTGATTTATTTTTGGTTTGTTGTATCTAACCTTGCTTAAAATACCTCGCACCCACTCTCAGCTAAACCTTTGTTTTAATACAAATTTTAGATGTACCAATTAGGTTTTTCTCTTAACAGGTGGCTAGTATATAGGGTTTATTTCTCTGGTCAATAGGTTAGGGTCAATAGGTTGATTGATGCTTAATTTTATTAGGCTTTTATTCATTGTGCATTATCCTATCGCCCTATACTTCTTACCTCTCACTTCTTCCTATTTGGCTTAGCTATTAAGCATCATGTAGTATTTAATGTGCTATTTCACATGCTATATATATTATAAGTATTAAATAGGATCTATATCAAAGGAGATATTAGCTAAGACTCGATAGTTGGCCTGTGATGGTTAACTACGATGACACTATATAAAAAACTCTGATGCCACCGCTAGCCCTGATTGCAGCGGATATACTACATGAGTGAACGAGGTACGATGGCTTAGTTTGGCTAGGCTCGCGAAGCAAGAGACTTGCCAAATGTTAGCCATCGCGTTATTCACTTATGTAGATAGTAGCGAAAAGCAGGAATAGCTATAAAAACGGACAAAAAATCGTTTATAATAGGATGAATGACGACTTATAAACTGGCTTTAAGGTCGGTTTTTTTGTTTAAATGGTTGTCTTTATTGTTTTCATCACAATTATATGTGTTTTATGATCATTTCTTTATTTGCATTATAGATTATTTGGATTCGAGATTATGGTTGCAATTACTTTACCTGATGGCAGTGTAAAAGAGTTCGACGGTGCGACAACAGTGATGCAGGTCGCTGAAAGTATTGGCCCAGGCCTTGCAAAAGCGACAATTGCAGGACGTGTGGATGGCAAACTCGTGGATGCCTGTGATCCTATCACGACTGACGCTAGGGTTGAGATTGTAACCGCACGTGAGCAAGATGGCTTGGATATTATCCGCCATTCGACTGCGCATTTATTAGGTCATGCGGTTAAACAGTTGTATCCAAACGTGAAAATGGTCATCGGTCCAGTTATTGATGATGGTTTTTATTACGATATATATAGTGAAAAGCCATTTACACCAGATGATATGGCCGCCATTGAAAAGCGTATGGCTGAGCTGATTAAACAAAATTATGATGTCATCAAAAAAATGACCCCACGTGATGAAGCGATTAAAATCTTTGAAGAACGTGGTGAAGATTATAAGTTAAAGCTTATTGAAGATATGCCTGAGGAAAAAGAGCTGGGCTTATATCACCATCAAGAATATGTTGATATGTGCCGTGGCCCACACGTACCCAATACCCGCTTTTTGAAAGTATTTAAATTGATGAAAATGAGCGGTGCTTACTGGCGCGGTGATGCTAAAAATGAGCAGCTTCAGCGTATCTATGGCACGGCGTGGGCAGATAAGAAAGAGCTTAAAGCCTATATCCAGCGTATTGAAGAAGCTGAAAAACGTGACCATCGTAAGATTGGTCGTGCTTTAGATTTGTTCCATTTACAAGAGCAAGCACCGGGCATGGTGTTCTGGCATCCAAATGGCTGGACTATGTATCAAGTGCTTGAGCAGTATATGCGTAAAATTCAGCAAGATAATGGTTATCTTGAGATTAAGACGCCACAAGTTGTTGATAGAGCACTTTGGGAGAAATCAGGTCACTGGGATAACTATGCTGAAAATATGTTTACTACCCACAGTGAAAACCGTGATTACGCCATTAAGCCTATGAACTGCCCTTGTCACGTGCAAGTGTTTAATCAGGGCCTAAAGTCTTACCGCGACTTGCCATTACGTTTGGCTGAGTTTGGCTCATGCCACCGTAATGAGCCTTCTGGCGCTTTACACGGCATCATGCGTGTTCGCGGCTTTACTCAAGATGATGCGCATATCTTTTGTACCAATGAACAAATTGGTAAAGAGGCATCTGACTTTATCAAACTAACACTTGATGTTTATAAAGACTTTGGTTTCGATAACATCGAGATGAAGCTATCTACTCGTCCTGAAAAGCGTGTTGGTGCCGATGAGCTTTGGGATGCCGCTGAAAAATCACTTGCTGAAGCCCTTGATGATGCAGGTCTTGAGTGGGAGCTTCAAGAGGGAGAAGGCGCTTTTTATGGTCCTAAAATTGAATTTAGTCTTCGTGACTCTATTGGCCGTGTTTGGCAGTGCGGTACGTTACAGCTTGACTTTAACTTACCAACGCGCCTAAAAGCTGAGTTCATTAACGAGCAAGGCGAGCGTGACACACCTGTCATGTTGCACCGCGCTATCTTAGGCTCGTTTGAGCGCTTCCTTGGTATGCTCATTGAGCATTATGCAGGTTGGATGCCTGTGTGGTTATCACCGCAGCAAGTTGTGGTCATGAACATCACTGATAAACAAGCGCCTACTTGCGAAAATGTGGTCAGTGAGCTAAAAAATGCAGGCATACGTGCTATTAGTGACTTGCGTAATGAAAAAATTGGATTTAAGATACGAGAAAGAACATTAGAACGTATCCCTTATATGCTAGTATTAGGGGATAAAGAAGTTGAGTCAGGACAAGTAAACGTACGTACTCGTGAAGGCGAGAACCTTGGCGTGATGTCTGTGACCGATTTTATTGATTTAGTCAAAAAAGCAGTTGACCAAAAGGGTCGACTAACAACAAAAACTGATGAGGAGTAATACCTATTAAACAGTCAAACCGTTTGAACATCAACGAAGAGATCCAGCAAAAAGAAGTTCGTCTAGTCAAAGAAGACGGCGAACAGATGGGTGTTGTTGATATTGAAACTGCCCGTAAAGCGGCTCGTGATGACAATCTAGATTTGGTTGAATTAGTACCAGACGCTAAACCGCCTGTTTGTAAAATCATGGACTACAAGCGTTACTTGTATGACCAGAAACAAAAGGCGAAAGAGGCTAAGAAAAACCAGAAGCAAACTCAGCTTAAAGAAATGAAGCTACGTCCAAGTACTGATGAAGCAGATTACCAAGTAAAACTGCGTAAAATTATCAGCTTCTTGGAAGATCAAGATAAGGTTAAGGTAACGATTCGTTTCCGTGGGCGTGAGATGGCTCACCAAGACCTTGGTCGTCAGCAGCTTGAGCGTATCATTGAAGATACCGCTGAGATATCAAATGTCGAACAGCATCCTAAAATGGAAGGCCGTCAGATGGGTATGCTACTTGGCCCAACACGTAAAAAGTAAACGTATTTGATTACTCAGCAATAGGCTTTGTCATAAGGTCTGCGCCACTGCTAAGGTATAACCGTTTGGTAGGCCCTACTGGTATGATAGTTAACAAAATAGCACCACCAATTTGCAGTAGCAGATTGGTGGTTTTTTGTTTAAGCAAAATATTGTGTGATATTTACAGTATTGCACGCTGTCTTAACCCTGTTAACAAGATAACTTAAATCTAAACTTAGGTTGCTTACGCTACCGTTAAGTCTGTTTACTTTTAATTAATACCATATATGCGCAGTTTCTTGTACCATCTAATTTACTAAGAAAACAAATCCCAATACCTATTAAGAGGTTTATCTCGATTATTAAAATACGACAGCTTCCATAGAAGAGGCTATTAATCCTATAATTTAGCAACAACTTTACTTTAATCATTGATAAGGATATTTTATGCAAGAACTGACACCACCAGAGAATGCCAGCAGCCCATCTATCAGCTTAACACCGCCTGAACCCGTTAAAGAAGTTCCTACTAGTGAAGCGGACCAGATGGTTAAGCTTGATACCAATCAGATACCTGAGCTTGACGCTAAGGTAGATGCCTTTGTTAATCATGTTCTCACTAACCCCGTTCAAAGTAGCGAGTTTAAAGAGAACGTACAGTCTATTCACAACTTGGGTAATAAAGAGATTCGTGAATCAGCTCAAGTATCGAATCGCATGCTGGAGTTACCTGCTAAAAGCTTGGATAAAGGTCTATTTGATAACTCCCCTATCGCAAAGTCATTAACTGAGCTTCGCGGTATCGTTGAGGACTTAGACCCAAGCAAAAAACAGTTGACCAGCTCGCGTAAACTGTTTGGACTGATTCCTATGGGCAACAAAGTACAAGACTACTTCCGCCAGTATGAGTCGTCACAGTCGCATATTAACGCTGTTGTAACCAGTCTTTATAATGGTAAAGATGAATTGCTCAAAGACAATGCGATGATTGAGCAAGAGAAGGTTAATATGTGGAACCTGATGCAGTCGTTGCGCCAATACATTTATGTAGGCAAAAATATTGATGAACAATTAGAGCAAAAGGTCTATGAGATTGAAGCGACTGACCCGGAAAAAGCCCGTATTATTAAAGAAGAAATGCTGTTTTATGTGCGTCAAAAAAATACTGACTTCTTAACCCAACTGGCGGTTAACGTACAAGGTTACCTGGCTTTAGATACCATTCGCAAAAACAATCTGGAGCTTATTAAAGGTGTCGATCGTGCCACCACCACCACAGTTTCTGCATTACGTACAGCTGTCGTCGTTGCTCAAGCCATGACCAATCAAAAACTGGTACTAGATCAAATCAGCGCGCTTAACAAAACGACCAGCAGCCTGATTGAATCAACCTCTGCGATGATGAAGCGTCAATCGACTGAAATTCATGAACAGGCTTCCAATAGCACTATCGAACTTGATAAGCTACAAAGCGCTTTTAACAATGTGTATGAAACCATGGATATGATAAGCGACTATAAGGTTAAAGCGCTAGATAGTATGAAAACCACTGTTGACTCACTCACTCATGAGGTTGATAAAGCTCAAAAATACTTAGATAAAACCAATCAGACTACAGTGCTTGAGGTATCTAAAGAAATCGATACTAAGAAGATCACTCATCAAAGCAGCACCAACTCTAATACCGTTGATGTTGATCTATAGCGGATATAAATCCAAAAAAAGTATAAGTTTAAACTCTTATGCTCTACTTCAAGTTAAAAAATGAGAAACAAAAAAAGCCCCGCTAACTTAATAGCGGGGCTTTTCAATCTAAAACGATTTATCTATTAAATTAGATAAAGCTCAATTAGATTTTACCTACTAGATCTAAGCTTGGCTTAAGAGTATCTTGACCTTGTTCCCAAGCAGCTGGACATACTTCACCGTCGTTTTCACGAACGTACTGAGCAGCTTTCACTTTACGAACTAAGTCTTTTGCACTACGGCCGATACCGCCAGCATGGATTTCAGCAACTTGGATCTTACCATCTGGATCTATAACAAACGTACCACGCTCTGCAAGACCAGATTCTTCGATCATGACGTTGAAGCCACGAGTGATACGGCCCGTTGGATCACCAATCATTGGGAACTGAACTTTACCGATCGCTTCTGAAGAATCATGCCATGCTTTGTGAGTGAAGTGAGTATCAGTTGATACTGAGTATACTTCTACACCTAGACCTTTAAGCTCTTCATACTGAGCTGCCATGTCTTCAAGTTCAGTTGGGCAAACAAACGTGAAGTCTGCTGGATAGAACATGAATATAGCCCAGTTACCTTTTACATCGTCAGAAGTAACAGTTTTGAACTCACCATTAACGTAAGCTTCAGCTGAAAACTCAGGGATTTCTTGATCAATAATAGATGCCATCTTTTCGGCTCCTTTTTAAGTGGGTTTAAGTGAATTTTATTATTACTTATTAAATCTAGTTTAACCTAATACGCCAATATGATAACTAATTAACATTAAACCTATCATAATTTTATAGTCAATAAATGCTACATATTTATTTTTCATAACCTGAACACTACCGACTATATTAAACATCTTAGTATTTATCTATTACCCGCTTGTAATCATCATTGATATCAGATTAAAACGTGCGTACTGGCTAACTACATTTATGATTGTAGCAAATGCAGATGTTTAGTATAGTTTAAACCTTTTAACTTGATGTTTTGTTTTATAAAACATAAAATCTAATGGGTACATACCGAATACAATACTAAAAATCACATAACCAACAAGCTGCTCTATAATTATAGATGGACACTACTATCTTGCTTTTCAAGACTTAGCCATTATATGTGCCGTGCTATGATTATGAACTACGGCTATAATCTGCTTAGCGTATTGAGATTTATATCCTTTAAGCAATTTCAGCTCTTTGAACAATAATAATAAACCAATAAGAGATTTTAAATGATTACACTAAGACAATTAGAGTTTGCACTCGCCGTTGCCAAGCACCGCCACTTTAAACGTGCCGCTGAAGAGTGCAATATTTCACAGTCAGCACTCAGCTTAGGTATCGCTGAGCTTGAAAAACAGCTTGATACACAAATATTTGAACGTAATAATAAGCAGGTATTGATTACCCCTATTGGTGAAGAGATTTTGACCCGTGCACAGCGTGTGTTCTCAGAAATACATGACTTAACAACGCGCGCGCACAGCCACCAAACGCCCTTAGCATACCCTATGAAAGTCGGTATGATTCCAACCATTGCCCCTTATATACTACCCAAAATACTGCCTGAATTAAAAGCGCAATATCCCAATTTTCGCTTAACTGTTATTGAGCAGCAAACTGAGCGTCTTTTGGAGCAGGTTCGCTATGGTCATATTGATACGGCTATTATTGCTCTTCCTTATGCTGTCGATGGGCTGCATACTTTTGAATTTTGGCAAGAGGATTTCTTTGCGATATTTCCAAAAGATAATCCTCTTGCTAAGCTTAAAAATATTAGTGCCGATCAGCTAGGCGATGCCAACCTGATGCTACTAGGAGAAGGACACTGTTTGACAGATCAAGCCTTGTCTGTCTGCTCATTCGACCGCGATGAATTCAAATCAAACTTCTCAGATGCAAGCTTAAACACATTGATTCAAATGGCATTGGCTGGTATGGGAACAACGTTAATCCCTGAAATGGCATTAAAACAAGTACATCGCCAAAATAATGAAGTAATCTCTGTTCCTTTGTCTGAGGCAGGCCCACATCGCCGTATCGCATTTGTGACTCGTTTAAATTATGCTCGTGTCGATGATGTGAACTTGTTAGGCCAGATATTCAAAAGTGCGCTAGAGGCAGATTATAAGCAGAATCATTAGTGCCAGCTTACTCTCCTTTCTTGTGCGCTTATAGCTTTAAAACACGACTATAGATATAAATATAAGGTGGCAAAAGCGATGATCAATTCAAGCGATATGACTCGTAATAAACTTGAGCATCGTTTTGCCACTTTAATATCACAAGTAGCTCAACTCAAGATGCTCGAAATACCGCTGTCGAGTGACCGCACCTTAATCTACGATAAGTCAAACACTTGGATACAAGCTCTGTGGCAAGAGATATCAAACCACTATACAGAGCAGCACCGTTATTATCATACGCTGACCCATATTGAGTCACTGCTAAATCACTTAAATATTCATAAAAGTAATATTAATAACATTGATGCGGTAGAACTGGCTATTTGGTATCACGACATCATCTACGACCCTACTCGTTCTGATAATGAACAAAAAAGTGCAGACTATTTCAAGCAGTCCTTACAATCTCGATTACCAATCAGCTTGATAGACCAAGTAGCATCGCTGATTATCATGACGGCTAAACATCGAGTGGGCACTCAGTTAGATAAAGATAATCATAAAGAGGTTTCTAAAAGAGACGCTAAGTATTTCTTAGATATGGACTTAGCAATTTTGGGCATAGATTGGTCTAACTACCATACTTACACAGAGTATGTTCGGCTTGAATATGCCCATGTGAATGATAATGATTTTAGTAAGGGTAGAAAGACAGTTCTTGAAAGCTTCTTAGAGAGAAAGCGGTTGTATTTTACTGATGATTTTTATTATAAGTATGAGCAACAAGCACGTGATAATATAAAGCACGAAATCGAAATGCTGTCTCATTAAGATGTAAGAGCAAAGCTAAGAAAGCTAATCAACATCTCCCGACTTACCCGCTAGCATATCATGCCAGCGTTTATATTCTGGCATAGACCGCTTCACATGCGCCCAAAAAGCAGGACTGTGATTGGCTTGATGCAGATGACACAGCTCATGCACAATCACATACTCAGTGCATTCAATAGGATAGGCAGGCAAATAGACAGACAACCAAACTCGCTTTGCTCGAGTATTACAGCTCCCCCAGCGTGTTTTCATCTTCTTAATGCGCATCTCATTGGCATAAGCACCGACGATAGGTTGCCACTTGTTAAACAAAGCGGGCATGACATTATCAAGCTCATGTCGATACCAGCGCAGCCGCTCCTCCTCACCCATAATCAGACCTTGAGTCTCGCCCCACAGTTTCACTGGCATTATCGGATTTGCATTATTGTTTGCTGGTGCCAATCCTTTTTCCTGCTTCATTTTCTGACGCTTGAGTAGCTTCGCATGCTGATTAATAGCCCAGTCCACACGCTGCGCTAATGAGTGAATAATGTCAACATTTTTGACATAGTGCGGTGCAGATACCGAAAGCTGATGCGGCTTTAACCTAAAGTTAATATTTTTAACTCGCTTTCTTGTGATAGTCAGCTCAATACCTGCTTCAGCAAATAGCTCAAGCAAAGAGCTGTATACAGCTTCTTCATGACTTGAAAGAGGACTTGTATGCTTCGGCTTTTGATTAAATATCATGACTTTCCGTTTTTTTTCGGCTAATAGCGCTCAAGCTTAGTACAGTATTGAGATGATTATCAAAAGCGTAAGGTTGATGAACTTTATCTGCTTGGATACTAGGGGCTTTTGCCGACATATCACAGCTTAACTGCGTTAAATACCCCTGCCCATCACTAACTAAAAAGCAAGGTGTATTTTTATCCACCGTCTCATCTTTATTCATATCAAAAACAGCAACCCCTGCACAATCTGCTAAGTCTGTTTCATCAACCAACTGTCGAGTGCTCAAGTCAAAAATAGCCGCACAGCCACCTATCGGACTGGTTACGCAAACAAGATTAGCAGTCGATTCTACTGCGACACTGGCGATATAGTGATGGAATCGATGCCAACCTTTGTTATCCGTAGTAGGTATCTGCAATGGATTTAGCTCAGCCTCGCCGCGTCGATGAGTCAATACCATAGGCACACTAAGATAGCGTTCACCTTGAAACTGTATGGCCACTATCACAGTGCCATCTTCATGCATTGCTAAATGACGCACACTCATCTGATTATGTTCTGGGTATATTTGTTCTAGCAACTCACCGTTATGGCGATTTAGATAAACCAGCGATGGCTGCATACTGTCCAAGTTTAGCTCTTCACGAGAAGCTCTTTCTGTTTTGATACCGCCATTAGCAATAACCAGAGTTTCGCCGTCTGTATGCATCAAAAGCTCATGTGACCCGATACCATGCGCTGCAAACTCATCAACCTTGCGGTAATATTCTTGCACATCATAGACACCAATAACACCACTAAAATCGGTGGTATTATTCTCAGTGACGTACAACAAGTCCCCTGCCATGGTATAACAGGCATGACCATAAAAATGTCGGTCTTTTTGTGCCAAGATACGATGAATAATATCTCCTGTTTGAACATCTAATATCCAAAAACACTCACTCGGTCGACGCCCCATCACTGCGACATGACGATTTTGATTCAATACGGATCCAGTCAGCTGTGGCTTTGACTTAGGTTTTGGCTGGATCAATATATCATGAACACGCTCGGGCATCGTGGTTTGCCAAATAATTTGACGTGCATCATTAATTGCAACCACAGCAAAGTCATTGGTCTCTATATCAGCAACCCCACTTATCCAGTCAGGTAATTTAATAGAAGGTGGATTAGAGGAGACTGACTGGTGGTATGGATGTTTATTAGCGTGATCAAACACCTGAAACTCAGACGCTTCATTCATACCCAGCTTATGCTTAACGCCCTGTAGGTAATCAAGTAGACTGACATCGGGATTATACTGCTTTCGTCCCAAGTGATGCGCACCCACTAAAGCAATTGTGCCTAGACTAGATAGCACCAATGTTTTAGCGCTGGCTTTAATCACATTAGTATCAATACGCATCATTAATCGCCATCCGTACTGTTGAACCCTACTTGTACCCCAAGCGCTGGCATTAATTGGTGTTTTATAACTTGAGTAAGCTTAGTTAGCTTATCATATAAAGTTTTTTGATTATCTGGTGTGTCAGTAGCAATATCTTCTGGCATTTGCGCTAATAAAGCAGACGTTTCTGCTAAGACGGTAGATAACTCATCAGCCACGGTGTCTTGTCCGCCTTCATTTAAAATAGTAACAAGCTTAACGTCAGTCAGTGCTTTATTCAACGCCGCTACCTTAGCGGTAATAATCTCTCGACTTTGACCTGCAGCTTGGGCGGGAAGATGTCCTTTTTTATTACCTGTTAAGCCAAGCGGTTGATCCAGCGATCTACTTTTGGTGGTTTCTACCAATGATAAGATAGAATTAATCCAATAATTCATCCCCTTTTTATGACTACCTTCTTGTATGCCTAATAACAGTTCAGGTTGCTCTTCCCAAGCTTGTAATACGCTTTCTAAACGGATGGTAAGTGCTTCACTAGCGCTCTGCACGTACTGACACTGTGCTTCATTTAATGTATCATTACTATAAAGCACCTCTTCTAACCCTGGAATACCTTGTACAATAGCACTTTCAGATGCCAACTGCTTAGCTGTTAGACCTGGGTTAGCCTCTATTAAATCGATCACCCCTTGATGGACAAGCCCACGCTCATCAGGGTAATAATTAATATAAAGATTGCTCATGCTATCCATTGCAGGGCCAAAGTTTACAATCTCAGCACGCGCCCAAGCTTTTGCAAGATATAGCCATTGCTCTCTAAGCTGTTGCAACGACTGTTGCTCCACTGTACTGCTAGTTGCACACTGTTTGATAGCCAGCTCATTAAGCTTACGGCTTTGAGCGACCACATCTTTATAAACGTTTACTATTTGAGTATCTGTAACATGTTTGGCGTACTGCTCGGCAGTATCTGGCGCTATATCAATCGCCTGAACCTGATTACTCTTGTCTGACGCTTCAGATACAAGCTTCTCCTTAGACTCAGAATCAGTCGCTGTATTTTGTACGTCATCGTTTGGTTTGCTACAGCTGATTAGCACGCCTGCACTTACAGCAGATAGAAGCATCGCAGCCAGTTGATGTTTTTTCATAATATTTCCAAAGTTATCGATATTGTTTAGTCATTAAGCTCAATAAGTTGTCTGATATTTGAATGTTCAACAGACCCTAATATTAAAGTCAGCACATATTTTTTGATTAGCGAATAATGATATTAGCAGCGATTACTGTTCTTAATTTATATGGATTTAAAAACTATAATGACTGTAAGAACGCTTCTAATTCACTGCGGCCTTGTTCATCTAGGCTTAATACTTGTTGCTTATGAGGCTCAGCCTCACCGCCATGCCATAATACCGCTTCCATAAGCGTCCGTGCACGTCCATCGTGCAAAAAAGTTGCTTGAGAGTCGACGGTTTTAGCCAAACCAATGCCCCACAAAGCAGGCGTGCGCCACTCATGAGACGTTGCCAAAAACTCCACTTGCATATCTTTTGGTGCAACTTTTCCTGAAATAGTACGATCCGCTAAGTCCTCACCCATATCATGTAGCAGTAAATCGGTATAAGGATAAATGACCTGACCATGCTGCTCTAAATTATCATCTTGACCTGTAGGTAACTGATAACGCGGTGTATGACACTCCTGACACCCCATGTCATAAAAGTGTTTTTTACCCGCTAAAACGGTTTTATCATCTGCATTGCGCCGGTTCGGGACTGCTAAATTTTTGGTATAAAATTCGACAAATCTTGCGACTTCATCACTAACTTCAACCGGTGACTTTCCATCACCTTGATCATCTGCACCGGTAGGCGCAGCTAAGCATTCAGGTTGGTTTTTGGTGCAAGACTCTATGGGCCGGATACGTGATGTCAGCCCCATATCCTCATTAAAAGCACTCATATTCTGGGTCAGCAGACGGGTTTGACCCGCTTTCCAGCCAAATCGTCCCAATGCTTTTTGACCTGTCTGAGGGTCAATAACCACATTATATTTACCACTTATGCCGTCTTTATTTCCGTCAATTTCATCCGCCTGACCTTTAATTGCCTCACCAGGTATGTACTCAAGTAGTCCTAGGCCAATCATAGGCAGTGCAACTCTTGGCGACACCATAAGCGCATCATCAAAGGCGCCATAGCCAGAATTTTTTAATTGAAGATCTGGTCGACGTAGCGTCACCACATGACCATCGTCGAATGTAACTGATTCATCATGCCAGGTTACAGCTATTTTAGCTTCAGCTGGCACGCCTTGGATACCTCGATCTTGTAGTTGTCCACCATATACGGGGTGGGGTACTTTTTCAATTTCAGAGTTTTGCAGCGCTTGTTGAAGCTCAGAGGTGGTAGCTGGCATAGCTAAGCGTATCAGCAAACTGTCTGCGCTATCTTCTGCATTGATAGGCGCATGCCCGCGACCGTCTTTAATATGACACGATTGACAAGCGGCTACATTAAATAAAGCACCAAGGCCATCGCGACTATCTGTGCTTGAAGGTGCGACTACCCAAGGCTGTTTAAAAAATGCATTCCCAATGAAGAAGTCACCTTTACGTGACGGAGTAATATTTGAAGATGGCTTGGAGTAGCTTTCAGTTGAGGTTATATTGATTCCGGTATCGCCGCCTTGTTTGATCTCTTGTGGATCAAAATCCACAAGCTGATCATAAGGGACACCTGCAAGTGACTCAATCTGCTGCTGCATATCGCTCATGCTATTTTCAGTCTTATTAATTTCTTGCTTAGCAATATTTGTGTCTTCACTGGGCTGACAGCCAATTAAGACCATCACTGACAATGCTAATAACGTTTTGTTTGAACATCGCTTTACAGACACTTTTGATGCGTCACTATCACTTGCTTGGTGCTCATTTCGATGATGCTCGCTATGAGGATATGTCATTTTGTTGCCCTTTATACAGCGTAACTAATTAGTGGGTTATGAGCATTAGTCAGTTATGCACAGTTTACTAAACAAAAAAACGTTACCAGCTATACACTGGTAACGTGTCTTATATTCACTTAAACTCAATGTGTATCCTAGAACCATTACTCCTAGGATAACTATAAAATCTATCCATTCTTTTCTTCAAACTTTAGTTAATAAACGATTATCAACGCTGTTGTTTCATTTATTATCTATTTATAAATACTTAAATTTTAAAATACTATTAAAACTATACGATTAAAACTGTGACCCTGTATCAGCATCTAGATTATCAATACCAATTGATTTAGCAGCTTCCTCGAGCGCTCCTGTTAATGATTTGAGATCATTAATAGCGGATTCAATCCATGCACGGCGAGTGGCTTGCTCATCTGCTGAGACATTCATTGTCGCTGCTTGACTACCTGTCGCAATCATTTGATCCACTTTAATGCCATTGTTTTCTGCTTGATCAACAATAGTACTAAAGCTTGACTCTACTTTATCAAACTCAGCTTCTAGGTTCTGTGCAGACTCAGATTCACCTGCATCTATCAAGAATTGTTTAATGCCATAGCCGCCAACATTATCACCAGAAACAGTTTGGTATTGACCATGGAATATATTATCAATACCACGAGCATTATTGGCATAGCTTAAATGCGTTAAATCACTAAAGCATTCGTGCTCATCTTCTGTTGACCCTGTGACAAAAGCTACCTGCATACGCTCTGACGCAAGTTCACCTAAAGCGAGGCTACCCATTTGATAAAATAGTTGACGAACTGCATTATCGCCGCCACGTGCCATTAAATCACTACGTAAGGTATTTTCAGAATTTGGCTGCCATTCAGCCACCATGTCTTCTAAGTCATTTACTAAAAGCTGTGCGGCGGCTTGTAAATACGCGCCACGCTTTTGACAAATAGCAGGATCAACAGAATTGCCTTCGCCACTTGTACAGTTCTCATCTGTCATATAGTCAGTAACTGGTCTATTACCTGCCCCTTCACCAACACCATTTGTATCTTGGCCCCAAAGCAGAAACTCTATAGCATGATAACCAGTGGTGACATTAGCTTCACTACCGCCAATCTCATTCATTTCAGCTAACATTTCAGGGGTTAAATTGGTGGTGTCTTGCTCAATACTACCGACAGTGAGAACATCTGAATTAATGATATTATCTTTGCTATTATACTCGCCAGCATAGTCATCAGACACATAATCAATTAGCGCTTCATCGAGTGGCCAGGCATTAACTTGACCTTCCCAGCCATCAACGCTACCTATAACACGGTTATCGTTTTCACTAACAAACCCTTCATCAAAACGAAAAACTTCGGTCTGAGAATATGGCTGACGAGCAGCTTTGTATGCAGCTTTAGCAGCAGACAAATTAGCTTCTGTCGGTGCTGCTACAAAGGCATCAATCGCAGCTTGTAACTCTTTGGCTTCACTCAATGAATCTTCATAACCTGCTTGAGCCATATCAGCATAACTGATCAACAACTTTTCTACTGAGGCTTTATCATAATCATTAGCAGTAGTCGCTGTAGTTTCGGTATAAGAGGTGACATCAGCCGTTTCAGTGACTGTCGTGGCTTCTTTCTCATCCGATTTAGTACAGCTTGATAAAGCGAATGGTCCAAGCAATGCTAATAGTATTGCTGTTGCTAATTTTGATCTGATCATAGGTTTTGAAATTGTTGATGCCATATACTATTCTCTTTTGTGTACTATTCTCGGTTGTAGGAAAAAGCTATTTATAAGCCCATAATGTTTTAATGGTTATGAGAAGTATAATCTTATTGATAACCATTATCAATAAAAATTTAACATAAAAAAAGACCAGCAGAAAGCTGGTCTTTTTATTGACTCATATTTACTATAACAATTTTGTTTAAAACCAGTACATTTCAAAATATAACTAAAATATATCTGTTAACTATGGCTCAACAGCTCAATATGAACTAAGCCTAATCTTAAGCTAAACTAAACATAGCTTTTAGAATGGGTATTGAAATATACTGAAATTATAAGTATTAACCAATGTTAAAATTATCTTAAGTTTTGTGGCGCATTTAATTTAATTTCAACACGGCGATTCTGCATTCTACCGTCCGCAGTACTGTTAGAAGCGATTGGTTGATTTTGACCAAAGCCCATAGTTTGGATGCGGCTACGTGACACACCTTGATTCATCAAGTAGTTAGCCACAGATTGTGCACGGCGCTGTGATAAATCTTGGTTATAAGATGGGTTACCAGTACTATCTGTATGACCCATTACGGTAACGGTAGTTTGGTTATACTCGTTTAATGTATTAGAAAGTTTGTTAAGGGTATTATAAAATGAACCGTTAATATTCGTGCTATCGTGAGCAAAGGTAATATTACCTGGCATAATTAAGTCAATATTACCTTGACCATCATGCTCTACTTCGACACCAGTACCCGCCATATCCTGCTCAAGTTGTCTTTGCTGTCTTTCCATGTATGTACCAACAGCGCCACCAAGTACAGCGCCAATAGCAGCATCACGACCTGTTTTTTCGCCACCAGTTGCTTTAGAAATACCTGCACCAGCAGCTGCGCCGCCCAATGCACCCAATACACCTTTATTTATACGTTGTTCGCCTGTATTTGGATCAGTTGTACAACCTGCTAGTGCAAGACCAGAAGCTAAAGTAGCAATCATTAATTTATTTTTCATAATTATGAGTCCTTAATAATAGTTAATTTACTTAACTTTCTAAATCTAACTAAATCTAACTTTATAAAAAGTTATGCAAGCTCGTTTATTGTAAATCATCACTTATTTCTAAATTTGACAAATCAAACTAAACGTAGTGTTGTTCAATGTTGTTGTCTAAAATAATGATGTTATTGTAAAAGTCTTGATAACTAGATCGTATATACTTAATCATAGATATAGAAAGTATTTATATAAAATCTTACAAATAATTCATTAATTATTATGCCTATTGATATTTGTCTATGTGTAATAATTTGTGGGTTTGCTGTATTAGCTATATTTAGACTGGGTCAACCTAAATTTAAGAATAAAGAGTTATCAATAGTGTTTATCGCAATGTTTTTAATGAGTTAAAAACAGTTTAAAAGAAATTATAATTAAAAGATGACTAATATAAATGATTGTTATTTTATCAACCCTTGGTTTACAATTGTAAACTAATAACAATCGTTATTTATATCATTTAATAGCTTATAACTTATTTGCTAAACTTAACCCCACGTGAATTGATAGTTTTAACAATAAGAATCAAACCTTAAAAATAGTAATTTATAATAACTTTTAATCATTATTCAACCCTCTATCCCATTTATTCTCCATCTTCAAACTGACTACTGCGGTGACCTATGAAAATTAAAAAAATCTATCAACGTCTACATAACAAAGCACCCTTATTAGGTAAAGCGACATCTTTTGCTACGGCAGCAGGTGTGATTGGTGCTAACACCCTAGTTGTTGGTTTACCGTTATGGCTAATGGGAATGACCAAAGTTGCGACGGGGGTTAGCGTTGCTGACAAAACGGTCATAAAAATAGCTAAGCATTGGATCCAAACTAACAACAAGCTCATCGATAACGTTTTGCCTGAAAAAGATTGGCGTATTGAGATGCCTGATGATTTATCCGAAGACAAACAATATTTGTTAATCAGTAATCATTTAACGTGGGTAGATACCAGTATTATTCAGTACATTAGTCAAGACCGTCTGCCTCTAACCCGCTTTTTTACCAAATATAATCTGATTTATATTCCATTTATTGGACAAGCATTTTATTTTTTAGACTTTCCCATGATGAAGCGGCATACTAAAAAAGAAATCGCTGAAAATCCAAGCTTAAAAGATCGGGACATCTTAGAAGCAAAACGTGCTTGCGAGTTGTTAAAAGACAAACCCTTTGCTCTATTAAACTACCTCGAAGGAACTCGCTATACGCCTGCTAAAAGCAAAGCGCAAAACTCCCCTTTTAAGCACTTATTAAAACCAAGAGCAGGTGGCATATCTCTTGCTATCCAAGCCCTAGGTCCTCAGATAGATGGTATTTTAGACATGACCATTGTCTATCCAGATGGCAATCCTTCTTACACCGATTTGTGGAAAGGTAATATAAAACGGCTAGGCATTAATTTAAGACGCATTGAAATCCCACAAGAGCTATTTAAAGCGATTGAGGATGGTGATTATAATAACGATGACTCTATTAAACAAATGATGTATAGCTGGCTTGATGAGCTATGGACAGAAAAAGATAAGTTAATTGCACAAATGAAAGCAGATTTTGAGAATTCGGCAATATTGTAAGCCAGCTAGTATCGTAATCTTGCTAGTACCATAAGTCTGCTAGTATTCACACTGAGCTTGCTAAGGGTCAATGGGCATTCTAAAATAGATTTCGTTTTATCATTAGACTGTTATTAAATTAAGAATGAACTTTAAATTACAAGGTTAAGTAACCGTATGGGCGATCCGAACACCCCTATTAATGACCCACACCTAACAACTAGCTTATCTGAGGGCAATCATAATGAGCAACCGCCTTTAAGAAGTAAAACAGCGGTTAAGCTGTCACTACTGTATGACATCATCATGCTCATCGTGATTGTCATTGATTTATTTATCATAAGTCTTGATTTGCTCTTGATGAGTAAGTTTATGGCGCAGGTTGCTGAGTGGCTCAACCTGACCTCTTATTTAACTTATTATGTTGATCATTTGCATAATCCGCTACGGGTGTTAGGCGGCTTTTTTACTATATTTTTGATTGTCGAGCTGACATTGCGCTGGCTACTGTCTATCATTCGTAAAGATTATTCCCGTTGGTTCTTCTTTCCATTCGCACACTGGTATGAAGTGCTAGGCTGCTTTCCACAGCTTAGAGCTTTACGGCTATTGCGTGCCTTTTTTATCGGCCGAAAACTCTATCAGCTAGGCTATAAGGTATTGCCGCAGAAATGGATTGAAAAAGGCATGTTTTATTATGATGTTGTTTTTGAAGAATTATCTGATCGGGTGATTTTGACTGCAACAGGTAACCTTCGTCAGCAATTTGCGGATGAACAGGCCAATCAGCGTTTTATTGAGGAGACATTTAATAAAAATCGTCCCAAGATTCAAGCCATGATTTCCTCCATGTTAAAGCAAGAAGTGTCCCAGCATATTCAGCAATTAGGCAATGGCAAAGCTGCAGATGAATTGTCGTCAAAAATGGGTGAAGCGATTGAAGAGGCACTCGATAATACTCCAGAATTAAGACGTTATTTGCGCCTTATTCCAATCGCTGGCAGCATGATAGAAAATCAATTGCATACCATCAGTCATAATATTGCTGAGCAAACCACCAAGGCGGCATTAGGTCACTTGACTCAACCTGAGATAACTGAGCTCATCATGGATGAAATAGCGAGTACTATTGCTAATATCAATCTTGAAAATCCAGAGCTAGACTCACTGGTATCGAGCATTATTGACGATGGTCTGACTGCGTTTGAAGAACAAGTTAAGGTTCAGCAGTGGAAACATCATGAACATCTGAGGTTTTGAGTGGTTGTAAGTTTTTGAAAAAATAGTAATTTTGTGACTAGACCTATGATACGTATATTGATACTCTTGTCTTTATAAACCAAAGCGAACCGTAGTTTGATATCAAATTTAAAGGATTATTAATGACAGCTGTCAATGATGCTACCCCTGCAATCAAAATGTTTGGCAAGATGCTGACTTTTTCGCGTATATTCCTTCAGACTAATGACTTAGACGATATTGAAAACAGTCTACAATCCATGCTGAGTAATAAAAACAGTCAGATACCTGTCATTATCGAAAGTGATATCGAACAAAACCTACCCGAGCTGGTTGAGCTATTCTGGTCATGGGGTTTACAGCCAATTGGGGTAGTTACAGGCATATTAGATGATGACGCAAAAGCAATACGTTTGGCCATCTTCCCTGGTGATGGCAAACGTATTGAACGTATCCGCCCCACCAAAAAGATTACACAAAACGATCAAACCTCACAAACCCAAAGCGAGTCTCAGGATACTTCAACTAAGCAGCCAAAGAATTTAGAGCCTGACAACACTGATAACATTGCTACTGAAGTTGTTGATTTATCCCACTGCGATGAGCTGGTTAGCATGATCTATGATCAGATGCTGCGCTCAGGACAAAGCATCAATCATGTTGGCGGTGATTTAATCCTAACCAATAGTGTGAATAGCGGTGCTGAAGTTATCACTGACAACAACCTGCATATTTATGGCCGTGCCAGTGGTCGTTTAGTAGCGGGTGCAACAGGCGATAAAGATGCGCGAATTTTTTGTCAACGCTTTAATCCCTCTTTAGTCTCTGTTGCAGGTACTTACTGTTTACGCGACAGCATTCCTGAAGAAATGCTAGATAAGTCCGTTCAGGTCAAATATGTCGAAGGCCAAGGTCTCGTTTTTCAAATTATGAATGACGCCTAGGCGACCTTACTCATCACAAACAGTGGTTTGGAACATAATTACATTATCTCTTATAGACTCAGATTTGACTATAATAGTGTCGCAATTGTGAGGCGTTGGTTGAGAGTTATTCCGATACTGTTACTTTAAAATCATATGTGATACCCTTACAACATATAATTTTGGTTACTATATGTATGGGCAAGGTGTATACACGTTTAGTAAATAAGTACTAATAGTTATATTTAAGCTTAAATCTATGCCGTGTACTTTAACGAAGATAGTAGTGAAGTAATAGTAATTAATCGGTTTAATTTTGCTTAATACATATTGTATGTCATCTGTTGGCCGTTATATATTATTGGCATCGCCGAGAATTATTAATTGATAATGAAGGGTGTCATTATATATCATCGTTAAAATTTTAAACAATATAATTTAGACTTATAGGAGTATGCCGTAGTGGCAAAGATCGTTGTAATTACCTCTGGTAAAGGTGGTGTTGGTAAAACAACAACCAGTGCATCATTTGCTGCAGGACTGGCTTTACGTGGTTATAAAACAGTTGTCATTGATTTTGATGTGGGCTTACGTAACCTTGATCTATTGATGGGTTGTGAAAACCGCATTGTTTATGACTTCGTTGATGTTATTTCTGGTAACGCGCGTCTTTCTCAAGCACTGGTTAAAGATAAACGACTGGATAACTTATTTATTTTACCTGCGAGCCAAACTCGAGATAAAGATGCTTTGACAGACGAAGGTGTCGCAGAAGTTATGGAGGAGTTATCCAAGCAATTTGATTATATTATTTGCGACTCACCTGCTGGTATTGAACGTGGTGCGCAGCTTGCAATGTATCATGCGGATGAAGCGCTCATTGTTACCAACCCAGAAATCTCATCAGTACGTGACTCTGATCGTATCATTGGTGTCTTACAAAGTCGCACTAAAAAGGTCGAAGAAGGTACAGGAACCGTGCGTGAGCATCTAGTTATCAATCGCTATAATCCTGAACGTGCTGCTGCTAACGAGATGATGGACATTGATACTATATCAAACGATATTTTGAAAGTGCCCTTATTAGGCGTTATTCCTGAGAGTAATAGTGTGCTTGAAGCATCAAACCATGGTGAACCCGTTATTCATTTAAGCGACTCCCCTGCTGGACAATGTTATGATGATATCGTGGCACGTTTTTTAGGGGAAGATAGACCTTTACGTCACATAGATGTTAAGAAGAAAAGCTTCTTACAACGCTGGTTCGGAGGTTAGACATGTCTAGAAAAAAAGGATTTTGGAGTAACTGGTTTAATGGTGATACCAAACAGACTGGCAGTGCTAACATGGCCACGGAACGTCTTAAAGTTATTGTCGCCAGTGAGAATCGGCTAAATTCGCGTTTAACTAACGATCGAATTGAAACGATGAAACGTGAGATTTTAGAAGTGGTTAATAAATATGTGAATGGTGTACAGATTGATGATGTAAATATTAATCATCGTCATGAAGATCATTTGGATGTATTAGAGATGAATATTAACCTGCCTGACAAAAAATAAACGTTTGACTCTATCGTTATAATAAGATGTCAAATATAGTCAATAAAATCTAAAATGGTTATAAGGCAACTGAGTGCAAGTACTACTATAGTAGGCTTAACGAGGTTAACACCGTAACCGTTCAGTATTTCGCTGACTATACTTTATTTATTAAAAAAAGGAGCATTATGCTCCTTTTTTGTGTATTAAAAAAACAATTTTAAGGGCTGTTGTGTATCGCTATCTTCCTACTCTACTTCATCCTAGAAAGAATATTGTCTTTTTTAATGAACTGATGCTGTAGTGCGGCTAATATGTGAAGTACAGTAAACGCAACGATAGCCGGCCAAATAACATCTGTATGAATGTCATTGAAAAAACGTGCTTGTGTTCTATCAGTAGCAAGCATTGAGGGTAAATCAAACAGACCAAACATATCGATGCTACGACCGCCATACCAAGTCATTAATATGCCAGTAATAGGCATTGCAAACAATAATGCATAGAGTATTAGGTGCGATATTTGTGCTATGAGTCTTTGCCATCCCGGCATGGGTACGGGGGTTGGAGACTGGCTAATTACTCTAACGATGACACGCGCTATCATCCATAATAACAAACTCACCCCAAACGCTTTGTGCAGCGCTATAAAAGTGGAGCCATCGGAGTTTTTATGTATCATTATCATCGCCCAAACGATGACTAACAATATGGCGCTCCCCCAGTGGAATACACGTACTGCAGCTGACCATCTATCAGGTCTAAATAGAAGTGATTCACGGGTTATGTTGTTGCGAGAGAAATTGGACATAATCTACTCATTATTATTAATAATTTACTAAGCATCTAATAAATAACTGGTTATTGACTCTATATCAGGCACGGCATAGATGGTACTGTCTATTTGTACGGCCTGTGACACATAAGGATAATCAATATTATAGCTATCTTCTTCAATATCGTTAATGTCAGCGATTCTCAATTGGCGTTGTTCAGGCTCACCATATATTAATAGCCCAAATGGCGTTTGATCTTTTGTACTTGAAATGACGACCAATGTGTTGGTTTCACCGTGATCAGGTACTAGCGAATAGATGGGTAATGTATGATTGTTCCATTTTACATAGCGCTTTATTTCAGAACCTTTTTGATCAACTTCTTTACCGGTCTGATTGTTAGATACTTGGTTTTTAGATACCTGATTGTTAGATATAAGGTCTTTAGCTATAGATTTATCAGTCACATAGCTTTGTGTGACAGTACTGCGCTGTATCCCATTTTCTTTTATAGGGTCCGACTGTACATCAACGATCATACTTGAGGGAAGTACCCAGTCCGGCGAATCTATCGCAGGTAGGATAGTGATGTTTAATGCACCTGCATGGACAGTTAATAAGCGCTTAGACTCATTTTTGGTTTGGTCATTTGTACTCACGACAGCCTCGCTTAATTAGCCTGATAATAAGGTATTAAAGTATTGCAGCTGACTTATTATGAAACTACTATGAATAGAGCTTCTTAATAAATATAGCTACTAAATATAGCTACTAAATATAGCTACTAACTAAATATAACTACCTATATTAATCTCATTTAATTTTGAATAAACGTTTGTAGATGATGCGCTAAATCAGCAGGTGCTTCAAACCACCTCACCCTGTTCAACGCCGTTATGTTCGACTTAGTATCTTGATAATTAAAGATATCGTATTCATGCTTCGTGTTATCAGCATTGCTATGGCTATTTTGCACCCACAACTGACTATTATTTTCTTCAATCTTAGCTTTATTTAAGTCTACTGTGCTAACAACGTTTTGGAAAACTACGCTTATAAACTGCTCACCAAAAGCGTCGCTACAGTTATCAATCAGTTGTGCCATATTTAAAAGTTGCAAGGTGTCTTCGTTGGCGTCATCTTCTATAGGTAGCGTTGTTTCAGATGTCTCTGCTTCAACGGTAAAGATCTCAGTGATACTTTCCTCTTTAGCCTTTGCAGGTGTGTTTACAATAGCACGTCCTGTTGAATCAAAAACTACTTTTTGATTGGGCGGCAAGACATAGCAATAGCCAGCCTGAATATTCAGTGATAATGATATAACTTGGCTCTGCCACTCATTATTTTGGCTAATATGCTGAGGCAAGCTATATACCTCATGACTCTGTATATCTTGTACCAAAAGCACTGCTATGGGTAATGTGCTTGGTAAGGCATCCATAAACGCTTTAATGGCACCACTATCATCTTGTGTGCCACTAAGTAATATGACATATTCCCAGGGTCTAAACTTTTTAGATGCTATGGACTTTTGTTCAGTCGCCGGTAGATCGATCATACTACCTATTTTACGTTTGAGCTTGCGTTGCCATTTTGCATACAAATTAATTTCATTTAACTTAGGCGCCTGATCAAATCCAACCAGCATTAGTGACTGTGGTATGCCTTCTAATACTTGATAGAGGGTGTCATCGTAATGGCTATCGACCAACCATATATCTGCCGCAATATAGGTAAATTGTTCCTGATTAGCGATCAAATTTTCTGGTTCAAGACATGCTATCAACTGTAAACCAAGCTTTTCAATAGTATCGCTAAAGGCTTGCCTTTGATGCTCACTTTCAGCAATTACCATGACTCGTAGCCCGATCTTATCTTGAGCAGCTGGGTTTTGAACCGTCTGTATGCGTGCCATTTGTTTGTATGCCACTTGATTATGAACAGCATTAGCGTCCTCAAAGGGCGTAGCATTAGACGACTCATCATGCGAATGATTGGGTTGCTTAACCACTCTACACCCCGGATCTCTGCTTTATTAAGCCTTGAATGGCATTGATCAGCTGCGCTTCTTGGAAAGGTTTACCCATATATTGATTCACTCCAATATCAAGTGCTCTTTGGCGATGTTTATCTCCAGTACGTGACGTTATCATAATAATAGGCAAATTTTTCAAAGCGTCATTGTCATTACTTCTAATTTGACAGGCTACCTCAAATCCATCCATGCGAGGCATCTCTATATCTAATAACATCAGATCAGGCATTAACCCTTGTAATAGCTCTAGCGCTTCTACGCCATCTCGAGCCGTAATGGTTTTGTATCCTTGACGTTCTAATAATCGAGACGTCACTTTGCGTACCGTGACCGAATCATCCACAATCATAATCTGCGGTACAATCCGTTTGCCACTATGCTGCTGTCGAATATTTTGCTGGTTTTTTATGTTGTTTTGTACTGTCTTTTTACTCGGCACATGACGCATCAAATCTAACACGTCAAGAATCAACATAACTGTACCATCTGCCGTTATCGTCGCAGCTGAAAACCCTTTAACGTTCAGAAGTGGACGATCTAATGGCTTCACCACAAGCTCAATATTAGAGCCAATAATTTCATCAACTTGTATTGCTATATTTTGTCCCGTCTGGTTCTTAATAATGACGACAGGTACGCTGGTATTTTTATGGTTAGACAGCTCATTGGGAAGCACACCAGACAACATCTCATTTAGATAACGCAAACGGTATTCGGTACCTAAAATCGCAAACATTTTTTGGTTTGACTGATAAAAACGTAGCAAACTCTTAACACTGACACGTTCAACACGGGATACTTGAATAAGCGGTATTGCATAATTCTCATTTCCAACACGAACCACAAGGGCATCTGTTACCGCCATGGTCAATGGCAATCTAATAACAAAACGTGATCCCTCCCCTGATATAGATTGAGCTGAAACTGTACCTCCTAACTGACGGACTTCGCTTAAAACAACATCCATCCCTACACCGCGTCCAGATATTTGCGTCAAGCTATCTGCAGTACTCAGTCCTGCATGGAAGATGTATTGAATAATTTCTGAATCACTATTTATACTCTCGTCACTACCTATTAGACCTTGGCTAACGGCTTTACGGCGCACCGATTCAACATCAATTCCTTGTCCGTCATCATCCAAGGTTATGATGATTTCATTGCCCTCTCGCTCGACAACCAGTTCAATCCTACCCTTACTAGGCTTGCCCAGTTGTTCGCGTACCTCTGGTGTTTCGATACCATGATCGACTGAGTTACGTAACATATGCTCAATAGGTGCCGTAATACGATCTAAAAGGGTTCTATCAATCTCATCATGTTCATTGATGAACACCAGTTCTACCGATTTATTAAGCTCATTTGCAGTTTGACGTACGGTACGCTGTAAACGTGGAGCGATATGAGTAAAGGGCATCATTCGCGAGGTCATTAGCTCTTCTTGCAACGCCGTTTGCGATTGCGAGAGTTGTAAAAGCAGGTTTACGGTGTCTCGTGTTTTATCACTGAGGGTGGTTTTAATATCCAATAAATCAGAAGCTGACTCAGACAAAGATTTAGAGAGCTGATTGAATATAGAATACTGGTCCATCTCAAGCGGATCAAAGCCATCTGGCGCTTGTAAGTATTTATCATTGATTTGTGAGCGCACCTGAGACTCAAGCTCCACCTCCATATGGCGTAACTGATCTGATAAACGCTGTACGGTTGATTCCATTTCATCAATAGTTTTAGTTACGCTGCCCATACCCAGTTCGATACGTGAACGATGCACAACAGACTCGCCCGACAAACTGATCATATTCTCCATGACATCTGACGGAACTCTGATGACTTCATTGCTAACCATGGCCGACTTATCAGCTTTGGATGCCGCAATAATATGGGGTGGCATCTCATTGATGTCACGCAGACCTAAACGGGCTTCACGCCACTGCTCATGACGCTCAATAGCATCAATATAGGCTCTCAACGAATAGTCAGTAGTTGTTTGAGCATCTACTGTTAGAGCGTCTACGTGGTAATCTTTGGTTAATGCAGATAATTCGTTATCTAATGTATCTGCTACTGGTGGATTGATACCATGTTTGATTAGGTACAATGCTTGGATTAACCAGTGATGCGCTTGATCTAAAGTAGGAAGCGCTTGCGATAAACCTTCCGGCTGTTTGATAAAATGCTTATAGGCCGCTTCTAAGGCAGTGATAATATCAGCGGTTGCATCAGCAAATATCATGCGTGCTCCGCCTTTGAAATTATGCAGCTCTCGGGTTAGCTGTATAAGCGGTTCGCTCGCTTCTAATGAGTCATCTTCCTCAATGTCTATATTGAGTACCGTATTTTGAAGCGCATCAAACTGGGTTTTGATACGTTCAAGAATTTCATCCGCCTCTTCAATAAATATTGCAACAATATCTGGATCAGGCATCACACCTTTCCAAGATTCTGTTTTTAATCTATCAAACTCTAGCTCAGAGGAGTCCATTAAGTCAGTATTTTCACTGTCACTGCTATAACTGTTATAGCTACTGTCAGTATGTCGGTCGTTACCATTTGGGACTTTGACAAGCTCATTAACTGACTGTGGCTCAGTACTTTCAACAGTAGGCTTTAAGCGTTCGTTGTCATTATCTACACAAGCATTTGTGTCATCAACCGTGGCATTAGTGTCAACAGGAGAGCTAACACTTGTATGGGTTGGTTTAACATTTGCATCCGATACATCCGACTGGACTGGCGCCGATTTAGCCATCTGAGTAAAGTGTTTGACTTGCTTAGCAGAGAGCGTTCTTGTCGTTGAAAGCTTATGCAGCTCGGTCATCAAATCTGGTACGAAGAAGGACTGACCATCATTTATTAAGGTTTCAATTTGAGCGGCCACCGTGTCTTGTACTGTTTGCAATACTTGTACCCAATTGGTATCGGGTTTTATGGCATCTTTTTGAATGAGCTCATAAATAGTTTCGGCTTCATGAGTAAGCTCAGCCATACTATCGATACCCGCCATACGGGCGCCGCCTTTAATAGTATGTAGATTACGTTGTAAGCTATTGATAAGCGTTGTGTCTGTAGGGTCCGTTTGCCAAGTTGCCAGCTGCTGACTAACTTCGTTATCGATTTCTTGAGCTTCTTCCAAAAATATTTGTAAAAGCTCCGGGTCTGCCTCTATAAGCTCAATATTAACTGGGTTTGAAAAGTCTAAATTCTCATCTTTGTCAATTGAATCTACATCCTGTGATGGATCGTTTTTGGCTTCTTGGTCTTTTTTGGCAATCAGTTCAGTTTCGACGAGTTGTTCAGATTCTTCAGTAGGCCTTGTCTTATTAATTGAGTCGGCTTCGTCTATCTTGTTTGTTTCGTCTGTATTGTCAGTATTGTCAGTACTGTCAGCATTTGACACATTGGCATCATTGTCACTATCTGGCTCTAATTCTGACATCAAGTTTGCATCTATGGCATTGACTTTTTCTTCAACCTTTGTTGTCGGAGTTATCGCACTACCGCTTATAGTGTTTGATGTTTCTGTTTCTGTTTCTGTTTCTGTTTCTGCAATAAGAATATCATCACTATCTATCGCATTCAGACGCTCAATAACATTATCATTAACTCTAAGAGTCATGCTGCCAGCTAGTGCATCAAGCAGTCCAGTTAACTGATCATGTCCTTCAATAAGTGCATCAAGCACGACAGGGTTTTGTGATAGTTTAGGTGTATCAGTAATGAGCTTATAAATACGATCAAGCGCCTCTAAGACAGTAACAAATTTTTGTCCACCTTCAACACGGGATAGCAAAATCTGGCATTGATCATGTAATTTAGCTGCATAATGAATAACTTCATCGTCGTCGTTACCCAAAAATGCAGCTTGTAGATTCCATTGGGCATCAAGAAGTTCATCGACTTCGTTGTCAATCAAGTCGTTAGCATTAAAGGGAACTTCTTGCAATGCGCCCCTATCATCGGTGGTGTCGAATGCCTGACTCAATTCATCCACATCTTCTTTGATTTGAAGTGAAGAATCAGACTCAAGATGATGATTGATATAATGCTTAATAAGCTCTACAGAATGGTGTACAGCTTGAATATGGCCCGCCTGCATAGGCGCATCGTTTCTCTGTAACTTATCTAGCGCATTTTCGACAGTTGCGCTGATTTCACTAATAGCTGTTAGGGATTGGCTACTTGCTGCACCGCGTAATGTATGAAAAGCACGTACCATAGTATCATCTATAAATGCCGTATCTTGCGATGATATCTTCGACAAACTCTTGTCGATATCTTCAAGTAGCTCATGCGCTTCTTCAATAAATAGCTGTTTTAGCTCCTCTTCTATATCGTGGTGAGCGCTTTCAGTATAAATATGTGTGGCTGCTTTTAGACGCTCATTGGCATCTGTCATATCTATAAGAACGCTTTCATACTCATCATCATAGTCTACAAGCGTATAACTCTCGTTTACATCGCTTTCACTGGCAGCGCTTTCAATAGCAGCATTTTCAATAATATCATTGTTATAGCCGCGTTTACGTTCATTGTATTCATCGCTATAGTCAATGTTATCGTCAATCTTTTCGTCAATGCTATCGCTATCAAATATATTATGTTCATAATTTATATTATTCTGAGAGTCAGCAGGTGTTTGATAATCTGACGGCTCATAAATACTAGCCTCGTTATCTATTTGATCTATTTGTTGTGCGTTATTGCCGGCCTGATCGCTCACCTCGTAATCAGTGCGCTTATCTGTGCCTAAAGTCGAATCTAAGGTAGGTCTTGATACAGTCGCAGTTTCTGATTCTATAGACGCTTGATCTGAAATGTCTTCTTCAACGATTAAGCTATGTTCATCCGAGGTCTCAACGTCGGCTAACGCCTCACCTTCGATGTTAATTTCGTTAATGCCTTCTGCATCAGCGATCATATCTGCGATAACATTGTAATCAAAATCAGCGCCATTATTCTCATCATAATAAGGATGCTTTTTGGCATAAATATTGGCACAAGCTATCCATATGGCGACTTCTGGTGGATATTGGTTCTGAAGCTCGTAGATTTCAATAAGTGTAGGATAGGCGGCAATGACATCGTCTAAGAGCTGTTCAATACCAGAGGTCAAACCAATACTTTGATCTAAAACGCGATTCAACATATTCTCAACTGCCCAAGCCAGCTCACCTGAACTATTGGCACCCACCATACGCCCAGAGCCTTTGAGAGTATGGAAATTACGTCGTATCTCTTTTAAATAATGAAGCGTATCCTCTGAGTCCGTATTAGCGTCTTCTCGGTATTGATCGTACAGCGAGTTAATGGCTTCTAAGACCTCTTGCGCCTCTTCAGTAAAGATCTCTTTAATTTCGTCATCCGTATCATGATTGTCCTCTGGTACGATCACCTCATTTAACGAATTTTTAAAAAGCTCATACTGAGTTTTAACCCATTGTGTTGGCTTAGAGGTGAGCGTCATATCTTCATCTAAACGAGCACTTATAAGTTTGTCATCACTTGCACTGTCACTATCTGTATAAGCCGTATCATGGGATGAACTCGATAGTGATTTATTCTTATGCTCATTGTTTATAAAATTATTATCTATAAAATTATTGTTTATCAAACTAGGGTCTATAAAACTAGTGTCGCTGGCATCGTCTTGATTATCATTAGAAGCAACGTTATTAACAGTATGATCATAGGTATCAGTATCAGTATCGAATATATAAGTGATATTCTCTGATTTTAAAATATGTTGCAGATTAACTGTATGCTGCTCAATGTCTTCGACTTGATAGTTGCCTTCTTCATAATACTGAGTAAGCTGGTATAGAAGATGCTCGCTCGACTCTTGGATAGTCTTTGTATAAGACAACGCCAACGTACCACTTGCCATATTCTGTGCCATCACTTCAAGTAATTTGGCAAAGCGTGCAAGATCGTCTTCTTTGGCACTAAATAATAGCCCAGAGATATGCTCATACTCTTCTGTAACATCAGTAAATTCAATGCTAGCAGGTGAGTCTTGCAGCACTGGTCGCAGCTCTAATAGCTGCTCTTGTATCATTGGGAACATCCAATCGGATGTCAGCAATAAACTTGAAGAGGGGCTCATTATTGATCCTTTAACGACGGCGTAGCATCCTGACCTATTTTAAAACCAGCAACTGACTGTTGGAGTGAAGCTGCCATATCATTCAACTGACCCACCGAGCGCGCTGTTTCCATTGTACCAGCCGTAGTTTTTGAGGTGATGCTTTGAATGATGTCCATAGCATTAGAGATTTGATTTGCTGAACTGGCTTGATGTTTAGACTCACTTGAAATATCTTGAACAAGTTCGGCTAAGTTATTAGAGACCAGTTGAACCTCTTTTAGAGCCTCGCCTGCATCTTTTGCTAATTTTGCACCCTGTACTACCTCAGAAGTGGTGGCTTCCATAGACATGACAGCTTCATTGGTGTCTGCTTGAATGGTTTTGACCAAAGTTTCTATTTGTTTGGTGGCACTGGCAGAACGTTCGGCCAAGCGCTGTACTTCATCTGCAACAACAGCAAACCCTCTACCAGCATCGCCTGCCGTGGATGCCTGAATCGCGGCATTCAACGCCAATACGTTGGTTTGGTCCGCCAGATCATTAATAAGGCCAACAATATCTCCAATCTCTTGTGATGACTCGCCTAAGCGTTTAATGCGTTTAGAAGTTTCTTGAATTTGATTGCGTATGCTGTGCATGCCCTGAATAGAGCGCTGGACCACGTCAGCCCCATTATGTGCAATCTTTACAGAACGCTGCGCTACTGATTCTGATTTTTCGGCATTTGAAGATACTTGTTGAATGGAGGATGCCATATTACTAATAGCTGTAGATACTTCTGTAATCTCTTGCGACTGCTGTTTGGAGGAATCTGCTAAATTGGTGGCCGTTAATTGAGTCTTTTGAGAAGAGTCAGCAACATTTGACGCCGTATGATTAATCGCTGAGACCAGAGTACGTAATTGATCAATAGCATAGTTCACTGAGTCTGCTATCGCACCCGTGATATCTTCTGTAACCGTAGCATTTACAGTCAGATCACCATCTGCCAAATGCTCAAGCTCATCAAGCAGTTTTAAAATCGCTTTTTGGTTACGCTCATTTTCTGCCTGAACCGTACGTGCTCTTTGAAACTCAATTTCCATCTCATCACGCTGGCGTAGCGTGTCTTTTTCTATTAACAACCGCTGTGCAACACGGCTCGCTTTGTACAGACGGTATAACACATAGCCTGCGGCTATTAAACTTAGCAAAAATAGTATTGAGGGGATGATAATACCAGGGCGCAGCAAGATATTTCGGTTTACAGGGCGCAGGCTGTCTTGAGTGGTCTTGGAGAAGTTACTGATGGTATTTGCCCTTTGACGTAACCCCAAGGCAGGGATACTGGACTCTTCCATTTGCACTATGGCAGGCTTTATTTCATTCTCAAATAAGCTTTCAATGCTGGTAAGTGCTGGCAGGCGATCACGATAGACTGTGCGCTGATCGGCTAATGAACGCTCAAAAGCGGACACATTGCGCAATAGCTCAGCGGTCGATGTTTTTGCGCCTGAATTTAACAAACTGACTTCGTTGCCAATTTTTTCTGAGCGCACCAGCTGTTTTTGTAAGGTGGCAATTTGGCTAGCTGACAAGTTGGCTGCTACTGCTTGACGGGTCGCCGTACCATATAGCTCTTGTACAGAATCAATCGCAGAGATTACCTGCTGATTCATGGTGTTTAACGCCTCGATTTTGGAGCCGTTTTCGACTATATAATCTAAGTCTGCTTTGACATCTACCCACTGTCCACTTAATTCCTTATAAGCCGTTTTGTTGTCCAGGGCGTTGTTTTGAACTGATTTTAGCGCTTCATCGTAGTTGCGAATATCATCTTGTAACAGCTGCTGTGCTCGTTTGGTTTTCTCATTGTCCGTTGAAAATACAGCTTCATTAGCATGCCGAACAAAGTTATTGGAATACACTTCCAACTGATTGACGTTACTTACGTACCCTGTGACCTTAGTTAAGGTATAAACCAAATAGAGGAAGCTAAGAAAACTTAATAAGCCCAAACCAATGAGTATATAAATCCATTTTTTTTGCTCTCTATCAGTAGCCGCCAGCTGATTTCTATTTGAAGCTTGGTTAGCATTTTCTACCGGTAGCATGGTTCCATCTTTCATCCAGTCAATCCTTAAGTTTGGTTCGGTTCTACAAGGCCTTGAACAACAGTTTGATAATATTTTTATTTATAATGCAAAACATAAATTGTTTAATATAAATTTAATAAAATACGTTTAGCTAATGAGCAATTACTACTGGTCTATGTTCTATCGTTTAGATATAGGCAACAATGAGATAAAGGTACCAATTAGATAGAAGCATCAATAAAACGGGGGTCTTGCGTCAGTAAACTTGGCATAAATACAGGCCACACCTCACCATCTTGAACAAACTGACCATGATTGTAAGGCAATGCCGGGGAATCCTTCGGTACACTTTTGGCAACGTAATCATCTTTTGAGAAGTTTTTTATACTCATGACGTTATCAACGACCAGACCAAAAGCGCTTTCATCACGCTTTATAACCAAAAGCTTTCGATTTGATAACTGAGCAGTATGACTATTTAAATTCAAATATTTTGCCAAATCGGTTAGGGGAACTAACTCTCCACGAATATTAGCCACCCCCGTGAGCCAAGACTTGGTTAACGGGACTTTGGTAAATGTTGTTGGTATTTGCCTAACTTCTGTTATCTCACCGATGGGCGCCACAAAATTCTCACCGCCGACCTCAAAAGCAACGCCTTTCCAATCTGGCTCTTCTGTCTGCTGATGGTTACTGGTGCGCGATTTAGCGATACTATCTAAACGCAGCAGCTCCATAAATCCTTTTAAAGCCACGGCCAATTATCCTATAACTGAGTAAATGGTAGTTAATAATTCATTTTTTTGAACCGGTTTAGTTAGATAAGCGCGTGCGCCTTGTCTTTTACCCCACACCTTATCAGTTTCTTGACTTTTAGTACTGATCATAACAATGGGGATATGGCTGGTTTCGTCGGTTCGTGTTAATTTACGCGTCGCTTGAAAGCCATTCATTTCGGGCATGACAATATCCATCAAAATAATATCTGGCTGAATCTCTAACGCTTTTTCAATGCCAAGCTGGCCATTAACCGCCTCAAACACCTCAAAGTTATGTGCTTTTAGTAGCTCACGAACTCTTGCCATCTCAGATTGTGAGTCTTCAACTACTAAAACCTTAAACATTTTATCTCTCTCAAATTTAAGTGCCCACTATTTAAGTGCTTATTCTTTTAAGTGTCTATTTTTTTAAGTGCTTATTTTTAAAGTGTCTATTTATTTAAGTGCTTATTTTTAAGTGCTTAAAATTTTAAATGCCTACTATAATTTTTATCTCATCATTCCTCTAATAAATAATTATGCGTCATGCCTGCTTATGATATTGCCTAATAGCACCATACAGCTCATCTTTACTAAATGGTTTGGTCAGGTACTCATCTGCACCAACTATACGGCCACGCGCCTTATCAAATAGCCCATCTTTTGAAGACAACATAATCACAGGTGTATCGACAAAATCTGGATTGTTTTTGACGATTGCACAGGTTTGGTAACCATCAAGACGTGGCATCATAATGTCGATAAAAATGATATCTGGGTTGTGATCTGCAATTCTCGCCAAAGCTTCAAAACCGTCTACGGCGGTGATAACATCACATCCCACACGTTGTAACAACATTTCAGCTGTTCGGCGTATGGTTTTTGAGTCATCAATCACCATGACTTTTAAGCCATCAAAACTTATATCCATTACGGTTATCCTGTATTATAAATCTTTCAAATTATGCAAATTAAATTATATCCTGCTTAGATGCGTATCGCCTATTACTTAATAAACGTATCACTAAATTAACGCTTCACTTAATCAACTTTTCACTTAACTCATTTTTCACTTAAACTCATTTTTCACTTAATTAACTTTTCCCTAAACTTACTTATAATTTTAATAGTAATCCGTTAATTAGCGTTACTATTAATTCAGCTAAAAAAACGAATAGTTTAAGCTGATAAGATAGCACATTACCGCCCTCCCTCGTGCAACATAGTGATAAGTTTGGTCATTAATCTAGCTATAAACAGTGTTTAGATTCTTAAATTCAAAACCAACTCGCATTCTTTTAAATATTTAGCTCACTTTATTAGCTCATCTTAAAAGATACACAACAGCAACAATGATGCTATTTTTAGCATAAATTTGATAGGTTTACTACCTATTTCAAAGCTTTCGCTCGATATAAGACTCTAATGTTAGAATTTAAATTTTGTATATTGAGTATTTAATAAGAGTCTATAAAATTCTAATAGGGCGTAAATCTTATAACTTAATCATAACCTATTGAAGTTATAATTGGCTTATTTAATTGGCTTAATAATTCATTTAATTTATTGTTTATTAAATAGCTATTTATTGATTATAGATGGTATTCGTTATTGTTGCGAATTATAACAAGTCATATAATCTATTGATTAACTATTACTTCAAATACGAAGTGCACGTAAATTAAATACGAAGTGCGCGTCTTAACAGCAATTAAATAGTTGGACAACTTAGACATCGTGTAACAATAGCGATGAATAGTAACAATATGTGTATTGTCGAGAGGGTCTATAATTAGGCATTATAAGTGTTATATGATAAACCTCGTTAAAAACAGCGCTTTTTAGGCTGATAAGTATAGTGCTATAAATAATGTGAATGTATATAAAATAATTAAAATGAATAAATATAGTTGGGCGAATTAAATACGAATAGTCACTATTCTAAAAAATTTAGTCTAATCTAAAACAAGTAGTCTATTCTAAAACAAATAGTCTAAGTACAAGCGCCTTAGCATAACAATTAACGTTATAGAAATTAACGAGTTTTATTTTTGAAAATTAACAATTTATAAGGAATAACATGAGTAAAAGTATATTATTAATCGAAGATGATCCAGATTTGGCAGAGCTGATTAGTGATTACCTCACAATGAATTATTATGAGGTACATCATGCGCCAACAGGTCAAGAAGGTTTGGATATCTTGGAAGCCAAAGAGCGTGGTATCGATTTAATCATTCTAGATTTGATGTTACCTGATATTGACGGTATGCAAGTCTGTCAGAAAATTCGTGGTAGTAAAAACACTCAAACTAATAAAGTACCTATTGTCATGCTGACTGCCAAAGGTGATACGACTGATCGTGTGCTTGGTTTAGAGATGGGTGCAGATGATTACATCGCCAAACCCTTTGAACCTCGTGAGTTGTTGGCTCGTATTAGAGCAGTCTTACGCCGCCATGAGCAGCCTAATCAAACCGATGGGCAAACTGACAGCTTGACCTTTGGCCGCTTGAGTGTATTCCCTGATAGCCATGAAGTTACCATTGATGATAAGCCCGTACGCTTAACCACGCATCAGTTTCAGCTATTACACTATTTTGCCACTCACGCTGGTAAAGTGCTTAATCGTGAACAACTGTGGCAAGCCATGCCAAATGATGACAGCTCAGACAACATTGATCGCGCAATTGATGTTCATATTTCAAGGTTACGTGCCTTGATTGAAGACAATCCGCGCCAGCCTAAACGTATTATTACCGTTCGTGGGGTGGGTTATCAGTTTGCTACTGATCAGGTCTAAATAAATTGAACATAAAACGTACGGTATTTATCAAATGCCATTTTTAATCATAGTCCATTTTTTAATAGTTCAATTGGCGCTATCTAAAGTTTAAACATGTATGGCTAGATTTGGCTTTAAATCCGTCTTTAGTAAATTGTTTACTAGTGTTGTTTTGACACTGGTACTTTTTGCTGTGGCTATGATTACTTTAATGAACGTTGTGCATAATAATTCTTCTGATGCCCGCTGGGAGGTGTTAGCCAATCAGATAGTGAGTCAAGTTGATCCTTTTATTGATGAGTTAGATAATGCCACGACCATGCAAGAGCTTTTAGAAGCTCGGTTTATGCTGGCTGTCATAAAAAAAAGCTTTGATGTATTCGACGATTCGCTTCAAGCCAAGATGGGCCTATACGACCGTAACGGATCACTGCTTATTCAGACAGACGATAGTGACTTACCTGATACCTTGCCCGAAGATCCCTCCTTAATGACTCGAATACTTCCCGCCTTTTTTTCCTCAGATAGAGTTAATGTAAAGGCCATGAGTGACCGGGGTTATACGTTATTATATGAACCGCGTAATCCCCCTCAGCGCTCAGAATTATGGGCGGTATTAAACTTATTTACCGGTACGCTTACCTTATTAGCTTTGATGTCTGGCGTTTTGTGGTGGATTGCACGTTCGATGACGTGGCGTATTAATCAGATGAGTCGTCAAATGGAGCAATTGGGTGATGGGGACTTTAGTGTGCGCGTTCCTGCCAAAGGTACAGATGAGATTGCAAGCTTAGCCAAAGGGTTTAACCATGCTGCACAGAAAATCGAGCAGCTCATTAATGCAAACAACTTACTACTGGCGCATGCATCACACGAACTGCGCACCCCAATTACTCGCATTCGCTTGCAGATCGAAATGATGGACATGCTTACAGATGAGTTGTCCAATACCGCAAAAGCAAAATTTCAAAAGCGGGCTCAAGCGGTTAATCGTGATTTAACGGGGCTCAATGATTTAGTGGAAAGTATATTATTAGTGAGTCGTTTAGATGCAGGACACGCTGTACAATCTGTTGAACGGGTTGATCTCTATGAGCTTGTCTGTCAGGAGTGTCAACACTATTCGGATGCGACCTTATATGGCAAGTCACTCGTTATGAATGGTCAACCAAAACTGTTGATACATTTGATTCGCAACTTATTGAATAATGCCCTTATACATGGGCAGCCACCTATTGAGGTTCATGTATATGGCGTGGTCAATGCGAATGAAGCGCCTTACCCACCGCCACATCTTGAAACGCTGACCACAAAACCTCTAGAGCAGGATGCCAACCCAGCCCATACTGAGGCGCTTAGCGTTACTAATGATTATGTTAGTACTAGTTCCAGTTTCAGTTCAAATGTCAGTACGGGCAATAATGAACGCGCTACAATAACGGATGGTAGTGCTATGATGGCGAATGGTAATGAGGATAGTGAGCTCAAGACCAAATCAAATCAACCTGAGAATACTACAAAACATGCATCCTCTATAGATGATTTAGAAACTGCAATAGACTCTAATAACGCCGATGCAGTCTCCCATACGGCTCATAGTAAAGATTCTCACGAAAACACAAGCACTACTAATTCGAGCGCTACTAATTCGAGCATTGCTAACACGCGCGTTACTAAAGAAATAAAAGGTGCTAACAACATAAAAAGTGATGATCAGCCCTCTGGTAAAACGACGGGTACCGAATCTACCCCGCAACAAACAAATAAAGAGTCTCAGAAACAGGCTAAAAAAGGTAAATCAGAGGCTGGCATGCTAAACGATATCGGCTTTGCTAAACGTCTGCGTCGACCCAAAAGCGATCCAGTTATTCAGCCAAATTATGCTGTCTTATCAGTTATAGATGAGGGTAGTGGTATTCCTCATGATAAGCGGGAAGAAATTTTTAGCCCCTTTGTACGTCTACAGCAGCAGAAAAAGGGCTCTGGATTGGGGCTATCTTTGGTGGCACAAATTGCAGAAGCCCATAATGGTCAAATTCGAACCGATACATATAATGGACGCACACGCTTTATGGTCGTACTGCCAATCAATCAGATGCCGATTAGTGAGAAAAATGTTGACTAGCGAAAATTCTGATTATTGCAATATAAACCACCTAACAAACAGTGTCGCTATTTCAAACTAATGTAAAATATCAACATTACTTACTATTAAGTGGTTAATTAAAATAAAGTTTCTGTGCTACTCTAAATGTATTGCAGTGGGCTTCAACAATATCATCTATATCTTCAGAATATCCGCCACCCATTACAATAGCTATTGGAACATTATTAGTTTTGGCTTGTGTTAGCACAAATTTATCCCTTAATTTGCAGCCCTCTAGTGTCAGCGAGAGCTTACCTAGTTTATCAGTGGCCAGCACATCGACTGCCGATTGATAAAAAATTAAATCAGGGTTATGGTTTGCAATCAGTCTTGGTAGTATTTGTTCCAAGGTCAATAGATATTCGTCATTTTCTGTACCATTATCAAGCTCAATATCTAAATCAGAAGGCGGCTTTCGAAAGGGATAGTTCTTTGCTCCATGCATACTAAATACAAATACTCTAGGCTCATGCGCCATTATGCTTGCATTACCATTGCCTTGATGTACGTCTAAATCAACAATTAATATTCGACTAGCTTCTCCCCTATTTAACAGCAGATTACTTGCGATACAGACATCGTTAAAAACACAAAACCCTTCACCATGATCTGCAAATGAATGATGTGTGCCTCCTGCAACATTTAAAGAAATACCATATTGTTTAGCGTATAACGCACATTCATATGTGGCGTGAGCTATATATCGACCTCGTTCCACAAGCTCAGGAGTCATTTCAAAGCCAATAGTTCGCGCTTCTTTTCGCGTTAGGGTTTGTGTTTTAAGCTTGTGCCAGTATTCATTAGTATGGGTAGTCAGAATCTCTTCTTCAGTTAATTTGTTTGGCGCAAAAAAATTATCTTTACTTAAAGTCTCTTCTTGCATCAAACGCTCAGGTATAAGCTGATACTTTTGCATAGGAAAGCGGTGCTTTTGTGGCACTTCGTATAGATAGATTGGGGAGAAGGCAACTTTTAACATAGCGTATTTTTAAAACGAGCTTGTGGATGATTGATTTAAAACGTTGATTTAAAACTATTGAATTTATTGTTATACATTAAGAAAGGGACCAACTAAATGTTGATCCCTTTTTAATGTATAGGATGAATTAGCTATTAATCGACTATATTAGTCTTGTACCACGGTCACATCGAGCGTCACTCTACGGTTAGGCTGCAAACATTCGATCTCTTGCTGGCGAGATAGATTGCTTGGACATTGATTTACAGGTTGTGACTCTCCAGCGCCAACAGCTATCATGGAAGCTGGATTTATACCGCGTTCCACTAAATAACTACGGACGGTTTGCGCGCGTAATTGAGATAAATTCATATTATACATATTGTCTCCTTTACGGTCTGTATGACCTGTAATAACAATACGAGTATCCCCACTTTCTTGGTACTCTCTTAACTTATTTGCTAAATCATCTAGTTCACGACGGCCTTGGGGCAGCATATTATCTGGTTGCCATTTATCGAATTTAAATAAAGCATCTGCACCTAGATTTATACGCTCTTTAATTGGCTCTTCAGCAATTTTCGGTCTACTAGGAGGACAATCAGCAGGCTTCCAATAAAACTCTTGAGCTCTATAATTGGCATCAAAGATAACTTTATATTGACAAATTTTGACAGACTCATCTGGTCTATAAAACTTCATAATATAGTCCCATTCACGAGCGTATTGAGCTTCGTTAAAATGCGGACGACCAATAAGCTGATAGAGCTCATCCTTTACAATACCAGGTTTTATTTTTTGAAGGTTTTCACTATTTGGAAACTGCCCTTCAAGCTGCCATGCCTCTTCCAAATCTGGAAAGACAATATTATTACCTTCAATATGTCCCTCATCTGTAATCCCTTCACTAAGATACTTAGTACCCATACAGCCTGTCATAGCTATCATAGTCAGGCTAATGGCACCTAGACTAGATAATTTGGTTAGGTGATTCTTTTTCATAAAACTTCCTTAAGAATTTATAATAATAATGGCGAATGTTAATATCGACAGGTATGTCACACTCGAACACTGTGGGGTGTGACACTGTTCATATTTCATAAATAGCGGTTTAGAAGTGGAAGCCTGCACCCACTGCACCACCTGCATTACCTTCAGTATCTGCACTACCACTAATTTTCATTACCCAGCGACCATTATCAGATAACTTAGACAAACCGACCGCTACTGCGCCTTCACCATTATACGTCGACATACCACCTGTCACCATACTCTTTCCGGGCAGATAAGCTTGTGGTAACGCCGCCATCGCCATTGCAGATGAGATGCCAGCATTGGCTTCATCACCTACTTTATTAATCTTATTATTGATGTTATACCCAAGGTCTTTGAGCTGATTAAGATTGACAGCGTCAGTACCATTGACTCCTGGTGCAACATTAGTAATGGTATTTCCGCCGTTATTCAGACCCTGGTTGGTAAGCGTAACTGTGTTATCAGGTAGATCTGGATTAGTTATTGTAATACCATTATTATCTACTACCGTATTACCCGTTTGGACAGTACCCGCATCACCCAAATCAATATTCTGAGCTAACTTAACATCAATGCTGCCATTGGTGTTTGCCACGGTTTGAATATTGTTTTCTGTAGATGTGGTCGCGCCGCCCTGAATCGCCAATACTTGATTTGGGTTCCGGGTTACGACTTGACCATTATCCCCAGTGTACTGCTGTTCTGTCGACTCAATAGTACTGGTTATGGCTTCATAAACATCGCCACCATTGACGACGGATTGATTCCCTTCGGTAATATAATCAACATCACCACCTTGAGCGATACTGTCATCATTTTTGACTGTCATACTATCTGACGTAACAGTGGTAAAGGTAACATCGTCTTTAGTTGCAACCGTAAGGTTCGTACCGTCTCGCATAACCTCAATATTGTTACCATCAATAAAGTCAACGATATCACCTGAGTTCACCATCTCGCCATCATCACTATTGGCTTTCACGGTAAATCCAGCGTTGTTAATAGCATCTGCAACACTTTGAGTCGTTGCAATAGAATCTGGATTGTCCGCTGAAGCTATGCCATTTGGCGCTGTGGTAATAGAGCCAGTATTCACGCTAAGCTGACCATTATCCGTACTGATGGTATCGTCAGTGTCAACAGAGACAACATAGTTATCACCACCATTGTCGTTAGGTGAGTCAGACTTAGTAACTGCGATTGGTCCGTCACCTGACACCGAAGTATGCTTAGCGGCTTCAGCTTCGATGGCAGAAGTGTCGATTGATAAATCATAATTAAAGCCGTCATTACCATTATCTGTCTGTACAACAGTTACCGTACCATCTTCTGAACCTACCTTAGTTCTACCCGAGTCAACATAATCCTTATTGGTAACTGCATTAGGATTGTCGTCAACATTTTGTACTGTCATGGTGTCTGCAATAACCTCATTTGCGTTAACATCTCCTGCATTTACAGTGTTAAAGGTGACTTCTTCGGCAGTCGATACCTTAATACCACCATTACCATCATCTTCAAGTTTGATATTATTGCCAGTCACGAAGTTAGCAGTATTGTTGCTTTGATCAACCGTCTTAACATCCTGACCGTCAATTTGCGTAACGACAGTCTGCAACGCACTGTCTGCTTTATCTAAGCTTCCTTTAGTTTCGTCATTCAAACTTACTTGATAATCAGTGACGTTATTTTCTGACTCTACTGGCGTAACTAATAATCCTGAATCAGCATTTGCAGTTACTGTAGATCCTTCTGCATTCACTTTATAGATAGTTTGACCATTAGCACCAGTTGACGTCTCAACAGAGGTAATATTAGTACCTGCTTCAACTTCCGTTCTTGATGCAGCGACAGACTGCTCTAACTGACTGACATTCACCGCATCGTTGTCATCAGTACCCGCAGCAACACCCGTGATTGCGGTGTCGCCGGCATCAATACCATCTGTATTATCGATGGTGACAGGACCCACTGTGACACTGTCAAAGACAACATCTTTAGCAGTAGCGACTGTGAATTCAGTACCATCACGAGTAATCTCTATATTGTCGCCATTAACGAAGTTAACGTCATCACCTGGATTAACTACCTCGCCTGCATCACCGTTAGCTTGTACGGTAAATCCTGAACTATTAATAGCGTCAGCAATGTCTCCGGCTGTGGCTAGGGCATCTACATTCTCTGGCGTAATTACTGTGCCACCCGTGTCTGTTGTCAGTGCAGTCGTGTTTGCAGTAATGTTCCCATCAGCGTCTTTAGTGATGGTGGTGCCATCAGTATTGACGGATACATCGAAGATAGTTGCACCATCTGCGTT
>NZ_JBXYJG010000001.1:0-313229 GCF_057396255.1 Psychrobacter sp. CX21 | reverse complement strand
TTGGGGTTGTATGGTCAAGTAATTAAGCGCACATGGTGGATGCCTTGGCAGTCAGAGGCGAAGAAAGACGTGACAGCCTGCGATAAGCTTCGGGGAGGCGGCAATATCCTGTGATCCGGAGATTTCTGAATGGGGAAACCCACTTAGCGTAAGCTAGGTATACCAGTTTACTGGTAGGCGAACGAGGGGAAGTGAAACATCTCAGTACCCTTAGGAAAAGACATCAAAAGAGATTCCCCTAGTAGCGGCGAGCGAACGGGGAGGAGCCGACGGATTTTAGAATAGACGAACAGAGTGGGAAATCTGACCATAGTGGGTGATAGTCCCGTAGTCGAAATTCTAGATGAAGCATATTAAGTAGTGCGGGACACGAGAAATCCTGTATGAAGATGGGGGGACCATCCTCCAAGGCTAAATACTCCTGACTGACCGATAGTGAACCAGTACCGTGAGGGAAAGGCGAAAAGAACCCCTGTGAGGGGAGTGAAATAGAACCTGAAACCGTGTGCGTACAAGCAGTGGGAGCCTCCTTGTGGGGTGACCGCGTACCTTTTGTATAATGGGTCAGCGACTTATATTCTGTAGCGAGGTTAACCAATTAGGGGAGCCGTAGGGAAACCGAGTCTTAATAGGGCGTTTAGTTGCGGGGTATAGACCCGAAACCGAGTGATCTATCCATGAGCAGGTTGAAAGTGCCGTAACAGGCACCGGAGGACCGAACCCACTGTCGTTGAAAAGCCAGGGGATGACTTGTGGATAGGGGTGAAAGGCTAATCAAACTCGGTGATAGCTGGTTCTCCCCGAAAGCTATTTAGGTAGCGCCTCGGACGAACACCATTGGGGGTAGAGCACTGTTTCGGCTAGGGGGTCATACCGACTTACCAAACCGATGCAAACTCCGAATACCGATGAGTGATATCCGGGAGACACACGGTGGGTGCTAACGTCCATCGTGGAGAGGGAAACAACCCAGACCGCCAGCTAAGGCCCCAAATTCCTAGTTAAGTGGGAAACGAAGTGGGAAGGCATAGACAGCTAGGAGGTTGGCTTAGAAGCAGCCATCCTTTAAAGAAAGCGTAATAGCTCACTAGTCGAGTCGGCCCGCGCGGAAGATGTAACGGGGCTCAAACTAGGAGCCGAAGCTGCGGATTTGAAAATTGTTTCAAGTGGTAGGGGAGCGTTGTGTAAGCCTGAGAAGGTGTGTTGTAAGGCATGCTGGAGGTATCACAAGAGCGAATGCTGACGTGAGTAACGATAATGGGTGTGAAAAGCATCCACGCCGGAAGATCAAGGGTTCCAGTCCAACGTTAATCGGGGCTGGGTGAGTCGACCCCTAAGGCGAGGCCGAAAGGCGTAGTCGATGGGAAATCGGTTAATATTCCGATACTTGTTTATGATGTGATGGAGGGACGGAGAAGGTTATACCGGCCTGGCGATGGTTGTCCAGGTGAAAGGATGTAGGCAGATGGCTTAGGTAAATCCGGGCTATTAATGCTGAGATCTGATAGCAAGCTGTACTTGTACAGCGAAGCGGTCTATACCATGCTTCCAGGAAAAGCTTCTAAACTTAGTCATAAACGAATCGTACCCTAAACCGACACAGGTGATCAGGTAGAGAATACCAAGGCGCTTGAGAGAACTCTGCTGAAGGAACTAGGCAAAATGGTACCGTAACTTCGGGAGAAGGTACGCTGCTGATGGTGAAGGGCTTGCCCCGTAAGCTATTAGCAGTCGCAGATACCAGGCTGCTGCAACTGTTTATTAAAAACACAGCACTCTGCAAACACGAAAGTGGACGTATAGGGTGTGATGCCTGCCCGGTGCTGGAAGGTTAATTGATGGGGTAAGCCGTAAGGCGAAGCTCTTGATCGAAGCCCCAGTAAACGGCGGCCGTAACTATAACGGTCCTAAGGTAGCGAAATTCCTTGTCGGGTAAGTTCCGACCTGCACGAATGGCATAATGATGGCAGCGCTGTCTCCAGCAGAGACTCAGTGAAATCGAAATCGCAGTGAAGATGCTGTGTACCCGCGGCTAGACGGAAAGACCCCGTGAACCTTTACTACAGCTTTACATTGAACTTTGACCTGACTTGTGCAGGATAGGTGGGAGGCTTTGAAGCAGATACGCCAGTATTTGTGGAGCCAACCTTGAAATACCACCCTGGTCATGTTGAGGTTCTAACTCAGGTATAACAATACCGAGGACAATGTATGGTGGGTAGTTTGACTGGGGCGGTCTCCTCCTAAAGAGTAACGGAGGAGTACGAAGGTGCGCTCAGAACGGTCGGAAATCGTTCAAAGAGTATAAAGGCAAAAGCGCGCTTAACTGCGAGACCCACAAGTCGAGCAGGTACGAAAGTAGGTCTTAGTGATCCGGTGGTTCTGTATGGAAGGGCCATCGCTCAACGGATAAAAGGTACTCTGGGGATAACAGGCTGATACCGCCCAAGAGTTCATATCGACGGCGGTGTTTGGCACCTCGATGTCGGCTCATCTCATCCTAGGGCTGAAGCAGGTCCTAAGGGTATGGCTGTTCGCCATTTAAAGAGGTACGCGAGCTGGGTTTAGAACGTCGTGAGACAGTTCGGTCCCTATCTACCGTGGGCGTTGGAAATTTGAGAGGATCTGCTCCTAGTACGAGAGGACCAGAGTGGACGAACCGCTGGTGTTCGGGTTGTCATGCCAATGGCATTGCCCGGTAGCTACGTTCGGATTGGATAACCGCTGAAAGCATCTAAGCGGGAAGCCAACCTCAAGATTAGATTTCCCTTAAGAGTCGTTGTAGACTACAACGTTGATAGGCAGGGTGTGGAAGCGCAGTGATGTGTGTAGCTAACCTGTACTAATTGCTCGATCGGCTTGACCATACAACACCCAAGTGGTTTTAAAGTTGTACATCAGCCAATTATTTCGATATCACCTGATAATTACTTATATATTTGATTATTTATATCACTTATATACAGTGAATTGATTCAGGTTCATTACAATAACTCATATCTATACCCCCTTTGCTGACGACAATAGCACGTTGGAACCACCTGATCCCTTCTCGAACTCAGAAGTGAAACATCGTTGCGCCAATGGTAGTGTGGGTCCGCCCATGTGAGAGTAGGTCATCGTCAGCTCCCTATACCCTAAAAGCCCCCTGTACTTATGTATAGGGGGCTTTTTTTTGGCTGGATGAAACTTGATTTACTATCTAATACCTATAGTCAAAGAAGTCTAAACTGGCTACAAGGCTAGTGAGTGCAAGTCGCAATTCATACGAGAGTAGGCTTAACCAGATTAACGCCGTAACCGTTTAGTAGTTCGCTGATTATATATGAGTTGTATTTATAATATCTCTATATAGGAATACTCCAACTATTGAAATAAAAAAATAGTTAACATATATATATAAATTATTTCTAGCTACATTAGCTTTTAAAATGAAAACTGAATGAGTGAATCTTATCGGAAAAGAACATTTTTTTAATATTATTAATATTTTATGCTGGTGGACTTATTAAATTTATTGTAATATCAATAGGATATAAGGAATTATACCGAAACGTATAATTCCTTTTTATGTTTAAGTATTAAGTTTTTACGTCAAATCTTCCCTTATACGTTTCATATATTTATTACCTATCAGTCTAATCAATTGGTTTTGATTACTTAATAACTTTTAAATAAGATTTTATAGAATTAATAACACCTTATTAATTTAAAGTTTAAGTATTAAAAAATAGAGAAGTGAATTTCTTTGATGAAAATTTTATCACTATAAAAAAATAATTATAAATTAATAAAAGGGCGAAATATGAAAACCTCTAAATCTTTCAAATTATCTACTCAAGGTAGGATTGCATGTACTGTTGGTATAGCATTGGCTTTACCGACGGTTTCTACGGTAGCGTTGGCAGATGGTATCAATGCAGTCGGACAAACTGAAACTACGCAACAGAACGGTGTCGATATAATCAATATTGCCACACCTTATGAAAATGGATTATCGCATAATCAATATAGAGATTTTAATGTTAGTGAAGCTGGGGCCGTATTTAATAATTCATTAAGTTCAGGCACATCTACTTTAGCAGGGCAGCTTGAAGCGAATGAAAATTTGACCAACGGAGCTGCTTCTATAATCTTGAATGAAGTCATATCTAAAAACCCTTCTTTAATTTTGGGTCAGCAAGAAGTCTTTGGTATTGCGGCAGATTATGTCTTAGCCAATCCAAATGGCATTACTTGTAATGGCTGTGGTTTCATTAATACCAATCGTGCATCTTTAGTAGTAGGAACACCAAACGTCAGTGAAGATAAGTTAAGTGGGTTTGAAGTTGGTAAACGTAGTAAGACCTTAAAGGTGCTAGGTGATGTCGATGGCGATGAGCGTCTTGATTTATTGGCACCAAAGGTTGATGTTAACGGTAATATTGTTGCAAACGATTCAATCAATGTCTTATCAGGTCGTTACGTTGCAAATTACGACGACTTATCAATGGAATCTTTAAGCGGTTTTCAGCCTTTACGAGTGATGGATGGTAGCGTTGTTGGCAGTATGCAAGCTGGACGTATTCGATTACATAATAATGATGACCGAGGCAATCAAACCGTTCAAGCAGATTTGAATGCTACTGATAGTATTAGAGCGACGGCTGATAATTTAGAAATTGTCGATAGCAGTATTTATGCAGACTCTGTAGATTTGGTTGGTAATAAATATTTATCTATCGGTGGTGATGTGATAGCAGTTGCCGGTGATGTTAATGAATCGGAGCAAAAATTGGATGCTAGAGTAACATTAACCAATACCAACTATACTGATACCGAGGCGTATCAAGGCTCTACTATTAATGCTAAAGCGATTAATTTGGCGGGTAAAGAGGTTGAAATCAAAGGCAGTCAATTAACCGGTAATACTATTAATGCCAATGGTGACAACATAACCATTAAGGGTGTTATAACGACGAACACCACCAGTCAAACTGCGCGCCGTAGTAAAGGATTATGGTTCAATGAAAATGAAGTCATTGATACCGCTGAGCAACATCATGGCTCTAGTTTAATGGCCACTGACAATATTAATCTTGATGCCTTATCAGACCTAAATATAAGTGGTACTGCAATTGAGCAAGTTAATGAGGGTGATAATACTTCTATCAGTCTGTCGGGGGGTGAAAATTTAAAACTAGTTTCAGTTATGCAGACTAGTGTAAGTAGTAATATCAATCGATATAAAAATGAAAGTTCAAGATTGAAAACTGGCGAAAATGGAACAACAACGACTTCGCAAATGCTTACAAATACTACAGTTAAAGGCGATGAAGTCTCGTTAAACAGTGGTGGTGCACAAGAATTGCAGGGTGTGGACATTAAAGCAAGCAATCTTGATTTAATCGCTGAAGACAACATAAATATTAGTCATAGCAATAAAAACTTTAGCCAAGAGAATAAAAATAGCTTCACGTATTGGGGCGGTCTTGAAGGTGGTGAAACTCATAATGACAATAGTACTCAAAACCAGATCGTTGGCTCAAGTATTGATGCAGATACTATAAATATCGACAGTCAAAAAGATGTCAATATTATTGGAAGTCGTGTTGCCACAAGAACGACTGATAAAGTGAACGAGTTAACTATAACTGCTTCAGATGTTATCAATATCGAAAATGGTATGGCGACGACTACCAATTACAAAAAAGATAGAAAAGGTAAAGCGTTAAATATAACTGATGGTCAAACCATAACTGAACAAACTATTACTACTAGCACTTCTTCCGATGTATCTGGAGATAATGTCGCTATAGTAGGTGATACAGTTAATATGATAGGCAGTAACCTTAGCGCGACTGATACCATTGATATTGATGCTAAATCAAACTTAAGTACAGCCATTGCTACTTCAACGGATATAACTACCATTGAGCAAACATTTTCTGTTGAGACCGAGTCATCATTTGATTTTGATGCGCCTAGTCCTGCTGTGGATAGTCTATTAAACGCAAGCTTTATAAATGAGGTTAATATAGACGCCAGTAGTAGCACAAAAGGTAAGACTATAACCACACAACAAGGTACTGGTAGCGTTGTAGGTAACACGTTGTCTGCCGATAAAGTTAATCTAAAAGCGCAACTTGTGAATTTGCAAGGTAGTGATATTGATGCCGATAGCGCTATTAATATCGTAGCCGATGATGTCTCCATTGATGCTGGTGAAGCATTGGTAGCGACGAAGAGTACAACAACCAAAGCAGTTGGTCCTGAAGGCTATATTAAAGGTGGTCTTAGTGGTATCAAGATTGGTTTAGGTATCGGTATTGACCAAACTGTTAAATTCCATAATGAATATACAAGTAAGAATAGCGCGCTTAATGCCAATAATGTAACGATTAATGCCACAGGTCAACTTAGCAATAAGGGTACGGCTATTACGGCAGAAAATATAAGTTTATCAGGTGCAGACATTACTAACCAAGCGACGTATGATCGCGTTGTTGACAAAGGCATTGTAGGTAGTGGTACAGGTTCTATTACTCTTGCCTCTGGCTTATTAAAAGTTATTGACGGTACGTTAGCAGTGTCTGGTAACGGCGCCAGTACAACCACTGAAATTAAAACCGCAACGCCAACTGTATTGAATGCAGTTGATACGATAGATATTAACGCTACTAACCAAGTTTTGGATATCGGCACACAAATGGACGCCGAATCTATCTTGATAAATGCCAATGACTATACTGGTAAAGCCGATTATGATTCATCAGTGACGACGACCCATATTGGTATGGGTGAGCTTGACTTTGGTGCAGGCAGCGCTACTCTAGCCGATGTTAACTTAAACATTGGCACACAAGGTTCGTATCAATATCAACAAATTGGTGATGCTACCACGGTTAAAGGTAGCTTAAACGCTCAAACGGTAGATATCAGTGCGACTAATGACGCTAGTGTGGCTCAGGATGTACAAGCGACAAGCTATAGCATTAATGCAGGTAACACCGCACAAATTACTCAAGATAGCGATAGAAAGTGGCAAACAGCAGGTGGCTTTAATCTAGGCGGCGGTACTGGTTTTACTATTGTGCCTGCGACGGGTGGTGCGATTAGTGTGCCATCTATTGATGTCGAGGCTGGGTTTAATGTTATAAAAGCCGAGGAAAGTAAGGCGCAAGTTGCCAACGTAAACGTAGGTGAGTTACAAGTAACTTCTGATAACATAGCGCAGATTAATGGTGCGAATGTTAATGCAACTACCGTAACCGTTGATGGCGCTGAAGCGAACATCTTAGTAGGTCAAGACACCTCTACGAATACAGAGGTTGCAATTGGCGGTGATACTGCATTTAATTTAGACGTTACAGAAGCAGTCACAACAGGCAAGCTTCTTGGTTTAGGCGGTGCTGTAAATATTGCGCATGAAAAGTCGAATACCGCGCATGGTGCGACTATCAATGCTGACACTGTGAATGTAAATGCTTCAAGTTCGGATTCAGTATTAACCATAGGAGGTGCTAATATTGATGCGCGGTCTGTTAACTTAAGTGGTAGAGGGGGCGTAGACATTATAGCAGCTGAGTCTAAAACTGAAATGGGGCGTTTTGCTATTGGTGGTAGCCTGCCTACTGGTGCTTCAGCAGTGACTGACACTACCTTCGCTATTAAAGCTGACAATAGTAGCGCTTACACACTGGGTAATTTAAACGCTGGGCAACTGTCTATCGATAGCGGTGAGGCGGTAAACTTGCAAGGTAATGTAAATGTCGCACAATTAGACGTTAACGCTCAAGGCGATTTTAACGTTAGCTCTGCTCAAGATGCTGTGCGTAAAGTCAATATAGACCTAGCCATGCCCTTAAATGAGTTACCTATTAAAATTGATTTTGAAGACATAGACCCTGTTGATTTCAAGTCGGCATTTTCTACTTTTGATTTTCAACAATTACTAGGTGCTTTTAATACGGGTGCGGCAGATAATGTGGAAAATGACGCTGTGTTGGATAACGTTGATGTCACAGCTTTAGTAAAAAGTGTCGGTCATTTTTTACCTGAGAATGTAGCAGATGGTAGCTTTGTTACTATCAATGCTAACGGGAAAATTAGCTTGGGTGTAGATAGTCAACGTGTCACGCAGCATGCTAATGTAGAGGCACAGCGTTTCAATGCTAACCTTTCAACTGACAATATTAATGTCAATGCAGCCACATTTACGTCGGATGTTAGTGAATTAAATGGCGCGCAAATAAGCCAAAGCAATAATGATGATTATGTACACACGTTTAATACAGTAGTTAATCTAGAAGCGTTAGATGCGCCTTATATTATCTCTAACTTAATATCAGGTGAAGGTCTAAATAAACTTGTAGAATTTGATTATGAGTGGGATGATACTGATGGCGAAGATACACAAGCCAAAGTCTCACTATAATTATCATACTCGGTAAAACTTAGGTTAGTTGAACGTTTTAATTTATGTCGTTACTTGATCATTAAAGCCTGTATCTCAAGCATACGGGCTTTAATGTTTTTAAATTATTAATAATAAGATTGAATTTTATCGATCATGCGTACATAATTTGCTGTTAAATGAGTTGACATATATCATTTTAGTTGTTACTTTCAATGCATACATGTTTACTGACTTAGGTTGCTCATCCTTTTATTAATAGTTAGTAAATATATTGATAATTAGTAAATAGCTTCTTGCTTATTTACCTATTGAATTTGACCTATCTAAGTAATCGCCTTGCAACTCTATCTACCTATTAAGGATCAATAGGTTTTTTAACATATCAAAGGAATTGATAATGAAACTTCATACCACTCTTTCTGCGGCTATACTCGTCGCGTCTGGCCTTGTCGGCTGTTCAAACCAATCCGCTAATGACACACCTGAAACCACTGAAGATGTGACGACTACGGAAGCATCATCTCAAGAAGTAACTACCCTAAGGTTTTCACACTTTTGGCCTGCAACGTCTTCTTTTAGCAAAGAGGTGTTAGAGCCTTGGGCTGAAAAAATTGAACAAGACTCAAATGGAAGACTCAAAGTTGAGTTATATCCATCTGCCTCTTTAAGTAAGCCCCAGGTCACCTACGAGGCTGCAGTAAAAGGTACTGTAGATATCGGATCTCAAGCGCATGGTTATACCAATGGACGCTTCCCGCTAACACAGATTGCCGAGCTGCCAGGGTTATCAAGCTCTGCTACACAAATGGGCTGTATACTCCAAACTTTATATGAAAATGGAACTATTGCAGGCGAATATGAAGATTCTCACATCCTATTTATGTACGGTGCAGGACCTGGGGCATTACATACTTCAGACAAGCTCATTGAAACGCCTGATGATATGAAGGGCATGCGCATACGTCGTCCATCAGCAGTGGCTGGTGATATTATCGAAAGTATGGGCGCATCCCCTGTTGGCCTACCTGCTAATGATATCTATACCTCACTACAACGTGGTGTCGTTGATGGATTAAGCTTTCCTTGGGAAGCTGTCACAACCTTTAAGATTGATGAAGTTACTAAATATCATACCAACATTCCTTTTTATAGCTCAGGCTTAATGGTTGCTATGAATAAAGATAATTATAATAGTTTACCGGATGATCTTAAAAAAGTTTTAGACGATAATTCTGGGATGGCGCTTGCTAAGAAAGTCGGTGAAGTCTTTGACAAACATGATCTAAAAGCACTACAAAATGCCAAAGACTTAGGTCATGAAGTAATTGAAATACCTAATCCACTAAATGACCCAAATTGGAAAGGTCCGTTAGAAGAGGGAACCAAAAAGTATCTGTCCGACGTCAATGATTTAGGACTAGATGCAGATGCGGTATATGAAGCTGCGAAAGCTGCAAGCCAATCTTGTGAAGGTTAATGACTGTTAGTAGGTATAATTTATGTCAATGTTTGCTAGCATTAATAATCTGTTTAAAAAGATTTGTGAATTAATAGGTGGCATCAGTTTAATAGTCATTGTTCTAGTCACTATTGCGGATGTCATTACACGCTATGTCTTTAAACTGACTGGCGGAGATTTTGGATTTACTATTAAAGGAACGGTTGAAATAGTTTCTTATATGATGCTGTTCGCTTTACTTGCCGCGTTTGCCGCCTATGTAGAAAGATCTCAAGTTATTGTAGATGTATTTACTCAAGGTATTTCACAAAAATGGAAAGGGTACCTAATGGGCATTTTCATGGTGGGATATTTTGCATTAGGCGTGGTCTTTGTCTTCGGTCTTTATGAAAGCGCAATGGATGCCGCTGAATTCGGTAAAGTTACTCAAGACTTACGTATTTCTATGACCCCGATTTATTTAATAAGCTCATTTTTAAGTGCATTATTGGCTTATAGAGCTTTATATGAATCAATTAATATTTTCAGGACAGGTGAGTTCTATGACGCTGAGGAGACAGGTGCATGAGTCCTGAAATTATCGGATCGATTGGCTTAGTAGCCATGATACTGTTTGTATGTTTTAGAGTTCCAGTAGCATTAGCAATGTTAGGGGTAGGTTTGGTAGGCTTTGGCGCTATCACGAGTCCTGGTAGCGCACTACAAATGTTAAAAGATATTCCAACCGCAGTTTTAGCAAAATATGATTTTAGCGCCATACCTTTATTTATTCTAATGGGTGTATTTGCTGCTCATTCGGGTATGGCTGGAAAGCTATTTGATGCCACCCGAACGATATTTGGCGGTGTCAGAGGTAGTCTTGGTATTGCAGGTATTGGCTCTTCTGGTATCTTCGCTTCTATCTCGGGATCTTCTTTGGCAACCGCATCAACTATGACCCGTGTTGCCTTACCAGAAATGGAAAAATACGGATACCAACCTGGTTTTGCATGTGGCATTTTAGCAGCCGGCGGTACTTTAGGTATTATGATTCCGCCTAGTATTGCACTGCTTGTGTATGCGATTCTTACTGAGCAGTCTGTAGGCGATATGTTCATTGCAGGCTTTTTACCTGGCATATTGGGTATGGTCATGTATTCCATCACTGTGATGATAATGGTGCGGTGGAAGCCGCATTTAGCCGAGCGTGGCGAGAGAACCTCATGGAAGGATAAAGTATTATCCTTAACAGGTCTTATTCCTTTTGGCTTCATATTCGTCATAATTATTGCAGGTATATTCTTTGGGCTATTTACACCAACGGAAGGTGCAGCAGTAGGCGCATTTGCTTCTTGGTTATATGCGGCGTTTAAAGGCATGCGCTTTAAGGGCCTTAAACAGTCTTTAATAGAAACGTTAGCGTTATCCGCCGTGGTATTCTTTATGCTATTAGGTGCTGAAGCGTTAGGCCTGTTTATTAATGTGTCAAGGATTGCGAATTCTTTGGCAGAATGGATAGGCGGCCTTGCGGTAAGTCCTCTTGTGGTATTAATCAGTATCTTAGTGATGTACTTTTTGCTAGGGTTATTTATGGATGCCTTGGCAATGTTGGTTATTACGATTCCTGTCGTATTCCCAATCATTGTAGCTTTAGGCTATGACCCAGTATGGTTTGGTATTATTGCGGTATTGACTGTTGAGCTTGGTTTAATCACGCCACCGATGGGCATGAACATTTTTGTTATTAAAGCTATGGCGCCACATATTAAACTCTCTGATATGTTTAGGGGCGTAGCACCTTTCATTGTCTCAGATGTTGTTAGGCTAGTGATATTGGTCGCATTCCCATCGATCGCCTTGGTATTTTTATCTTAATAATATAAACCGTTTTTAAAGTGTAAAATTTTAGACTTAGAGGCCATACTGGTAACCTAACAGTATGGCTTTTTTGATGGTTTAGAATTTAGTACTTAAACTAATTGCTAGTATTTGTCTTTTAGTAGGATTGCCACCATATAATAAAAGGCTTTTGTTTACAGTTTTAATTAAGACAACAACTCTCATAATATTTTGTAAAATATATAGCGTAAACTGACTGCTGAATACTTGTTTCCACCCTTTTATCTCTTATAAGTTAATTAGCTTAGTTGTAAGGAAGGCTATGCCCATAGATTTATCAAAGACACTTATAATCGCAATCTCTGCAACCGCATTGTATGACTTGAGTGAATCCGAGGCATATAGAGAAGAATTAATAAAACAAGATCCTCAAAATGCCATTCGCTTGTTTAGAGAATATATGTACGAACGCGAGCATGAGGATTTGGAAATAGGGGTAGGGTTCCCATTAATTCAAGCGATTTTAAACCTTAATAAATATAATGCTAGCAATAATGTTAATAGTAGTTTAGGCCATAATTTAAATAGTAGTTTAGATGGCTATAAAACAGACCCCTATGAAAACAAATCGCCTTTAGTAGAAGTTGTCATTGTTTCAAAGAGCTGCCCTGAAACAGGTATCCGAGTTTTAAATGCCATCCGCAATAGAGGGCTTTCTATTACGCGCTCGGCTTTTATTTCTGGAGGCAGCGTAGCTGATTATGTGGCCGATTTCGATGTGGATTTGTTTTTAACCACCAATCGTGAAGATGCACAGAGTATTGCAGATAGGCGTATTTGCGCTTGTGCAATACTAGATGCAACGCCAGTTAATACTTATAAATTAGATATAGATCAGTTGCGTATAGCTTTTGATGGGGATGCGGTTTTATTTGATGATTCTGGTGAGCTACTCTATAAACAGTACGGTTTGAAAGCGTTTCATGATAGAGAAGCTGAGATGATAGATCTACCGATTGAGAAAGGGCCGTATGCTGACTTATTAATTAAGCTCTCCTTATTGCAGCGGCGTTTGCCTTATTTAAAAACTAAAAAGCCAGTTCAAATCGCATTAGTAACAGCTAGGAATGCGCCAGCAGATTTACGTGCAATTAAAACTTTACGTGAATGGGGCGTAAATGTTGATATGGCATTTTTCTTGGGAGGACTTGAGAAAACAGCTGTATTAAAAACATTTGCACCCCATATATTCTTCGATGATTCTATTAAGCATATTGAGGCCGCAAGAGGGTTTGTACCTTCAGCACTGGTACCTTATCATTCATCATCACCGCTAAATGAGTACACATGGCGGCTCAAGAACAAAGATAAATCTAGAAATCTAGAAATCTAGAAACCTAGAGTAGTATAAGCTAGCTATTTAAGCACTTAATTAAGTACTTATTTACTTACTTAATCTTAAGCCAATCTTAGGTACGCACTGCATGGGTATCGCTATAATATAAGTATTAGAAAACTCTGAAAATATATATGATTGAATATTGGTATTAAAGTTATGAATGTAAAAGATATAACACGCGTTGTTCAGCATCGTATTGGCCAAGTTTTTGGTCTATATATGATTATATTTTTGCCAATGTGGATCATGTATATATTAAATAATACGGTATTGTTTAACCTTTGGAATGCATTCGGGATTATTCCTCGCTCTCTAAGTCTTAATAGTATGATTGGGGTTATTGCATCATGGACCATGCACGGCAATTTTGCTCATATCATCGGCAATACTATTATACTTGCGCAGATACTGTTTTTATTCGGACTGTTTGAGCGCAATGCATATCGAACAATTATCAAATTAATTATAGGCTCTGGCTTCATGACGTGGGGTTTAGGCTCTCCGTTCTCAATTCATATAGGAGCTTCAGGTCTGGTCTTCGCTATGCTAGGTTATATGATAGGCGGGGCAATCTTTGCAAAAAGGTGGGGCTATCTTTTAGCTTGTTTGCTTATGGGGGCAAGCTACTGGCTAGTGTTAAAACAGGGGCTTATGCCACAAACAGGTATTTCATTTGCTGCTCACTTTGGCGGATTGTGTATTGGGTTACTGATTGGTGCGAACTCAAAACATTATTATATTAACTAAATACAATTTTGATAAGGGTTCGCATTAAGTATATCAGGCAATCACATGAAAAATTTGTTAAACTAGCACTTACATATACCCTGTATGACTACAATTCGTAAAGTAGGCTATACAAGGCTTTTTTAGTTTGTAGGGAGTAGATGCATGGCAGAACGTTCAGCCAAGCAGTTAGGATTAAGTAAAGTAGATTTACCAAATTCAATTATAGAAGTGATATCTACGCTTAACCAAGGTGGTTTTGATGCGTATATTGTGGGTGGTGGGGTACGAGATACACTTCTTGGCCTCAATCCTAAGGACTTTGACGCAGTAACAGATGCAAGACCGCATGAAGTTAAAGATATTTTTGGCAAGCGTTGTCGTATCATTGGTCGTCGTTTTCAGTTAGCTCATGTATATTCTGGGCGAGATATGATTGAAGTGGCAACATTTAGGGCGCCGCCAAATGGTGATGCACACACCACAAGTGATGGAATGATTGTGCGCGATAATGTTTGGGGCGATATTAAGCAAGATTTTGAACGTCGCGATTTTTCAATTAATGCCATGTACTATCAGCCTATTAAAGGTGTGGTACACGATTTTTGTAATGCCTATGAAGATATAAAAAGCAAAACACTACGACTTTTAGGTCATGCCCCGCTACGTATTGAAGAGGATCCTGTACGGTTATTGAGAGCATTAAGATTTAAAGCAAAGCTTGGGTTTGACTTTGATAAAGAGCTATCTGAACAGTTTCACGATAACAACTGGTCTTTATTAGATCAAGTATCACCGCATCGTCTATATGATGAGTCACAAAAGATGTTCACCGGCGGATACTTGGTGCCATTATTACCGTTGTTATTTGAGTATGGCGCTATTCGTCATTTAATCATCTATCCACCTGAAGCCCCTAGCGCTTTGGTTAACCAAGTAGCGATTAATACAGACAAACGTATCGCTCAAGGCAAAAGTATTAACCCTGCCTTCTTTTATGCAGCGCTACTTTGGGACAATTATCTTTATCAATTGGCAAAATTTAAGAAAAAAAATATGCCATTTCATGATGCACAGTTGCAAGCTGCTAGCAAAGTGATTGAACGTCAACGCATCAAAACTGCCATACCAAAATTTGCAGAGCAATTCATACGTGATATTTGGATGATGCAGCCAAAGCTTGCCAATCCGCGAGTTAAGCAAATTACTCAATTGGCAGAACACGCTCGTTTTCGTGCAGCTTATGATTTCTTGTTGTTACGTGAACAATGTGGAGATGATTTAAATCCACTTTCAGAATCCACTAATGATATGGGTGAGTGGTGGCAAACGTATCAGACATTATCTGAAAAACAAAAGCAGCAAGCTATTGATGATTTCGCTAATGATAGTCGCCGCGGTGCAAGTAAATCTAGCCGTAGGCGCAATCGTAGCCGTAATCGTAATACGGACAACAGCTCACCGACCACATCGACCACTGATGTGGCTCAAGTTGGTCTAGATAACGCGCAGTCTACAAAGACGGTAAAGCAGTCAAAAACGTCTCCATCTTCTAAACAGGATAAGCTCACGACAGCTAATGCAAATAACCAATACGCTAAGGAGCGTGCACAGATTGAAAAATTATCTTTAGGTAATCCTGCCGGAGATGATGGCTTTAAGAAACGTCAACCAAGCCCGCTATTCACCATTAGTGCTGATAAAATGGCTAAACAAGTTCCTGGCCAATTAAACAGTCAAATAACAGGCGATGTTGATACTAAAGATAAAGCTAATAAGGATAAAAAAGCTGAAAATAAACGCCAGTCTGATTCTTCATCTAATAATGAGGTGACTAAAAAGAACGCTCAGTCTAATGATAACTCTCTGAATCAAAAAAATGTGAGTAAAGCGTCTAAGACTAAAAAGGTAGAGCAACTTGCAAACAACGTTGTTGTTTTACCAAAGTCGGAGCCTGTTCCTAACCAGCGCCGACGCCGGTTACCCTCACAACAATTATCGCAAAATGAGCAGGATAAAGTCGCTTCAATATCCTCAGTTAAGACTGATGGTAGTGATGACGCGCCTCAAACCGCTACTAATACAAAAGCGGGTAAGACAAATGCTAGTCAGTCAAAAGCTAGTAAGACGACTGGTGCTAAGTCAAAAGCTGATAAGTCAAAAGCTGATAAGTCAAAAGCCGCTAAGTTAAATGATAGCCAGACAATAGCTTCTAAAGAGGATAATAAATCTCGTACCAACAAAGGTTCTAAAAAAGGGGTAGTTGCAGCTGAATCTGAACAAAGTCCTGCTACCCGATCAAAGCAAATACCTGCGATAAGGCGGCGTAGGCAACCAAGCTCTTCGTTAAGCGTGAATGAGCGCAATCAATAAGTTTGAGTAAGTATAGATAGCTTGAGATTGACTAGATATAGTTTGGTATATTATCTTTCCTACAATCATGCTTATACGCTTTAGATAGGACATTAAATAAAATGCATGATACCGCTTATAATGATAGTTCATATTATCGTTGTTATCTTGGATTGGGCAGTAACATAACCAATGAATTAGGTACGCCTGAACAGCATATTAATCATGCTATTCATAGTCTTACTGAACACGATGCCATCAGCCATGTGCGTGCTTCGTCGTTATATGTCTCGGCACCGCTGGGACCTCAAGATCAACCTGATTTTATTAATGCGGTAGTAGAGATAGACACCGTTCTCACGCCGCATCAACTATTGGAGTTATGCCAACAGCTTGAACATGACGCTGGGCGCGTACGATTGAGGCGTTGGGGAGAGCGTAGTTTGGATGTAGATATTTTATTGTATGCAGACAAACAGTTGTCATCTGAAGTGTTGACTATCCCTCATCGTGGTATAAAAGAACGCAACTTTGTACTGATACCTTTGAAGCAACTAAACCCCTCACTCGTTATTGATGATGTCACAATCTCTGAGCTTGACTTAGCAAATGATTGGCAAGACCTTCATAAATTACCGTAGTTAGTCTGTTCAATGAACCAATATTTAGGGTTTGCTATAAAATACCTTATGTTTATTGACTGATGTATATAGACTAATACCTTGCTGCAATCGCAGTGCTTTAAAACGTATCATACGATAGAGCTACGAACGGGTTTAGTTACTTATGTTTCAAATATATTGTATTGGACTTGAATAAGCCTCTCAATTAGACCCTCTTATTAATACAGTGTACGCCCCAACCAGTTAATGACTAATTTTAAAATAACTAATTTTGAATAGTAATAGAATATTAAAGAGCGACCTTATGATTACTTTATCGACATTAAGAAAATTTAAGAAAGAAGGCAGAAGGTTTAGCTGTCTGACTTGTTATGATGCGATGTTTGCAAAAATGATGGAAAATGCCAATGTTGACACTATTTTGATTGGAGATAGCTTAGGCATGGTTGTTCAAGGGCATGACTCTACATTACCTGTGACTATTGAAGATATAGCCTATCATACAAAAAATGTTAGTCGTAGCAATAAACATGCGCTTATATTAGCAGATTTGCCTTTTATGAGTTATGTCACACTTGAAGATGCAATAAGTAACTCTCGTAAAATTATGCAGGCTGGCGCTCATGTGATGAAACTTGAAGGTGGTGACGAGCTTTGCCCCATCGTTTCCGCGTTAACCGCAGCTGGCGCGCCAATATGCGTACATTTGGGTTTAACGCCCCAATCGGTCAACGTATTTGGAGGATATAAAGTACAAGGTAAATCAGATGAGAGTGCCAACAAGCTATTGGCGGATGTTAAAGCAGTGGTGGAAGCTGGCGCGGCTATAATTTTACTTGAATGTGTGCCTGCTCTATTGGCAAAAAAGGTTTCAGAGACTGTAGACGTGCCTGTTATTGGAATTGGTGCAGGCGCTGATACCGATGGTCAAGTTTTGGTAATGCATGACATGCTCGGCGTCACGCATGGCCGTACTGCACGATTTGTGCATGACTTTTTGACCGACCCCCGTAATCAAGAAGGTGAGCATAAGGGCAGTGTTGAAGGGGCGTTTGCCTTGTATCACCAATCTGTTATGGAAGGCAGTTATCCTAAACAGCAGCATCAGTTTAATTAGCCAATCAGTCTTTATACAGCTCCTAATTAGCATTGTCTTTAGAATATATACATTTTTTAAGTTTTTGGAATAGTTTGAATGACCCAAACCTTACCCACTATTAATGCGCTACGTCAAACCTTAGCCTCATATCGAAATAATAATAATCGTAAAACAATTGCTTTAGTTCCAACGATGGGCAATTTACATGATGGACATTTATCTTTAGTTAAGCTTGCGCAGCAACATGCCGATGTTGTGGTTGTCAGCATATTCGTAAATCCAACCCAATTTGGTGTAGGGGAAGATTTAGACAGTTATCCGCGTACCTTAGCTGAAGATACTCAAAAACTAGAAATGGTTGGAACGGATTACATTTTTGTTCCCACCGTTCAAGATATGTATCCTGTTATGCCGCCGCCTACGCAAGTTCTGTCAGGTTCTATCAGCCAAATTTTATGTGGTAAATCTAGACCCACTCATTTTGATGGGGTAGGTATCGTTGTGACAAAACTATTCAACATTGTGCAGCCTGATATAGCCGTATTCGGTCAAAAAGACTATCAGCAATTGGCTATAATACAACAGTTGGTACGTGATTTGAGCTATGATATTACTATATTAGCAGGCCCTATCGTACGTACGCATGATAACCTAGCCTTGTCTTCAAGAAATCAATATTTAACACAAAAACAGCGCCAATTGTCACCTACTCTGAATCTTGAGATTACAAAACTGGCTGATGATTTAAAACAAGGTGCTGCTAAAAATATCAAAGATTTGCAGGGGTTGATTCAGCAAACTATTCGCCGCCTCAACGAGACTGAATTTGAAGTCGATTATCTTGAAGTCCGTAACCAAGATTTAACCGAAGTTAAAGACTTAAATGAGGATAGGCATCTTGTCATTGCGGCTGCTGCTCGATTAGGTAAAGCTCGGCTACTTGATAATCAGCAACTGGTATTGGACTAAAAATATTAGACCACATAGGGTGGTTAACATTGTAGTCATTTCCTATTAAGGTCAATATTTACTAAAGCTTGATATAAAGAATGGATATAGTCATTTAATTCAAACTTAATTTGATTTAATATAAAATTTTTACATTAATTCATTCAATATGTAAGTAACATATCAGCTAATATAATGAGTCATGTCATCATATATGACAAATCTTATTTGGCTGCAATAATTTTAAATGATTGAAGAGTTTTAATTTTAAAGAATTTTTTAAATTGGAATTTAATTTGATAATGCCTATTAGTGAGACATCTATGCCAAGCATAGAAAATAACCAACAAGGTTGTGTCATGCAATCTGATATTCATATTCTAATTATTTCCGGACGCTCAGGGTCCGGAAAGACCTCTATTTTGAATGCGCTTGAAGACCTAGGCTATCATGCGATTGATAATATGCCGTTATCATTAGTACCTGAAGCCGTGAACAGGTTAATAGATGAAGGCCTTATTAAACGTCTCGCGCTAGGGATTGATATACGAACCTTAATGGCCGATTCCTCAAGTTTTTTAAATATACAACAGACATTAGTAGAGGCGTTTGGTGAAGGTAAGGTGCAAACCCTTTATGCAACTGCTTTAGAGTCTGTATTGGTAGCTCGATATGCCGCAACAAGGCGAGTACATCCGTTGATGACATTAGAGAATGGATCATCGAGTAACCTACCCAAAGCCATTAAAAAAGAGGCTGAAATTCTAGCGCCTATTTCGACTAATGCAGACATGGTTATCGATACCAGTCAACTAAACATACACCAGTTAAAAGAGCGTATACGTGAGTATATTGGTGCGGATAATAGGGTCACTATAAATATTCTATCCTTTGGCTTCAAATATGGGGTACCTATTGATTCAGATTTTGTTTTTGATGTTAGAATTTTGCCCAATCCACATTGGGAAAGAGAGTTAAGACCCAAAACTGGCCTTGATGAAGAAGTCGACACATTTTTTACGAAGTATCCCGAAGTTGCTGAGATGCAAAATGATATTGAGAAATTTTTGTTGCGCTGGTTGCCTGATTTTTTATACAACAACAGGCATACTTTGACTATTTCTATTGGATGTACCGGTGGCAAGCACCGTTCCGTATACATAGCAGAATATCTACATCGCGCACTCAGTACTAATCTCCCCACAGATATGGTCACCTATGTTAAACACCGCGAAAAACCACGTTGGACAATTTAGTTGATAAAGTGATTCGTTTAACTTTTATAAACATTCAACTTTTATAAACATATGGTCTATACAGGCTTTATACTGTGGGTCTTAAAATAAATTAATATATTGAGATTTTTATGATTGATTGGTCCGAGCATGATATGCGGGTGTCGCGTACTGAGCTTAAAAAAGCACATGAGCGACTCCAAAAATTAGCAGTACCTTTGGCTAATATGTCCAAAAAGCAAATAAAAAGACTACCAGTTAGTGAGTTCTTTTTAGATGAGTTAATGGCTTTGACTGATATTACCAGTGCAAATGCCCGTAACCGTCAAATTAAACGAGTAGGTAAACTAATCGGTGAAGAAGATCGGCACGCGTTGGTTCAGCAGCTTTTTGACACTCGTTTTAGTCCAGAACAAGCTGTCAAGATTGAAGGATGGTATACGCGTCTTAATATAAATGACGAGAGTACGTTAAAACAGTTCTGCAAACAGTTTACTGCTGCCGAACGCAATAGTGTCTATCAGCTTTTGTTATGGATAGAGTATGCTAAGCATATGAATGATGATGAGCTTTTAGAAGAGTCCGAAGCGGATATAAAAAGCTATATAAGAGAAGTAGCCGTATTAACTCAATTGAGCTAATACGGTCATAGCATTTATAGGCTTTATAGTCAGCGAATTACTAAACGGTTACGGTGTTAACCTCGCTCGCCCTACTATAGCAGTACTAGCAATCGGTTGACTTGTAACCATTTTAGATTTCTTTGACTATAGTAAAAATTTTGGGCTAACAACTTAAGCGAATACGGCTAAATACCCGTAACCTTAATGACATCGTACGCAGGCGTTTCATAAGGATGCGCTTGTTTTAAAGCCTCAATAACCGCTTTGATACTATCTTCAGCAACAACCATTTCTACCCGCCATTCGGTGACTTTTTCAATACTATCCTGAGTACCGATATATGGCTGGCTCCCTGCTAAAGGCTTGAACTGACCCGTTCCCTTAACTTGCCAGCAGCAGCTATCGTAGTTGCCAATCTTACCAGCGCCAGCATCAAATAAAGCAAGTTTCACTGGTTCTAGATTATCTTCTGGGATAAATACAGTGAGTTTATACATAATGCATAGCCCTATAAAGGCACACCAATACGCTGAGCGACTTCTTCATAAGATTCTATAACGTCACCAAGGCTTTGACGAAAACGGTCTTTATCCAGTTTTTTCTTAGTCTCTTTATCCCATATGCGGCAACCATCTGGAGAGAACTCGTCGCCAAGTACAATACGGTCTTTAAATACGCCAAACTCAAGTTTGAAGTCAACCAACATCAAACCACCTGCATCAAAAAGCTGAGTAAGCACGTCATTAACTTGATAGGTAATCGTCTTCATTGTAGCCAATTGTTCATCGGTCGCCCAGCCTAAAGATACTGATAATGATTCGTTAACCATTGGATCACCAAGCGCATCATCTTTATAAAACAGCTCATAGGTAGAGGGCGATAGAGCTTGGCCTTCTTCTAAACCCAGACGACGCACAAGACTACCCGCTGCAAAGTTACGCACAACACATTCAACAGGTATCATGTCTAACCGTTTTACTAATACTTCGTCATCAGAAAGCTGTTCTTCAAAATGTGTCTCAATACCTGCTTCATCTAATTTTTGCATGATGAATGCATTGAATTTATTATTAACTTGACCTTTACGCCCTAATTGCTCTACACGTTCACCATTAAAGGCTGAGGTGTCATCACGAAAATGAAGAATGAGGTAGTCTGCATTGTCTGTTTCATAGACAGATTTTGCTTTGCCTTTATAAAGTAGGTCTTGTTTTTCTAATTGCATGTTCAACATCCTATGCACGAAGTTAAGTAACAAATGAGGTTATGTAAAACTGACAGTCAATAAAACCAATCGTTTAAATTATTCAGTAAAAATATGAATCATCAGCGGCTTGAGCACTAACACTTAGTTAGAAGATAATTAGTTAGAAGGTAATTGACGATAAGGTGCTGGTAGTTCATAACGTTTACCAGCTTCATTCTCAAGCTCTAAGGTATTCGCACCAACTGATGGAGGTGGGTATAGAGGAATAAAAGGCGCTGTTTGAGTTTCGACAGGCAACTGCATAGGCTCAAGCTTTTCAGCCTTTTGATAGGCTAAGCTTCCATCTTCCACCTTCCCAAAAAGAGTTTTGGTCGTTTGACAACCTGATAATAGCATAAGGCTACTTATACCTATAGCCATTGCTTTTACCACACCACCCCTACGCCTTAATGTGTGAGTTGCTGCATGACTTATTGCGCGTGTTGCGGCATGAGTTATTAAGACCGATGGGTACGCTACTTTTTTAATAGATTGAACCATGAACTGTCCTTTATCGCTTGTAATGACAAAAGTTTAAACGAGGTTAATGCGACTTTGTATTAACACGACATTAAATGAATGCTATTGCGTATGATATATTTTTAGCCTAATGCTAAGTTTAGTCAATTAAGCCTACAGCACGTAAGCCGGCGTCAACTTCATCATGATACTTTTCATCAAGCCAAACCATAGGTAGACGAATGCCTGTGTCTATTTTATCCATTTTGTGGAGTGCGTATTTTACTGGTGTTGGACTTGATTCAATAAACATAAGTCTATGAAGTGGCTTGATGGCTTCATGCGCTTCATTTGCAGCTTCAAAGTCGCCATTTAAGGCCGCAGAAAAAGCGGTGCTCATAGCTTTCGGCACAATATTAGCAGTGACAGAGATATTACCTTTACCGCCAAACTGTATAAGTTCTAAAGCCGTCCCATCATCACCTGATAAGACATTAATACGATCACCAACTGCTTCAATAAGACGCTTACCTCGTTCGACCGAGCCTGTGGCATCTTTGATAGCAACAATGTTTTCAAAATCGGCCAAACGCTCAACGGTTTCCTGAGCAATATCAACCACAGTACGACCGGGTACGTTATATAGCATTTGTGGGATATCCACGGCTTCAGCAATGGCTTTATAATGCTGATACAACCCTTCTTGAGTGGGTTTGTTGTAATAAGGGGCAACAAGTAGCGCACAATCAGCGCCTGCATCCTTAGCTTCAGAAGTTAATTGAATGGCCTCTTTTGTATTATTCGCGCCTGTTCCAGCAATAACAGGAACCCGTCCGTCTACATGCTTCACAAAGTAGCGAATGACGTCACTATGCTCTTGCATAGAAAGCGTGGCAGACTCTCCAGTAGTGCCGACAGCAACCAAGCAATGCGTGCCTTGTTCAATTTGCCAATCGATTAGCTCAGCCAGACGTGGATAATCGACATCACCATTGGGCTGCATAGGCGTTACTAAGGCAACCATAGAACCTTGTAATTGTGATTGAAAGTCAGAATAGCGGTTACTCATAATTATGCCTTGTTATCTTTACTGATATTAGTTTACTAATATAGGTTTACTGGTATTAATATATGATTACGTTATAGAATGCCCAAAATAGATGTCAAATAAGCCTGTTGAAACAAGCTATTTAAACAAAATAGACATCATGGGCTATATATTGCGATTAGTGTAGCACATTCACCCTCACGCAATCATCAGCGTATTTTAGATTTAAATGTAGCTGTGTAAATTAAGTTTTAAAAATAGCGCTTTTCAGTACCTATTATTAAGGTTTATTAGACTCTATCGCTCTATAAATAGCTTTGATTATTTCAAAGCTAATATAAGTATAAAAAGACTGTCAGTTTTTTCATTATTAATAACAAAGTCGAATGATAAGAAAGACGAATAAAAAATCCAATATTAAGAGACGTGTAACGAGGTTCAAACAAAATTCAGCTCATCAAAGTGGATAGGTATGGTTAAATTTAGACCTAATAGTAATTAATAATAAAAACTGAATTAGGTATCATACTTTTAGTTACGAGATAATAAATAGTTACTAGTTAAATAGTTACTAGATTAACTATGAGTTGCTATATAAATTGGCTATTAAATAAGTTAAACAGATAAATAATAGAATATAGATAGAATACATAGAATTTATAACTGGGAACGAAACGTAATATAAAAAGGATGCATGAAGATGAATACTCAAAATAACGACAGTAATTCGAACGACAGTAATTCGAATAGAAAGTTTGATTTGGTTTTATATGGCGCAACAAGTTTTGTTGGCAAATTAACAGCCGAATACTTAAATAACTTTTTATCCAAAGATGAACAGAATAAAGATACTAATAAGCCTGAGGTAAAGTGGGCGATAGCTGGACGAAACGCTGACAAGCTTGAACAAGTTAAAAAAGACATTGAAAACGACAACGTACAAGTTATTATTGCGGACAGTGAAGATCCCAAAAGCTTAGAAGAGATGGTTACTCAAACCAAGGTCATTATTACTACCGTTGGGCCATATATGAAATATGGTGAACCTTTGGTTAAAGCCTGTGTTGAAAATGGCACTGATTATGTCGACTTAACCGGGGAAGCCATTTTCATTAAGCAAATGATGGACAAATACCAAGACGCTGCTGAAGAATCAGGAGCACGGATTGTCAACTCGTGTGGATTTGATTCGATACCTTCTGATTTAGGAGTTTTGTTTACTCAAAAATGTGCAGAAGATACATTCGATCAACCCTGTGAAACCATCCATATGCGAGTTAAAGCAGCTAAAGGGGGTTTGTCTGGTGGTACTTTTGCTTCGATTTCAACGATACTTGAAGAAGTGGGAACCAATAAAAAGACACGTAAATTGGTCGCCAACCCTTATGTCTTAAATGACGATCCTGAGCGTCCTAATGTTCGCCAAAGCAGTATAAAAATGCCAGAGTTTGATGAAAAGAATGATCGCTGGCTCGCTCCTTTTATTATGGAGTCGATAAACACACGTATTGTACACCGCAGTAATCAGTTACGTGATTACGAATATGGCAGAGATTTCAAATATGATGAAGCGATGTGGATGCCGTCTGGACTCAAAGGCCGACTAATGAGCTATGGTTTGGTTGCAGGACTTGCTGGATTTTCAGCAGGTATTATATTTGAGCCGACTCGCGACATCATTAATAATAAGATTTTACCTCAATCTGGTGAAGGCCCTAACAAAGATGAACGTGACAACGGTTATTTCGATGTACGCTTCTTTGGTAAGACCAATCAAGGGGATGAGATACGTACAAAGGTTACAGGTGACAAAGACCCGGGTTATGGTAGTACTTGCCAGATGTTGTCACAAAGTGCGCTATGCTTAGCGCAAGACATATCCAGGGATGATGTAACCGGTGGGTTTTGGACACCGGCGTCTGCTATGGGCACAGCATTACTTGATAGGTTACAGGCGCATGCTGGTATTAAATTTACCAAGCTTTCCTCATAGCTTAATACAGCCCCTGAATATTAGCTATGTTAGATAGTAGTCATAATTTGAAGTATCTATTGTAACGCGGGCTAATATTATAATTCACATTAAAGACTGTTAATTATTTAGCAGTCTTTTTTTATGGCAACTTTGATTAATTATTAGTTTACCTACTAACTTCTGTTTTCATCTTTATTAAATTATATATAGTTTTAAAAGGGTTTATGCATCGAATGGGGCATTGATTTTAATACGATATTTTATGACACGAATGAGTCATTCAGTTTAAATAATCTTTTAAAATTCCAAACAAATGTACATAAAACAACAATTTGTAAGAGTATTAAAACATCCTTATCAAAATAATACCTTTATTCTATCATTTAGCTCTTAAAGATATTGCTGTTATTGTACGTATAAAATATACCTATAATAATTTGTCTATAAATCAATCATAGTACGCTCATCTACAGAGAATATCGCTACTTAATCTATATTGATTTTATTGCTAGGTTTAATTCAAAGATTCATAGCTGTTGAATTATTCGCTTTAAAGGAGGGGTTACAACAAAGGCATGACACTAGTAGTATGCTTTTTATTCATATAATACCTGCTCTAACGATTAAAACTATAGAGGATTAATTATGAAATTGAATATTTTAACAGCAACAATTTTAGCGTCAGGCGCTGCTGTATTTGCAAGCTCTGTCAACGCAGCCGTGACCACTGATAACCATGGTAAAGACAGCTATGAACAAGCTGTCTTTTTTATGCAATTTAACTCTTAGCTGGTATTTACGACCAGCTTAAAGAAGTCAGAATCAAGCACTTAGTTTGTTTTCTTAAGTCCTGCTTCTTTAAGTAGCGCACCCAATGACCCGATTTTATTAGTATCAGTGGTAGGTTTAGCGGATTTATTCTGCTTAGACTTATCTGAACGGGCATTTGATGAGCGTCCACTGCTGCTACGATTTGATGACTTAGGTTTGCCACGGCGTACAGGTTTGTCAGTGCGAGTCGCTTGGGGCTTTGGACGCTTTTCAACGGTGCCTTTAGAAGCAGCATCCTCTGATTTCATGCTAAATCCAATACGATTGCGCTTCTCATCGATAGAGATGACACGTACATTGACGATATCGCCTGGTTTTACCAAGTTAATTGGATCTTCCACAAAGTCATTGGCCATTTCTGATATGTGGACCAAACCGTCTTGATGAACGCCCACATCAACGAAGCAGCCAAAACCTGTGACATTAGTGACCACACCTTCAAGCCCCATACCTTCTTCTAAATCTTTGATACTGTTTACATCGTCATTAAATTGAGCAGTCTTGAATTCAGGGCGTGGGTCATGTGCAGGTTTTGCAAGCTCTTGTTTAATCGCTGTAATGCTAATGTTGTCATCATTGGCAGCTTCTAAGTTATCGGTGGGTAATGTATTAATAATACTATCATTGCCCAAAACCTCAGAGATGTCTTTACCAGACTTCTGTAATATCTCCTTCACCAAGTGATAGCTTTCTGGGTGGACCCCTGTAGCATCTAAAGGCTCTTCACCATCGCGAATACGCAAAAATCCAGCGGCTTGTTCAAAGGTTTTGATACCTAATCTTGGTACCCCTTTTAACTGCTCACGGTTGCTAAAAGCGCCATGCTCTTTGCGATAATTAACAATTTGTTGTGCAACATTTCGATTTAAACCCGCAATATGCGCCAAAATAGCTGGACTGGCAGTATTTACGTCAACACCTACCGCGTTTACACTATCTTGAGTCACTTTATCTAAACTATCTGACAATTGGGTTTGGTTAACATCGTGTTGATATTGACCAACACCAATGGCTTTTGGTTCTACCTTAACCAGCTCTGATAAGGGGTCTTGTAAGCGTCGAGCGATAGAGACAGCGCCGCGTACAGAAACGTCTAGGTCGGCAAGCTCTTCGCTAGCAAGCTCACTTGCTGAATATACGGAGGCACCAGACTCATTAACCACTACGGCCGTGGCTTTAATGTCCTTATCCTCTGCGATAAGCTCTTTAATCATCGCATCAGTTTCACGACTTGCTGTGCCATTACCGATTGCTACTAGCTCAACATCATAGGTCTTAAGCAGCTCTGAGATAGTTGTTTTGGCCTCATTCATTTTATTATCGGGTGCAAATGGATAGACAGTGGCGGTAACGGCATTGCCTTCGTTATCTTGCATAACATGGCCTTGAGCGTCTATAACAGTCATCTTAACACCATGACGAATACCAGGATCTACCCCAAGTATGACTTTACGGCCAGCAGGTGCTGCCATTAATAGATGTTTCAAGTTGTTTGCGAAGACATCGATAGCATTCGCTTCCGCGGCTAGGCGTTTCTCAGTTAGTAATCGATGTTCTAGATGAGGACGCCACTTGTCTTTCCATAAGCTTCTTGCTGCACCTAATAAAAATTCGCGGCGTGCATCTGGTTGCTTGGCGTCTATTTGCAAGTAGCTGATAATTTTTTCGATAAAAGGCGTATCTTCGCCATCTACTTTGAGTACTAAAACGTTTTCTTGGCGTCCACGCAGCATGGCGAGCAATCGGTGATTAGGAAGGCGTGATAAGTTTTCACTGTGCTCAAAATAATCTGAAAATTTCTCACCCACCTCACGCTTATCTTCATGAGCTAAGCTTGAATTAATAGTGGCTGTTTTAGCAAAGCCTGTGCGTAATGAATCCAAAAGCTCAAGCTGTTGTGTCCAGTTATCAATAATGATCGCTTCAACACCCGCCAGCTTCTTTTCAGTATCTGAAAAATCAACATCAATGACGCTACCAGTTTCATCGGCAATGGTTTCTGGTAATGTGTATTTACTCAGCGCGTCAAGCGGCGTAACTTCATTATCAAGAAGGTCATTAGCGACACTATCCAGACCAGCAGCACGCGCTTTAGCCGATAAAGAGCGACGGCGTGGACGATAAGGAAGATATATGTCTTCAAGCTCAAGCTTAGACGTTGCATTGTCTATACGAGCTTTTAACGCAGCCGTCAAATTGCCTTGGCTTTCAAGTAAGTCCAATATCTTAGCGCGGCGGGTTGCCATATCACGTTCATAATTTAACCCCTTTTCTAGGGCACGTAACTGACTGTCATCCAAACCTTGCGTTTTTTCTTTACGATATCGGGCAATAAACGGCACGGTGGCGCCCTCATCATAAAGCTTCACGAAAGCGTTAACTTGGGCAGGCTTGATGCCTAAATCTTTAGCAAGCTTGTTATGAATGTTAGCGATAACGTCAGCTGTAAGTGCAGAGGTATTTTGGCTAGAAGAAGAGTTTGAGTTATTAGTATCGGTTTGATTCATATCCGCATCGAAAAATTGATAAGTTAGGCTCGCATTATAGCAAAAGCTGGCTTAATAAAAACGATTTTACTGATTAATATGAATTTTATCATCATTAAGCGTATTTATTAACAAACACATACAGCTTTACTATCTAATAGGTATGTTATTTTTCCCACAATCTTATACACTGGAGAGTAGCGATTATGAATTGTTCAGATTGGTTCAGAATGACTCATAAAAATTAAAAGGTTATTTTCAAGTACGACGAATTTTCTAAATTTATATTTTACCTTCCAATCAATTTTATATTTAATAAACAACTTGAAGAGCTAGCGATACAGTAAGTAAGTCAACAACTATAAACGCAATAGGAAAGGATATGTCAGACAATAAAATCAATATTACAGATTCTTTAACCCATCGTATATTAGTGGTCGATGATGATGCACGACTGCGCTCATTGTTGCAGCGATTTTTAGAAGATGATGGATTCGTCGTGCGTACCGCTCACGATGGCAGTCAGATGGACAAACTGATGCAGCGGGAGCTATTTTCTCTTATCGTCCTTGACCTTATGTTGCCAGGAGAAGATGGGATTAGTATTTGCAAACGCTTACGTGAGGATAATAGTGACATCCCTATTATTATGTTGACGGCTAAGGGTTCAGATAGTGATCGAATTGCAGGACTAGAGGCAGGCGCCGACGATTATTTACCTAAGCCATTTAACCCTAAAGAGCTATTAGCGCGTATCAAAGCGGTTTTACGTCGTCATAGTCGAGAGCTACCTGGTGCGCCCTCTCAGCAAGTTGAAGTGGTCGAATTTGGCCCTTGGACACTAGACTTATCTACCCGCACACTAAAACGTGATGGCAATGTAGTGACGTTAACAACGGGTGAGTTCTCTGTTTTAAAAGCATTGGTACAGCACCCTCGCGAGCCATTGACTCGTGATAAATTAATGAATCTTGCACGCGGCCGCGAATGGGGCGCTATGGAGCGTTCAATTGATGTTCAGGTCTCAAGATTGCGCCGTCTTATTGAAGACAACCCATCGCAAGCGCGATATATCCAAACGGTGTGGGGAGTAGGGTATGTATTCGTTCCCGATGAAGAAGATGCTTAGTGCATGACTCTAAGGTAGTTAAGTATTTGTACTATAGATTCAAGCAAACCGGCATATTTATTATAAGCTATCTAAATTATAAGCTATCTAAGTTGACTGTCTTTACTGCCACGGCGATTAAATAATTCTTGAGCTTTGTTTTCTGCTTCAAGTTCGCTTTGGCAGCCAACACAATGCTGAACGCCGGGCAGAGCTTGTCTGCGTGCTTCTGGAATGCGTTCACCGCATTCATCACAAAACTCTAGACTCACACCAGTAGGTAATGCCCGTCGTGCACGCGCCAATCCATCACTGACAGTAGCATCCATCTGTTCATGTTCTGCGCCATCTCGCGCCCATCCTCCAGCCATAATATACTCCTTCGATATTTATTTTGCTATCGATTTATTAGTGTCATTCTATATACATTGGGGCTTTGCAAGAGTGTATCAAGGTCGGCAACGAAGGCTCAAAAGTTGTATTACTCTATAAGAACAATATTAATTCTTAAAAATAATTTATCTTTGTCAAACTCGCTGAATATACTAAGTAGTATTTGCGCGCGTTACCTCGATAGGCTGATTTGAGCTTTGATATAGAATAAATCCGAAAAAAAAGAGCGAAAAGTGTTTAACTTTTTGCTCTTTTTGTTTTCGCTCTTTTTGAATGATATGACGGCTTGCTATTTAGGCTGCAGCGCGATTACTTCACCACGCACACCAATACTTGCGTCACTCATTAAGCAAACATAACCTGACATGATATCTTCGGGCGCTTTTAGACTCATGGGGTTCTCACCTGGATAGGCATGCGCACGCATATTGGTACGCGTACCTCCTGGGTTAATACAGTTAAAACGTAGGCTGGTAGTCTTATGTGTTTCTTGAGTAAAAATGTCGCTCATTCCTTCTACCGCTTGCTTAGATAATGCATAAGCTCCCCAAAATGCACGAGGCTGTGTGCCAACTGAGCTACTGGTAAATATGATTGACCCATTATCAACATCTTTAAGTAGCGGTAATAGTACCTGAGTCAACATAAATACAGCGGTTGTGTTGACCTTTATAACTTGTTCAAACGTTGTCACATCATACATCTCAAGCGGTGTTAGCGCACCTAAAATGCCTGCATTGTGTAGAACCCCATGCAATTCACCAATTTCAGTTTGAATCAAATTAGCCAGCTGCTGCATATCGCTATAAGTGGCAGTTTCAAAATCCAAAGGCATGATGGCAGGTTGTTTGCCGCCATTGGCTTCAATTTCATCATATACGGCTTCTAATTTACTAAGAGTCTTACCGTGCAGTAAGACGGTAGCACCATATCTTGCATACGTCAGCGCAGCCGTACGTCCTATACCGTCACTGGCGCCAGTGACTAATATGGTTTTTCCGTCAAGACAATTGGGTTCAGGTGAAAAATTGCGAATTTGATCATGAGATAAGGGTGTTTGAGTCATAAGAAGTTTGTCTTAAGATAAATTATAATTAAAAATAAGGTTAAATAAGCGAGCGTGCAGCGATAAATAGAGCTATATGCAAATAAGCTTATAGATAATTAGGCTTACAAATAGTCAAAGACGTCAGAGCGCAATAATGTAACCAATTCTTCAGGAGTATGCACAATATAATCTGCACCCCAAGCGTTCAAATCTTCTTTATCTTCAGGCGGAATATAGCCATAACTTGCTAACACAGTGGTCATGCCTGCCGCTGTACCCGCTTGAATATCTCGGATATGATCACCGACATAAATCACACTGCTGGCAATACCACGCGGTAGTTCAAGCTTTTCTAAGGCAAGATGCATAGGTTCTGGGTCAGGTTTGGTATTACGTACATCGTCTGGACATACCAGGACAGAGCAGCGCTCACTTAAGTTTAGAATATCTAACAGCTTTGATGCCAGGTAACGCGGTTTATTAGTGACAATGCCCCACGGCGTATCATTTGCTTCATAAAAACTTAGTAACGGCTCTAATTTATCAAACACACGACTGTCGACACAGATGTTGCCCTCATACTCATCCAAAAACTGCTGACGGTAAGTTTGAACGTTTTCATCCGTGATAGGCTGATTATTAAATTTGAGCATAAGCGTAACCATGGCGCCGGCGCCAGCAGATACCTGCTCGCGGATAGCATCATCAGGTGGTACTTGCCACCCATTTTGTTTAGACATTTCATTAATAATTCGAATAAAGTCTACCGCGGTATCAATCAAAGTACCGTCTAAATCGAATAGCACAGCTTTAACGTAGTTTATTGACATAAATATTTACTTAAATTATATATTAGCGAGATAACGAATTTAGGAGATAGCGTATTGAATATTTAGTGTTCTGGTTTAACTACGGCCATCATATAGTTAACGTCTACATTCTGAGCCAACCAATAGCGTTTGGTAATCGGGTTGTAATGTAAGCCGATCAAATCTTGACGTTCAAAACCTGCATTAATAGCCATTTTATCAAGCTCAGCAGGGGTTATGAATTTGGCATAATCATGGGTGCCACGGTCAAGTAGTCTTAATACATATTCTGCGCCTATAATGGCAAAAAGATAAGATTTAGGATTACGGTTGATAGTAGAAAGTACACAAACGCCGCCTGGCTTCAACAAGTCATAACAGGCTTTTACAATCTGACTTGGATCAGGCACATGCTCTAGCATCTCCATACAAGTAACCACATCATAGGTCTCAGGCGTTTGCGCTGCTAGCTTTTCAATCGCAATATGCTTATAGCGAAGTATGTTATCCAAACCACTCTGTTCAGCATGCACAGTGGCAGCTTTTAGGTTCTCGATGCCCAAATCAACACCTGTAGCATTAGCACCACGGCGCGCCATTGACTCAGTTAAAATACCACCGCCGCACCCCACATCTAATACGGTCTTACCCGTAAGGCCACTGTCCATATAACGGGTTACATTCTCTTCAATCCAGTTTAAACGTAGTGGATTAATATGATGTAAGGTTGCAAATGCACCTTGTTTGTCCCACCACTGGTTGGCAAGTTGAGTAAACTTGCCAACTTCACTCATATCTACATTGTCGCCTATATCAGTACTGTCGCTTATATCTAGATTGTTACTAGATACACGATTGTTCTCTTCTTGTGTATCAGTATATTGTTGATGAGTGGTGTTAGATGAAGACAATTGGTGCTCTGCTTTAGAAGTATTTGTGGTTACCTCTGAGTTCGTCATAGCCATGTGCTGTCCTAACTTTTGAATTTGTGATAAAGGTTTAAATAAAAGACGTTAATACATTATGTTTTCAGCAATTATGTTGCAAAAAATGTGTTTACTGGCGTTCTCGTAATTTTTAAGTCTAATATTTAATGTTTAAAATTTAATGATAAGCCTATATTACCACGCATATTGGAGTAGGGCATCTTTGATAATAATTTGCTACGATTGAGACAAGATAACTTACGTATCTAATATCAATTTTGGCATGAATAACTGTCAATTGTAGAATAACTATCAGCTTTAGAAGGCATATAGTTCAGTATTAATAGATTGATGACGATTGAAAGATAGATAACGCTTGTTGAACGGTGTGTTAACTTTATAGAAAGGCATACGGTTCACATTATGATATAAAATACGGTATCATTACTCTACATTTTAAATTGTTGATTAAATGACGGTTTGAGTGACAACTTAAATTTACTGATGTGCTATCAAGTTATGGCGTATATAATGTGGCTTATTCATAGATAGCTCTGACTTTAACTATTTATAAATATAGATAATTTATAGACATCAAACAAAAGACATTAAACAAAAGACATCTAACAAATCTTTTAAAGGAAATAAAATGAAGTTCTATTCTCAACGAGGCTTTGCGATAGCCTCCTTAGCAGCGGTCGTAGGTCTGGTTTCACTACCTGCGATGGCAGCAGAGTATACTGCTGGTAAGGATTATGTGGTTCTAGATAATCCTGAAGAAATAAATGGCGATAAAATTATTGTTCGAGAGTTTTTTTGGTATGGATGCCCGCATTGCTACGATCTAAACCCTCATATGCAAAAATGGGCGAAAACAAAAGCTGATGATGTTGTTTTCCTAGAGTCTCCTGCAGCACTAAACCCGACATGGGAAGCAAATGCTCGCGGATTTTATGCGGCTCAACTGATGGGCTATCAAGATCAAACGCATGATAAGTTGTTTGATGCCATTCATAAGGACAACAAGCGTTTGTTTGATCAAAACTCATTGTCAACATGGTACGCAAGCCAAGGTGTTGATCAAGATAAATTTAATAGCTTGTACAACTCCTTTGCAGTAAGCACCAAGATCGGCCGTTCAAAAGCCGGTGCGAAGCGTTATCAATTGACAGGCGTTCCGGCAGTCGTTGTGCATGGTAAATATGTCGTGCAAGGTGAGAGTGCCAAAGTTCCTAAGGTTGTGGACTATTTGGTAAAAGAAGTACGCGCTGATATGAAAGCAGGTCAGTAGTCCCATACTGTTAAACTAGTAGTCGCTACATGTTTACTAAATAAGATGTTAAAAGACCAAGGCCACTTGGTCTTTTTTTTGGGTTCATTTTTTGTGCTCAGAATAAAGATGGCTATGTGCCATTAAGATAGTGAGTGATAGGAGTCGTCGAAATTATGAGTTAAGTTTTTTAGTATTTATTCGTATAAATTTGGCATTCATACGCAAGATTAGGTCTATAAGTCGTCTGCATTGAATAATTTCTAAAATAAAAAAATCCTAACTGTATGAATTTACTAAAAATATTTTATGGTGATATATGCTTATCAACTTTCTATAAAAATCTCTAAAAAAGTTATTGTAAATAAGAACTATTATCGTTATGATAGTTATTACTCCAAAAGAGTCGTTAGGCTGTCCTACTGAACGATATAGCTCAACATAATAGTATAGATGATAGTATAAATGCGCTTATTTATAAGATTGTTCATATTATTGTTGATTGGTAGGCAGCCTAACATTTAATCAATTTACTGTTAAGTCTACTGACGACAAATTTGCTGAAAACTAAATTTCTAACCATCAATATACTTAATAGCTAATTTAAATGTTCAGCTCACCTCAATTATAAAGTTTTAGCGTGCTGTGACATTCAAAGAGGGATAAGACGATGATAGTCTGCATATGTCATGATGTTAAAGACCGTCAAATTAAGGCGGCGATGGCTTCGGGTTTAGATACGTTGCAAGCATTACAAACGGCGCTTGATGTGACCAATTGCTGCGGATGCTGTGAACCTATGGTGAATGATTTGCTTGAAGAACATCATGCTGATCAGGTGAATACCAGTTTGGTTAACCAGCTCGCCTATGCAGTTTAGTTCAAGCCAGTTCAATTAAAGCCAGTATGATTCGCTAATCCTCTTATAAATACTCATAAATATACTTATTAGTAATGCTATTAATTGGTATTACGATCCAAGCCTATGTCCTATTAAGTTTATGCAAAATATTAATTCTATGCTCATTTTAGTTTTACCTATAGTCAGAGAATTATAAAATGGCGTCAAGGTAACCGAGCGCAAGTACTACTCATCAAGAACTACTCATCAAGTACTACTTATCAAGTACTACTCATCAAAAACTACTCATCAAAAACTACTCATCAAAAACTACTCATGTAGGCATAGCGAGGTTTACGCCATAACCGGTTAGTAGTTCGCTGACAATAACTGAGCCAATTCCTTATTAATCCTTTGTTCGACTAAATATCTTGATGTTTCTAAAATTAATTGTATCTAAAATTAGTTGTTTCTAAAACTTATTAGATCTAAAAATTATTAGCACTATGATAACTAATATATAAAAACCCTTTAAGTTTCAATACATTAAGTGCTACTGATTCTCATTAGCTATTAACACTTCGTTCTCAGTTCATAAAAGAACATCGTCACCTATAAATATTTGTTACTATATAAGAAATCGCTTCGTGCGACTTTCATACATCAAATTTAACTTTATAGATCTGGATAAATATTATGCAAGGTAGTCAAAAAGTTATCGAATATTTAAACTTCTTACTTGGTGGTGAGCTTGCAGCTCGTGATCAATATTTCATTCATTCTGAAATGTACGGTGAATGGAACTACGGTAAGCTATACGAACGTATCCATCATGAGATGCATGACGAGACCCATCATGCACAGGCCATTATTCGTCGTATATTAATGCTAAACGGCACGCCAGATATGACGGTAGATGACATCAATATCGGCGATAATGTGCCGCAAATGCTACAGCTTGATTTAGATCTAGAATATCAGGTCCAAAAGCATTTAAAAGAAGGGATTGCTTTATGTGAGCAAGAGCGAGATTACGTGACGCGCGATATGTTGGTTGAGCAACTTGAAGATACGGAAGAAGATCATGCTCACTGGTTAGAACAACAGCTGCGTTTAATAGACATGGTTGGTCTTCAAAATTACCTACAAAGTCAAATCGGAGATATAGATTAATCGCTATTTATCAGTGATTTATATCTTTAATAGTACTTTAACTATAAAGTCTGCAAAGTATACGTAATATTCGATTTAAGATGTAGGAGATAATTATGCAAGGTGATAAAGAAGTAATACAAGTATTGAATCAGGTGCTCGGGCAGTCATTGATTGCTATTAATCAATACTTTTTGCATGCGCGTATTTCAAAGCATTGGGGCATTGAAGAGCTCAATGATGTTTTTTATAAACAATCTATCCGTGAAATGAAATGGTCAGATGATCTTATTGAGCGTATTTTACTACTTGGTGGTTTGCCAAACTTGCAAGACTACGGCAAGCTTATGATTGGTGAAGATGTGGCTGAAATTATCGATTGTGATGATCGTTTAGAAGATAAAAAGTTCGCCACTATAAAAGATGCTATTACGCTTTGTGAAGAATACAAAGATTACGTGTCTCGTAAGTTATTGCTCGATCTTAAAGATGGTAACGAAGAGTATATTGACTGGTTAGATACTCAAAGAGACCTCATCAGAGCAGTTGGTATTGAGAATTATATCCAAGAAAAAATGGATGACTAACAACTAATAAAATCACTCTATTTAAGCTAAAAGATTCTATTTAAGCTAAAAGAGATTTTAAAACCAGCCTAAGGGCTGGTTTTTTTGTGGCTTATAGATGAAATTTATTGTTTCGCATTATCATTATGTTTAATTGCACATTTGAATAAGCAATATTCTAGTACGCAATACTATGCCTAAAGTTATGTCATATCATCAGGTTAACTCTTTTTACTCTATATACACTTAAGGGTATACTTGGGTATAGTATTATATTGGTATTAGGGCGTGTCCCTATTGTCCCTATGTGCAAATGAAATAATTTATGGTCTAAAAATGGCTATATTTTCGCCAAACTGAGTCTGATTTCTAGCTAATATGACTATATTATCTTCAGAATTACATGTGTTTGACAAAAATCTATCTCATTTTTAGACTCATAATCCACATAGGGACACGCCCTAATAAATTTTTTATAAATTAAGGAGTAGGTATGGCTGCATTACGCCCAGATATTGATCCAGATGGTTTGTTAGAATATTCGGTGGTTTATACCGATCGTGCTTTAAACCACATGTCGAAAGTCTTTCAACAAGTAATGAATGATTTGTCGAGTAATCTAAAGCAAGTCTATGCAGCGGATGCGGTAGCTATTGTTCCCGGTTCAGGTACGTTTGGTATGGAAGCCATTGCCCGTCAACTGGCATCTGATAAAGATTGTATGGTCATACGTAATGGCTGGTTTAGCTATCGATGGACTCAAATTCTTGAAAGAGGCAATATCGCGCGCTCAGTGCCAGTACTTAAAGCACGTCAAGTCGATGAAGGTGAAGGCGAGGACAGTCCAAAGCCATTTGCCCCAGTCGCAATCGAAGAGGCTGTGGCTCAAATTAAAAAAAACAAGCCAGCTGTGGTATTTGCGCCGCATGTTGAAACCTCTTCAGGTATGATTTTATCCGAAGATTACATTAAGCAGTTGGCAGATGCTGTACATAGTGTTGATGGCTTATTAGTCATCGATTGTATTGCATCAGGGTGTATATGGCTAGACATGAAAGCGTTGGGAATCGATGTCATCGTTTCTGCACCGCAAAAAGGCTGGAGTAGCACCCCTTGCGCTGGCTTGGTTATGCTAAGTGAAAAAGCTGTTGCTCAAGTAGAAGCGACTGAATCAGATAGCTTTAGTCTAGACTTGAAACAGTGGTTAACCATTATGCGTGCTTATGAAAATGGCGGTCATGCTTATCATGCTACTATGCCAACTGATGGGCTACGTATGTTCCGTGATGTGATGTTAGAAGCCAAAGAGATTGGTTTTGAGACGTTACGAGAGGCTCAGTGGGAGCTTGGTAATCGCATTCGTGACTTATTAGATGATCGCGGTATACAAAGTGTGGCGGCTGAAGGTTTTGAAGCGCCAGGCGTTGTAGTGTGCTATACCGATGATGATGATATGCATAAGGGTCGTGCATTCGCCGCGCAAGGTATGCAAATTGCAGCAGGTGTTCCACTACAAGTCGGCGAGCCTGATAATTTTAAAACCTTCCGTTTAGGTTTGTTTGGATTAGACAAGCTAACGGACGTTGATGGGGCTGTTGAACGCTTCGAGACTGTATTAGATAAAGTTCAACCTACTAAATAAACATTTAGCTTAACTTTTATATAGCGATAAATATATAGCGATAAAATAATTCTAAATAAAAACGCCAACGTTATGTTGGCGTTTTTTATTCTTTAGTTTTTATTGATTAGTTTTATTCTAAGTTTTCAGTTTTTTGGCCTGTCAATCATTAGGGTCTGTTGAACATTCAAATATGGAACTGGCGGCGGTTATTTTTTAGGCAATATGCAGGGAAATTTTAGACACTTAGTTATTCTAAGTTAGAACCCCTAATTATTGAAAGTCACAATATATTGACAAAAAATAGACCCGCCCCTGAGAACGGATTAAGCAAAGCACTGCTTTGCCCGTTCGCAAGGCGAGAGCTGTGCTCGAGTAGGGCTGATGCTAAAATTGCCCCAAACGTTGTTATAAACCTAGCTAAGGTCCAATACGCTTCGGGCATTATCGTCGGTTTATGCCTAGTTTGGAACACAGCTTTGATTAATTGGTAGCTATCAGCAGTCCTAATATTTGAATGTTCAACATACCCTAGTATACCGAAATTTATAGTACTGATTTTTAAAGCACCGATCTTTAAAGCACTGACTAAAGGCACGCCCTAATCTATTAATGCATGACTTTGGTTTCTTCATTGGCCATAGACTGCGCAGCGGCACGTAATTCGAATTTTTGAATTTTACCGGTACTTGTTTTTGGAAGCTCTGCAAAAATGACATGTTTGGGTACTTTAAATTTAGCCAAATTTTGGCGGCAATGCTCTATCACTTGTTCACGAGTTAGCGTGGCGCCTTCGGTTATTTCAATAAAGGCGACAGGAACCTCCCCCCATTTCTCATTGGAGGCGGCTACCACACCGCAGCTACTCACTTGAGGTAATTTATAAAGGGCATTTTCTATCTCAATACTCGAAATGTTCTCGCCACCTGAGATGATGATGTCTTTTAATCGGTCCATTATTTTGATATAACCATCAGGATATTTTACCCCCAGATCACCTGTGCGGAACCACCCGCCAGCGAAGGCTTCCTCTGTAGCTTTAGGATTCTTAAGATAGCCTTTCATCACCATATTGCCTTTAAGCGCAAGCTCTCCCATCTCATTACCATCGGCTGCTACCGGCTCATTAGTGCCTTGCTTTAATACCTCAAAGCCATCCATTAAGTGGGATACCGTTCCTTGACGGGACTTCTTGGATGCCCGCTCCGCCACGGACAGCTCCTGCCAGTCTTTGTGCTCCGCACAGATGGTGACAGGTCCATAGACTTCGGTCAAACCGTAAACATGAGTAATGTTAAAGTTCATGGCTTCCATCTTCTCAAGCATGGCTTCTGATGGGGGCGCACCGGCGACAAAGCCATTCACGGTGTGATGAATTACAGCTTTTAACTCCTCTTCACCAGATGCAATCATATTGTGGACAATAGGCGCTGCACAGTAATGAGTGATGTCGTATTTGGCGATTAATTTTAAAATTAGATCGGGGTCAATTTGACGCAAACAGATATTAATACCCGCACGCTCGGCAATAGTCCAAGGAAAACACCAACCATTACAATGAAATAAAGGTAATGTCCATAGATAAGGCACATGTTTTGGCATATCCCAATCTAAGATATTCGATACTGCATTTAACGTCGCACCGCGGTGATGATAAACCACACCTTTTGGTCTGCCTGTCGTACCAGAGGTATAGTTTAAGGCAATAGCATCCCATTCATCGCTTGGATACATCTTTTTTTCAAACTGTTCAAGCGGATAGCTCGTGTCAAATTCACCTGATTGAATCAGCTCTTCATAATTCATGGTACCAAAAGCTTCCACATTGGGTAGCGCTGCATCTGTCGAATGAATGACCATCAAATTAGGAAAAGCTTCGGCAATCAATTCGGCATGATCTGAAAACTCGCTGTCTAATATTAATAGCTTGGCTTCTGAGTGCTGTAAACAAAAGGTTAAAGCATTAATATCCAAACGCGTATTTAAAGTACAAAGCACCCCTTGCGACATGGGTACGCCAAAAGCGGCTTCTACCATGGCTGGTGTATTTGGTGCCATTATGGCGACAGTATCATCTTTTTTTATACCAAGTTTGCGTAAGGCATTGGCAAGCTTGCAGCAGCGCTCGTAGGTTTGTGACCAAGTATAGACAATAGGAGTTTGCTGCAAATCATCATAAATAATCGACGTATTATTAGGGTAGACACTAGCCGCACGAGATATGAACTGTATTGGCGTTAAAGGTTGATGATTGGCAGGGTTTTTAGTTAGATCAGTATTAAAATCAGTCATAATAGATAATCCTTTATCTAGAAAGTAATGAGTAGGGGTATGATGGTTTATGAATAAAAGTAGCCTATGTATGTAATGTTAAAATGCCGAGACGGTCACAGCATAGTTTTGCATGACTTAATCCAGGGTCTGTTGAACATTCAAATATGGAACTGGCGGCGGTTATTTTTTAGGCAATATGTAGGGAAATTTTAGAAACTTAGTTATTCTAAGTTAGAACCCCTAATTATTGAAAGTCACAATATATTGACAAAAAATAGACTCGCCCCTGAGAACGGATTAAGCAAAGCGCTGCTTTGCCCGTTCGCAAGGCGAGAGCTGTGCTCGAGTGAGGCTGATGCTAAAATTGCCCCAAACGTTGTTATAAACCTAGCTAAGGTCCAATACGCTTCGGGCATTATCGTCGGTTTATGCCTAGTTTGGAACAATTTTAGTTATCAGCAGTCCTAATATTTGAATGTTCAACAGACCCTATTCATCTTATGATACGATGCTATTATTCATCTATATTCAGTGAGTATATGTTAACTGAATTTAAAAGGTCAATAATAAACCTATAATTTTTTAAATGGTTTTAAGTGTCTTTTAGTTTTAACAAGTTCTCAATAATTTGTATATAAAAAACCTGCATTTAGAAGCGTGCGTTTAATTAAATAATGTATGAGTAACTAGTATGTCAGCAAATTAGTTATTCATGAGTTAGTTTTAAGTTCTAATCAACAATACATCATCTTTTAATAAGGATATTTCTTATGGCAGCCGCAGCTACCTCGAATGACCAAAGAACACAAAATAAAGAAAACAATCAAGAAATTCCCGCGACAACCGTTCCTTATCCCCATATTTTTGAACCGCTAAACTTAGGTCATACCACGTTAAAAAACCGTATTGTCATGGGCTCAATGCATACCGGGCTTGAAGATCGCTTTTATAACTATGGTAAGCTTGCCGCCTATTTTGAGGAGCGAGCAAAGGGCGGCGTCGCCATGATGATTACGGGGGGTATCTCACCTAATCGTGAAGGATGGTTGTTACCTGCCGGCGGTACCATGAATAATAAAGGCGATGTGTTCAACCATCAACGCGTGACGCGTGCTGTACATCGTCATGACAGTAAAATCATCATGCAGATTCTGCACAGTGGACGTTATGGTTATCATCCCTTTGTGGTGTCTGCAAGCCCAATAAAATCTCCTATTTCACCCTTTAAACCGCGTCAAATGAGTATCTCTAATATAGAGAGTACCATTGAAGACTATGCGCGTTCTGCTGTGCTGGCTAAGCAAGCAGGTTATGATGGGGTGGAGATCATGGGCTCTGAAGGCTATCTTCTAAACCAATTTTTATCACGTCATGTCAATCAGCGTACAGATGAATACGGCGGTGATATTTATGGACGTATGCGCTTTCCAATCGCGGTGGTTAATGCCGTTCGTGAAGCGGTCGGTGAAGATTTTATAATTATATTTCGCTTGTCTATGATTGATTTGGTAAAAGACGGTAACGTCATGGATGAGGTCATAACCGTGGCCAAAGCGCTTGAAGACAATGGCGTTAGTATCATTAATACAGGTATTGGCTGGCATGAAGCACGCGTGCCTACCATTGTTACTAGTGTGCCGCGCGCCACATTTGTTGACTATACTGCAGAAGTCAAAAAGCATGTCAACGTACCAGTGATGGCGTCTAACCGTATTAACATGCCTGAGACAGCAGAGAGTATTTTGGCTTCAGATCAAGCTGATCTCATCCAGATGGCACGCCCCTTTCTTGCAGATCCTGATTGGGTTAATAAAGCCCGTGATGGTAAGAGTGACTTAATTAATACTTGTATCGCTTGTAACCAAGCTTGTCTGGATCATACCTTTGAAAACAAACGCTCAACATGCCTTGTCAATCCGCGCGCATGCTATGAAACTGAGCTGATTTATGAGCCAACAAAGAATCCTAAAAAGATTGCGGTTGTGGGTGGCGGTGTCGCAGGTATGTCTGCTGCTACCATAGCTGCCAAACGTGGCCATGACGTAACGCTTTATGAGGCCAGAGACATCCTAGGCGGTCAGTTTAATTATGCAAAAGTGGTTCCAGGTAAAGAAGAGTTTTTTGAGACGACACGCTATTACCTCAATGAGCTTAACCATCAAGACGTCAAGATTGTACTGAACACCAAAGTCACTAGTGAGTTGCTTGATGAAGCTGATTATGATCATGTCGTCGTTGCAACAGGCGTAGTACCCCGTAGCTTAGAAGGTAAGCTTGAGGGTGCGGACAATCCAAAGGTCATTAGCTATGCTGAGTTATTATCAGGTCAAAAAGCTGTTGGCGATACCGTAGCAGTCATTGGCGCAGGCGGTATTGGATTTGATGTGAGTGAGTATCTAACAGCGCGGCATGGACAACCGCTGCACGAGTTAGGCCCTGATACTTTAAAAGACCCAGGCTATCGCCCTGAACCGCAGTCTATTGAAGAGTGGATGAAGGAGTGGGGTGTGAATGAAGATGTCAACTATCAAACCGATGGCGGCTTGCAAAAACCAGAAGGCATCACACCCATACGTCAGGTTTATTTAATGCAGCGTAGTGGTGGGCGGCTCGGTAGTGGACTCAATAAAACAACTGGGTGGGTGCATCGGGCCCATGTTAAGTCGCATGGTGTCATGCAATTGCCAGGCGTCACTTATGACAAAGTGACAAATGAAGGACTATGGATAACAACCCCTCAGGGTCATAGTCAGCTACTGCGAGTTGATAACATTGTCGTTTGTGCAGGTCAAGAATCAGTTAATGATTTAATGCCCCAGTTACAGGACTATAAACGTGATCAGAATAAAAAAGTCAAAAAGCTAGGGACTCAATATCACATTATCGGGGGTGCAAAGTTAGCGGCGGAGCTTGATGCTAAGCGCGCGATACGAGATGGTGCTGAATTGGCGGCTAAACTATAGTAGTAAGATTATCCTACTATAAGCCAGTCATTATTTTCCCATTAAAAGAGCTGTTTATAACAGCTCTTTTTTAGTTCAGTTTAATTTAACTCTACATTTCGTTGACAAATCAGCAATATAGGTATTTACTTTAGAGGTGATCTAAAAGGGAATTTGTTTAATAAATTAAAAAGGGATTTTTATGTATAAAGCACATCTTCACACTGCGATCAAATTAGCAATAGGGTCAAGTATTGCATTCACCACGGCTTCAAATGCAGCCGGCCTAGAGTATACCAAACAATCAATATTGCCTTTTTTTGAAGCGGGTAACTATGCTGAAGCAACCTATGCTTATGTTGATATTGAGATTGAAGGTACCGATGTTGCTGGTGGGGTAGGTAACCCAGCAGCAAATCAAAAGATTGATGACATGATGGATGACTTTGATATTCTTGGCGCTGCGGTTAAAGTTGCGCCTACGCCAAATACTGCTTTAGCATTGATATATGATGAGCCTTTTGGTGTGGATACCATTTATCAGTCTGGTAGTGAATTTAGTAATAATATGGGCACCACAGAAGCTCGAGTAGATACGCGCAGCTTAACTTTATTAGGCGGCGGTAAGATAAACAATAATTTCTGGATCTATGGAGGTATGGAGTACCAAGAAGCGGAAGGTTCAGTTGAACTGGCTCAGAACTTTGATGGTAATCCCATATTCTATGATTTAGAAATCAAAGAAAAAAGTGATACTCAAATACCCGTCGTAGGCTTTGCTTACGAAAGGCCTGAGATTATGTTGAGAGCGGCGGTTACTTGGCGCGGTGAGGGTGAGCATAGTTTGCAAGCTCACGAAAGCTTATTGGTAGATAACGCTTTACTTAATCCACTTGCACCGACGAATTACAACGACATACCTTCTGATATTAAGGGTTTTATAGGTCTACCAGACATACAATTTGGAGACACCAGCTTAACCTTTAAAACACCGCAATCTATTAATCTTGATTTTCAAACGGGCCTAAGTGAAAAGTATCAGCTATTAGGTATGGTAAACGCGCGCTGGGCTGAATGGACAGCGTTTAATATTGCTCCCGCTGGTATTACTGAGGTAGTGGGCGAGCCATTAGCCGAGTATAAAGATGATGCTTATGGTATTGAAATCGCTTTAGGCAAGCAGTTTACCCCAAAGTTTGCTGGCGAGATTAGAGCGGGGTATGATTCTGGCACTGCAGAACCACTGAGCTTACTAGGCCCTTATGATTCGGTCAAAACATTAGCAATTGGCGGCAGCTATGACGTTTCTGATAGTTTAACCATTTCGGCAGGTGGGCAATATCTGTGGTTTGAAGGTGGTACTGCTTATTCAAAACTCCCTATTGATCAAAGCTTATCTGAAAGAACACTAGCGAAATTTGATGACGGCACAGGGTATGCGCTAGGCGTTAAACTTGGCTATAACTTCTAATCTAATTTATTACTAAATTTAAAAGCGAATTTAACTCTTGAATAAACCACAGTCAAGCTTACCAGACTTAAATCAAAGCTTACTAAGATTTTATAATATCAATTAAACCCACATGCTGTGGGTTTTTTATTATGGGTTAATTACGTATTGTAATTAGATTCAGTCTTGTCCTTTTATTATTAAAGATGTGCCACATAATATATAGTCAGCAAACTACCAAACGGTTACGGCGTTGACCTCGCTAAGCCTACATGAGTAGTACCTGATGAGTAGTACTTGATGAGTATTACTTGATGAGTAGTACTTGATGAGTAGTACTTGAACTCGGTTGCCTTGTCACCATTTTAGACTTCTTGACTATAGCTACCATTCATCAATATGGCCTAAAAAAAAGCCCAAAAAATGTCTTGACCCATCAAAGCTAACGACATAATTATAAGAGCTATCAACGTAATAAAAGACATGGCTGATAACTTAAAATAAGGAAAAATTATGGCATACGAAAGATTATTTAAAACCATTAAAGTCGGTGAAAATACCCTTAAAAACAGAATATTTATGGCGCCCCTTACGCGCCTTCGTGCTGTTGAACCAGGTGACGTACCGACCGCATTAGCTGCAGAGTATTACTCACAGCGAGCAGGTGCAGGCCTCATCATTGCAGAAGCGACTCAAGTCTCGTTTCAAGCTAAAGGCTATGCAGGCGCACCCGGCGTACATACTCAAGATCAAATCACAGCTTGGAAGGTTGTCACCGATGCGGTACATGCCAAAGGCGGCAAAATTGTACTACAGCTTTGGCATACCGGTCTTGTTGCCCACAATAGTGTGCAGCCGGATAATAAAGCGCCGATATCCGCATCAAACATCGAAGTGGGTGTTCGCACCACCTTACGTGATGATAATGGTATGCCTATTCGTGTTGACGCTACCAAACCGCGTCCTGCAACGATAGAGGAGATACATCAAGTCATTGCTGATTTTGGACAAGCAACTAAGAACGCTAAAGAAGCGGGTTTTGATGGTGTTGAAATACATGGCGCGCATGGCTATTTATTGCATCAGTTTTGGGCTGAGCATACCAACAAACGTACGGATGAATACGGTGGTAGCCGCGAGAAACGTGCTCGTTTAATACTGGAGGTCATTGATGCTTGTATTGAAGCATGGGATAACAACCATGTGGGTATTCGTATCTCTCCAATGGGTACGTTCAATAATGTAGAAGCAGGCTATGATGAGGAAGAAGCCGTTTGGTTTGTTAAACAAATTAACAAAAAGAACGTAATGTATTTACATCTATCAGAGCCAGATTGGGCAGGTGGTACGCCTTATTCTAATGAATTTAGAACCAAACTACGTTCAGCATTTGACAATACTATTGTTGCCGCAGGCGGATACACAGCTGATAAAGCAGAAAAAATGATTGAAGATGGTTATATTGATGCTGTTGCTTTTGGACGCGACTATATTGCCAATCCAGACTTAGCAGAACGGATACAAAAAGGCGCTGAACTCAATGAGCAGCATCCACAAACGTTCTACGGTGGTGGGGCTAAAGGGTATACGGATTATCCCTATATGAATAAATAATTTATAAACAAATTGTTTATAAACGATAATTCTTAGATAAGAGCCATACTATAGTTTTAATGAAAGACATAAGTCATAAGCATGAATGCTAGTCATCAGTGATAAATATAAGTGGCGGCATTAAGCGTGTTGAGCCCATGTTATTTTTACTTGCACTCAATTGCTTTGTCTATCAATGCTGATTACGACTATATTGTTAAGTATGGCTCTTTTTTTTATAGAAATAGATTATTTATATCGTCTACTTACAAACGATAGGAGAGTCTAAAAACGTATAAACGTTCTTAATCTGCAGATTCCAATAACTGACCTTTGAAAACTTGCATAAACTTTAAGTACTCATCTTCGATAGTTATTTCATTGAATAACTATTGAATCAATCAGCTGCACACTGTTGCTCAAAATACCGCATAAGCCCATTAAGCAGTAAGTTCTCACGTATATGAATGGGATGCGCTAGATGCTGCGCCAAGATAGGAGCATCACCGCCTGTCAAAATAAATTCATAATTCAAGTGACGACGACCAATCTCATTAATAGCGCCGACTATCGATAATAAGATACCGCGATGCACGGCATCTGACGTGGTTGTGCCTTGAATAATACTATCAAATACGCCAGGTGCGATACTTATCTGCTTGGTACCTGACATAAGCGCTTCACGCTGCAAATAAATACTGGGAAAGATGTAACCGCCAGCATGGTGTGCATTATCGACCAGATCTATCGTTAAAGCAGTACCACAGCCCACGATACATTGTCTCTTTTTTCTATCTACGCCGCCTAAAATCTGTAACCAGCGGTCAACGCCCAATTGGGACGCGTCATAATCACTCGTCAATAAGTGATGCTCTGCATCTACATGTACGAATTCAAAAGGAACATCTAAGCTGGCTAGAGATTCAGCAACCTCTGCATTGAGGTGTTGACCAAGTACGGATGAGACTCCAATAAATTCTGGTGCAAGGTTATGAAATCTATCCGTCAAACCGATTAATAATTCATCGGGGGCTTGGAGATGCTGTTTGGCATCACTGGTGATAATCTGGCCCACATCATCCGTTAGCCAATATTTTAATCGAGTGTTACCTAAGTCGAGCCAAAGCTTTGCCATGAACGCTCCTTGTCTATAGTAAAAATACCCTAATGTCTCACATTTAAAACTACCAATTTTTGAAACAACCAATTTTTGAAACAACCAATTATTGAAACAACCAATTATTGAAACAATTAATCTTCGTCAAACTCGCTAAACTTGCTACAAGTCGCATTTGCACTCGATTGCCTTGTAACTATCCTAGACTTATTTAACTATTTAATGATAATTAAAATTATAGGAAACAAATAGAGCAAAATAGTACGGTTCTAAAAAAAGACACCTTATAAAGGCGTCTTAATTTTTTTAAATAGCAATTTATAAGAGTAGCGGTTCATAAATATGGATAACTGATACGCTATATGAGCTACTAATGATTTATAAATGGATTGACCAGATTGCCTTATTAAATGCTCAATTAGCAATTAGCAATTAGCGTTTCATTAATGCGAAATTAACGCTCACTAAGATCGCGAGCCACTAACTTTTTAAGTTCTTCAGGCGATGACCATAGACCTTCAAGATCATAAAACTCGCGCGCTTGCTTTGTCATAATGTGAACGACAACACCGCCTAGATCTACCAGCGTCCAATCGCTGTCTTTTTCACCTTCACGCCCAAGGGGCATAAATCCTGCTTTTTTAGCAGTGGCGCCGACTTCATCAGCGACTGCATTTACATGACGTTTTGATGTGCCTTCTGCGATGACCATATATTCCATTACGTCGGTTAATTCCTCGACATTCATCACTGTAATATTTCTAGCTTTCATATCACTGAGTGCGCCTTGAACCACTTCAAGGCAATAGTGTAATCTTTCATCTGTCATTGATTCATTTGAACTGTTTTCTTGGTTCATAATTGTCCTATAAAATATGGATATGTCTGATTTAATAGTATCGTGCTTTTAACAAAATTTATATTAAGGGGCTGTATAGAATTTATTGAGGCCGATAATAGTGCCTATTCAATCAGCGCTGCGTTATTAATTGGGCGCATATTGGGCGTATGAAACGGGCTTAAGCTTTCTATTGCCAAAGTTTACTATAAATAAGGGCAATTGATTAAAAAACAAGGGTAATCAGCAAGGCCAATTAGTAAGTTAATTAGTTAATTAGTAAGTTAATGAAGATTAACAGCTATCTAGGCTAATATAAATTATGTTCTTTAATATAATCATAAACTATCGATGGTAGCATATATTGTATAGTATTTGACCTGCACTGTGCTATTGCATGACGTATTGCACTGCTAGAGATGCTCGGAACACTATAAGTATCGATATAAATACTACCATACTGTTTATGCATCAGCGGCTTAGGCGAGGATGTAACCTGACACTTTAGACGTTCAGGTAGCAAATTTAGAATCTCACCTTGCGACTGAAGATGATTACGCGGCATTACCCATAGATGGGCATGTTCTGTGAGTTTATCACCCTCTTTCCATTTAGGAAGACTAGCAATATTATCTGCCCCGACAATGAAAATCACACTACTTTTAGGATGGCATTTTTGCAAATGTTTTAATGTATCTATGCTATAGATCGGTGGCTCTTGCCACAGTTCATATTCGCACACTTCAAAGATAGCCTTAGGCACAGTATCGTTTTCTAAACTGTGTGTGAAATTAGGACTATCTTGATGCATATCACAACGATTATTGATAAGACTGGTGACCAGCTTTAGCATGGCTAAGCGGTGTTCGGGACTGGTTGTCTTCTGCTTTAAAGGCGAGCGGGCAGTCGGCAAAAAACAAGCTTGTATTTTAGCAGCTTGATTATAACTTCGCCCAGTCTCTGCTAATGACTGATTTAGTACGGTATAAACATGCGTGAGCATCTCAATGTGACTAAAATGAACTGGATCAAACGATCCACCCAAATACAAACGCATGGGTAAAAAGCAATCATTAGGATTGTTATGCAATGTAGACTTAGTGTGTGGTAAGGCGTTTGTCATTCTCTTTTCTATCAATATATATCAATAAAGTGTGATGCTGTATTAAACAGCTATTGTCATTTTTTGAATAATACCTTTTCTGAACAATAATTTTTTGTCAAACTCGCTCAACTCAATACTTGTAGCGTTTTCAAGCGTTTTAAACGACATTTTAAGTTCCAGATTTGGAATAAACTAAAAAGACTGACGAAACTGCCAGCCTTTATTATCAGTCTTAAAATGCTAATTTCTAAATATCAGTCTTAAATATCAGACAATATACGATAGCCTATAAAGACATCTATATGTAGATACGGATGACCTATTTACCACTAAACTGTCGTATTAAACGTCTGGGCTACTGGCCTGTATCGCTGTTAGCGCAATGGTGTAAACAATATCATCTACCAATGCGCCGCGAGATAAATCATTTACAGGTTTATTAAGCCCTTGTAGCATTGGGCCAACACTCACGACGTTAGCACTACGCTGAACCGCCTTATAAGTGGTATTGCCCGTATTCAAATCTGGAAAGATAAACACATTGGCTTGACCTGCCACAGGGGAATCCGGTGCTTTTTGTTTACCTACACTAAGCACAGAAGCAGCATCGTATTGAAGCGGGCCATCTACCAATAAGTTTGGTGCACGCTCGCGTACAATACGTGTGGCTTCTTTCACTTTTTCTACATCCTCACCGGTGCCCGATGCGCCAGTAGAGTAACTTATCATAGCAACTTTAGGCTCGATGCCAAAGGCTTTGGCTGACGCCGCAGATTGAATTGCAATCTCTGCTAATTGCTCAGCATTTGGGTCTGGATTGATGGCGCAGTCACCATACACAACCACTTGTTCAGGTAATAACATGAAAAAGACAGAAGAGACCAAAGAGTATTCTGGCGCGGTCTTGATTAACTGAAAAGCTGGACGAACTGTATTGGCAGTCGTATGGATAGCGCCCGATACCAGACCGTCCACTTCGTCAAGATGCAACATGGTAGTACCAAGAACGACATTATCCTCCATCTCTTCGGTGGCTCTTTGTGCTGTCGCCTTACCTTTACGGCGCTCTACAAAAGCATCTATGTATTTTTGGCGATCTACAGTAGCAGGATCAATGATTTCAATATCGTCAGGTAGCTCGACGCCTCGGTTTTTGGCCACTTGCGCCACTTCATCTGGATTACCAATTAGGACACACTGGGCAATGTTACGGCTTTGACAAATTGCAGCCGCCTCAATAGTACGCGGCTCTTCACCCTCAGGTAAGACCACACGCATTTTGTCGCCTTGTGCTTTTTTAACCACTTGATGGCGAAACGCGGATGGTGATAGGCGTGGCTTGTAGTCTCGATCAAAGTACGCTTTTAGCCAGTCTAGATCCAAATGCGCCGCAACAAAGCGGGTAACCGTTTCAGCGCGTTCAATATCATCTTTAGGGATTTCATTGGTGATATTGGCCAGATCTGTCACTGTTTCTAAGCTATTGGTTTTGACGCTCATGACTGGCATTCCAGTACGTAGCGCTGGTTGACACAGCTGAATCACAGTATCATTTGGGGTAATACCGCCAGTGAGAACAATACCCGCCATAGGTATATCATTCATGGTGGCCATTGCCGCTGCCAGTAATAAATCATCGCGATCACCAGGCGTCACAATCAAAGTACCTCTTTTGAATACCTCACCAACGCGAGAGATGGTACGGGCTGTTAAGCTAGTAGTTAACACACGGCGTTGTTTGGCATCACCTTCATTGAGCCAAATGGCATTTAACTCTTTGGCAATATCCCAAGTACGGGGTACGGATAAGGTATTACTGAACGGTACCACGCCAATTAAGTGATAGTTATCTGTTGCAAAACTTGGCGAGTATGATTGCATGGCCTTTATAAAGTCTTCATCAAGCTCAAGATTGGCTTCCCCGGGAGCTACAGGCTGAGTGTCAAACGTATTAGTAACATTTTTGGCGCGCATTAAGATACTGCCCAATGTACGCTCGCCCGTTAGTCCGCCGAAGATACGCGCATGGACATCTAATTTATCAGCCAATTGTTTCGGGTTTTCAAGATCGGCCATGCTAACAAATATGACTTTGGCATCAAGTGCTGTGGCTAACGCAAAGTTTACCGCGGAGGCATAGCTCACCTCTTCCGTGGCTACCAATCCTTCGCAAATAACCACACTGTAGTCGTTATCTAACTTGTCAAAGTTGTTAACCACCATTTCCATCAAGTCATCAACGTTACCATCCGTCATCATCCGCTCAACTTTTTCACGCGGTATAGAGTCTGGTGGGTTCAAATTAAATGCTTGGCGGGCAAGCTCGCTTGAGCTGTCTAGAGTATGTTGTGAGTCATTAGAGTCATCTTGCAAAAAAGGCTTCATAAAGCCAGCTTTCATACCCAAGTAATCAAATGCTTTGATAAGACCAAGTCCAGCAGAAGTCAGACCGATACCGCGACTAGTGGGTACGAGTAATATGGTTTGCATAAATGATTCCTTATTTTATTGGATGAATGAGTCTAATGATTATATAAGTCTAATGGTTGAATGAGCCTAATAATTGCGCCACTAGCCTGTAATGAATTAGCAACAGTATAAAAAATACATATTCAAAACGTATGACAGTCATTTAAATGCCAACTATGAATTTGTCGAACAAAATTGAATTGGTTAATCAAGTCTAAGAACTCAATAATACCTTTTGTTATTTTAACCTTATATTATAAACCCAAAACCTCTCTGGCTTCTTGAGCGATACGAAATTCTTCATCGGTTGGAATGACCCACAGTTCATACTGACTAGACTCAGTATGAAAGCTGCCCTCAGCGCCGCCATACAAGGTGTCGTTTTTATCTGCATCGATATCTAGGTTGAAGTGGCGCATGACGTCTAAAATGCCATTACGAATTGATGCTGAGTTCTCACCTATCCCTCCCGAAAACACAATACCTGTCAACTCTGGTAGAGCACAAGATAGGGACGCTAAGTACTTACCCGCACGATAGCAGAACATCTCTACAGCAAGCTTCGCATCTTGTTGATCAGGATGTGTATCATCATTAGCAATGGATTCTACTGTGCGCATGTCGTTTGAGACGCCAGATACGCCAAGCAGACCACTTTCTTTATTTAGCATGGTGTCGATTTGTTCTAAGTTTAACCCTAAGGTACGTTTTAGATGAATGTGTAAACTTGGGTCAACATCGCCACTACGCGTTCCCATCATCAGCCCTTCTAGTGGCGTTAAGCCCATACTGGTATCTAAGCTTTGACCCTCATAGATAGCAGCAACCGAACTGCCGTTGCCTAAATGAGCGACTAACCATCCATGCGGCTCTTTAGTGTTTGTGAGCTGACTTGCGCGGTTCGATAAATACGCGTGCGATGTACCATGAAAACCATAGCTGCGAATAAAGTTTTTTTCATACATCTCTTTTGGAATCGCATAGCGATAGGCTTTAGGGGGCATAGTCTGATGGAATGCGGTATCAAATACTGCTACTTGCGGTAAATCGGGGTGAATGGATTGAACGGCTTCAATGCCAGTGGCATTTGCAGGGTTATGCAAAGGTGCTAAGGCTTTTAGACGTCTAACTTCATCGATGATGTGCGGCGTCACCTTTACGGCAGAACTAAATTCTCGTCCACCATGCACAACGCGGTGTCCAACTGCAATAGGGGATTGATCACCCAATAAAGACATAATTTTTATAAGAGCCGCTTTATGGTTGGCACCTGGGACACTTACTTCTGTCTTTTCACCGTCTAAGTCTTTATGCACAATGCGCGCATTATTAAGCCCAAGGTTTTCTGCCAATCCAGTAATACGATTTTGATTGTCTTGACTAATAAGTGCATATTTAATAGAAGAAGAACCACAATTAACAACCAAAGTTGGCTTTGTGATAATAGTATTGCTCATATTAGCGTCCTTAATACTGTATTGTAATAAATAAGTAGGTTGTAATAATAAGTAGAATGAGAGTTATACCAAATTTATAAATAAACTATCTTTGTAAAAACGCTAAACCTGCTTTTTTTAGCGTTTGCACTTGTTTTTATTAATATGTTAATTTTCTGACTTGGTACTATAATGAATTCACTATATGCGATGTAAGCTGAGCTATGGGGCATATTGTAAAAAATTTTATTTTTGCCGGTTATTAATTGTGCTTGTTTCTGGCTTTTATTATTTTAATGTTAAGCAAACCCTTAATAGATCCTAGTAAAATTCTCGGTTTCATATAAGAAAAACATCCATAAAAGATTTTTTATACCATGAATGCATATGTCTAATTTTAAATAGGTTTCATAACAAAATATATATAAGAATAGTATCAAAATATCCCAAAGGCTACCTAGGGTTTTAAAATAATATTAATCGAGTTTTGGGATACAGTTAATTAGGTAATCAAGCATAATTTTGCTACCATAGCGGCAACTTTGTATTAAGATAGAAAGTTATAAAACAGGAAGCTATACATGCCAAACTATCGCACTCAACACCTGCTTACTGAACACTTAAGCAAAGTTAATGACACTTCAATATTAATCATGCGGATTAACGCGCGATTGATACTAGGTTTAGTATGTGTATTGCTTGGTACAGTATCACTTACCGCTTGTGGGCAAAAAAATGACTTGTATCTTCCTAAAGATGCGCCAGACAACACAAGGTTCATCATTTATGGTGGCACTAATTCGCCTAGTATTGAAATTGATGAAGAGGCGTTAAAAAATATGGAACCAGATCCCGATCCCGAGAATTACTAACCACATTCCTTATTTATTCATACAGATCCTTGTTTATTCATACCAATTAGTAGCAGTCTATCTATTAGTATCAGTCTATTTTAGCGATTACAGTTTTTGGAACCGTACAAATTATGAGCAACATATCAAATTTACCACCTATAGCAGAGCGTACAGATGATGGCCTACGCATTAACCCTGAAAGCTTGGTGCTTAAGCTACCTGCTTTAGCTTATCAAGAGAGTGCATTAAGAATCGAATCAGTGCGCGCCGATGAATTGATCAAAACGTACGGCTCCCCTTTATATGTCTATTCTAAAAAAGCAATTTTAGACGCGTATCATGCCTATAGCGATAGCTTTTCGACAATTGAGCATCAAATTTGCTTTGCAGTTAAAGCGAATTCAAATCTTGCAGTGCTCGACGTGCTTGCCAAAGCAGGAGCAGGGTTCGATTTGGTATCAGGGGGTGAGCTTGCTCGAGTCTTGGCAGTTGGTGCAGACCCAAAAACTATTGTATTTTCTGGGGTTGGAAAAAGCGCCTCTGATATCAAAGCAGGATTGAGTGCGGGTATCGGATGTTTTAATGTTGAGTCTTTAAGCGAGCTTGATACGATCAATGCTATTGCATTAGATATGGGCAAAAAAGCGCCGATTTCTATTCGGGTAAACCCAAATGTAGACGCCAAAACCCATCCTTATATCTCAACGGGATTGAGGGAAAATAAATTTGGTATTGATAGCGCAATTGCAGTGGAAGCGTATGAATATGCTGCCAGTTTAGATGGTTTAGATATCATCGGTATAGATTGCCATATTGGTTCACAGCTTACTGAAATTGATCCATTTGTAGCGGCATTAGACAAGCTTCTTGAATTGATAGAGGCGCTAAAAGCCGTTCATATTGAGCTTAAGCATATTGATTTAGGCGGCGGCCTTGGGGTCATGTATATTGATGAAGAAGTGGATGAAATCAGTAAGTTTGCAGACGCTTTATTACCCAAACTTAAGCAATTAGGATTAAAGGTTTTCTTTGAGCCAGGCCGAAGTATTGTAGCAAATGCAGGCGTGCTATTGACCACAGTTGAGGTGTTAAAACCCACTGCTCACAAAAACTTTGCCATCGTTGATGCTGCTATGAACGATTTGATTCGTCCTGCATTGTATCAGGCGCAAATGGCGGTGATACCAGCTAAGTACCCAAGTGATGCAGTTGAAAAAAGCTGGGACATAGTCGGTGCGATCTGTGAAACAGGTGATTTTCTAGCAAAGCGGCGTCTATTGTCACTAGAAGTCGGTGATATTTTAGGCATTACGGGTGCTGGTGCTTATGGGTTTGTCATGACGAGTAACTATAATTCGCGTCCGCGCCCTGCTGAAATTATGGTATCCAACGAGCAGCATCAGGTAGTACGTGAGCGTGAAACGGTTAACAGTCTATTCGAAACTGAATCGTTATGGCAAAAAGATTAGAAATTAAATAATCCGTTTTTAAGTTATCTAGCCTACAACAATCTTGTAGGCTTTTTTAATCTATAAAATAATGACACGCTTGGGATAAATGCAGCATATTCAATAACTTATTAAATCAATAATAGTATCAACTTGTTTAGATTATCATTGTCATAATGTGCATGTTAAGATAGTAGTATAATAATATTTAAGGAAAATGACATGCTAATAGAGTTTACAAAAATGCATGGGTTAGGCAATGATTTTATGGTCATTGACTTAGTTACCCAGCGATTAGAATTAACTACTGAATTAATTACACTATTGGCTGATCGTCATTTAGGCGTTGGGTTTGATCAGCTATTAATTGTTGAACCACCGATGCGTCCAGATGTTGATTTTAGGTATCGTATCTTTAACTCAGATGGCAGCGAAGTTGAGCAGTGTGGTAATGGAGCACGGTGTTTTGCTCGTTTTGTGCAAGCCCGCAAACTGTCTTATAAACAGCGCATTCGAGTTGAAACCAAATCGGGCATATTAACTCTATCTACCGATGACTACGGATGGGTAGAGGTGGATATGGGCAAGCCTAAATTTGAACCGGCAGAAATACCCTTTACACCAAAAGCAATCACTAAAATTCAAAATGCTTATCACCTAAATGTAGAGGGTGAACCTGTGCGTCTTTATGTCGCTAATATGGGCAATCCTCATGCCGTCATTCAGGTGGATGATATATTAACCGCCGAGGTTGAAAAACTAGGCAAAGCAATCGAATCACATCCTGCATTTCCAGACCGCGTGAACGTTGGGTTTGTTCAGGTTATGAACCAACGTCATATCCGCCTGCGGGTGTTTGAACGCGGCGTGGGTGAGACGCAAGCTTGTGGTACAGGAGCTTGCGCCGCAGTGGCCACAGCAGTGCGCGAAGGTTGGCTTGATGAGGGTGAAGAGATTAGAGCGCAGTTATATGGTGGCAGCCTATTGATCAGGTGGTCTCCAGGATATTCTGTTAAGATGACCGGACCTACCGCATTTGTTTATGAAGGGGTTTTCAGCCCAGACGGTATCATGGCGCAAGCGGGTATAAAACCTAATGCATGATAGTGAAGCGTCAATTAAGCCTCAAGCCTTAGAGCAGCTTGAGGCTTTACTAGCGCCTGTTGAACAGTGGCTCGCTGAGCTTAATGTGCGTCAGCTGTCAAGCCATACTATCGACGCGTACTATGCAGCGCTGTATCAGCTTGCCAGTTTTTTGGAAGCCAATCATTTAAGCTGGACACGTTGTGATAAACGAAAGCTTGCAAAACATATTGGTAAGCGTCTTGATGTTGATGCCCTTTCAATATCCAGTGTACAGCAAGAGCTATCTGCCATCCGCCATTTTTATAGCTGGATGGTAGAACAAGGCAGAGCACGTATCAATCCGACCACAGGCTACCAGCTAAAACGTGCACCCAGGCCCCTTCCAAGTATCGCGGACGGCGACCTAATTGCCCAATTACTTGAGCAGCCGCTACCAGATACCCCAGAACAAGCAAGGCTTTGGATACGTGATAAAGCTATGTTTGAGCTGTTATACAGTAGCGGTCTTCGAGTGGGCGAGCTTGTCGGATTGAATGTGGCGGACTTACGTATTGATGCCACAGGTGAACGCGGTGAGGTACGCGTTACGGGTAAGGGGAATAAAACTCGATTAGTGCCCGTAGGCCGGCAAGCGCTAAAGGCCATCACGATTTACCTACCTCATCGACATTTATGGGAAGAAAATAACGATACCGCATTGTTCATTAGCGAAAAGCTAGGGACGCGGCTAACCACACGAGCGGTACAACATCGTCTAAAACTGGCTGCCCAGCGCGCAGGTATTGCACAAAACATATATCCGCATTTATTACGGCACTGCTTTGCCTCTCATATGCTCTCGGGTAGCGGCGACTTACGCGCCGTCCAAGAAATGCTAGGGCATAGTGATATTAGTACCACTCAAATATACACGCACGTTGATTTTGCTAAACTGACACAAGTTTATGACAAATCACATCCTAGAGCCGCCCACGATAGAGCATTGAACAAAGTAGACCATGATAGGGTTGAATAAAAAAATAAAACCTAGTTTAAATCCTGTTTATGCCTAGATTTTTGTCATGATTCAATAGACGCACTAACCCAGTCTATGACAACAATTTGTAGGTAGATTATTACGCCAGATTTGTTGCTGATCTAGGTCTAAGGTAGAAGTAATTAAGGCAAACTTATCTGTTTCAAGTGAAGTAAGACCACTATCCGCAATTAACTCTCCATTAGCATTGGCTATCATACTATGACCCCACGTGTCTCTACTGGAGTGTTTGGTATAATGAGTACCGCCTTGAGCTGATCCTACTACCATACATTGTGAATCGAGCGCTCTTGCTTTTAATAATAGCTCCCAATGCGCTTTACCGGTTTGATAAGTAAATGCTGAAGGTGCGCTTAATATATTCGCGCCAGATTGCCGTAAACGCTGAGCAAGGGCAGGAAAACGTAAATCAAAGCAAATCATCATCCCAAGCAATAAGGTTTGCCTTTTATTATGACCTTTATACTTTTCACCTTTATACTTTTTGTCTTTATACGCTTCATCCTTATATAAAGAGATATCTAATAAACTTGCCATATCACACTCGGCGACCACCATCTTATCTCCTGGTTCGAAGGTACGCGATTCGTCATAACTGCCCGTGCTGTCTGCCACGTCAGCTCTAAATAGGTGAATTTTATCGTAACGTGCACCCCGTTTGCCATCTGGCGCAAAGAGTTGACTCACTTGTCTAACACGGTTGCCAGAGACAGGTGTACCATCAGGACGATAAGGGCAAGGGAGTGTTCCTGCGACGATATACATTTGGTGTTCAAAAGCTAGATTGGCATACCAATCAGAAATAGCATCAAAGCGCTCACTTAATTCCTGCTGACCACCCATGCGACATGCATTTTCGGGTAATACCAGCAGATGAGTACCCGCTTCACTAGCGGCATGTACAGAACGTTCAATAGTTGCTAAGTTATCCTCAATATTAAACTGACTGTTCAGCTGTACACAGCCAATAATTGGTGAAGTCATGATTATTAAGCCTTAATAAAAAGTGTGGGTTTGGCGCTAAATCGACATTATTAAATTCATTGCTATCCTTACTATATTAAATTATTTACTAAATAAACAGGTTAAGGTATGTTTAATAAACGCATATGCCAAACTTAAATAAGAATCTTACCGCAAATTTGTGGCAGTATAGTGAGCTGAAAAGTAACCTATTTATAAATACGTTTCAAACCAAATAACTGGAATTTACACCTACTTATGATTAGCCCTGCATATAACTTAGGTATAAACCTATCTAATTCACAAAAACTAACACCGCAAATGCAGCAAGCCATCAAGCTGCTGCAACTCTCAAGTATAGAGCTTGAACAAGAAGTACAAGCAAAACTTGATAGCAATCCGCTACTTGAGCGAGTAGAAGAAGAGAGTATCGATGCCGAAGATTTCAACAGCATTGAGGAATTAACACGCCAAGAGTTAAACGAGACGCAAGATGATGAACTATATAATCCTTATGATGAAGAGTACCCAAGCGATTATGATAATGGTGGCCCTGATACGAATGATTTAGGCTTAACCAATGACTATGAAGATACTGACTATCTAGATACTCCCTCGACAGAAGCCACTGCCAATAATGAGGTATATGAAACCTATGAGACGACAGGTATCGACAGTGATAGCAGCATTAATGACAGTAGTGAACGTATTGTTGAAAACACCCTAGAATTAACCATTGATACAGATTGGAGCGATGTGTACACCCATGCGCCAACCTCTATGGCGGCACCAGACACTCAAAGTATGACCGATTATCAAGGTGCAACTGAGGTCAGCTTACAAGATCATATACGTTGGCAGCTTAATTTTAATGATTTATCCGAAACGGATAATCTCATAGCAGATTATCTTATTGATGCGATGGATGAGTATGGATTTATACATATTGATATCGATGAGCTAAAAGCAAACTTTGACGAAACTGCTAGTTTTTATCAATGGGATAATAAAATCGAACGCTCCCAAATTAAACGTATTATTAGCATTATTCAGCAATGTGAGCCTTTAGGGGTGGGGGCAACAAGCCTCGCTGAATGCTTGCAGATACAACTTCGTACCCTTGATCCTAATACGCCTTACCTCAAACATTCTTTAAAGATTTTAGATGAGCATGAATTACTTGTCAGCAATAATATCAAAGAGCTGGTACAAAGAACGGGCGTTAAAAATACTGAAATTAGGGACTGTATATCCTTGATTAGAACCTTAAATCCAGCCCCAGGTCTGGCTTTTTCAAGCGCTCAACCTGATTATGGTGTCAAGCCTGAAACCTTTGATATACCTGATGTCTTAGTCAGCTTAGTCCATGAAAAAGAGAGTTCAGCACCCGTATGGAAAGTAGAGCTTAACCCAGAGACACTGCCAAAGCTTAAGGTGAATACCGAGTACGCCAACTTGATTAAACGGGGCGATAATAGTCCGGATAATGTATATCTAAAAGACAGCTTAATTGACGCGCGCTTATTTATAAGAAGTATAGAGGAGCGAAATCATAACTTACTTAAGGTGTCTATTTGTATTATCCAGCGTCAGCAGCGTTTCTTACTAGAAGGGCCAACTGCAATGCAGCCTATGATATTAAAGGATGTGGCGGATGAGGTAGGTTTACATGAGTCAACGGTTTCACGACTTACCACCAGTAAAAGTATATTGACTCCGCAAGGGTTGTTTTCACTGAAGTATTTTTTCTCATCGCATGTATCCAGTGATAATGGTGACATCTCTTCAACGGCTATAAGTGCCATGATTCAAGAGTTTATTGCCAATGAAGATACTAAAAAGCCGTTGTCAGACAGTACGATTCAGCAGCTGCTTGAAGAAAAAGGTATCAATATTGCGCGGCGTACCATTGCTAAATATAGAGAAGGGTTGAATATACCCTCATCGACCCAGCGTAAGGTCAAATTTTAATACCCTTGAATTAAAAATAATTAAAATAAATTAGTCAGTTTCTATCGATAGCTTTGAAAACTGAAATAAGATAAATGAACTACAGCAACAAATGAAATTACCAAAAGTAATGTAAAAGTTACTTCTTAGAAAGAATACTTTTAGCATTCGGGTTTGTATTTGAGTTAAGGTAACTGAATGCTTGAATAAGAAAAGGATTGAAGTGTTCTGGCTTGTTTTATTTTTTTGAAAAAATTTCAGATTATATAGTGTTTTGATTAACGTATCGGTATTTCTTACACTTTCTTACAATTTGAGTTCTTGTGTATTTGTAATATTCATGTCAAATTAAAGATGTTCCAAACCAAATTGTTTAGTTAATTGATGTTTTTGGAATAGTTATTTTTATAAGGAAATTAGAATAGCGCTTAGAGCAAATCTAAGATTTCTAGCAGTAAAAAATGTTTATTAATCAAAGATATGCGAACGACTCCTAACAGTGGACGAAACTGGCAACATTGTTATATTAAGGGTCTAATTGAGCCAGCACAGCTACTCAAATAATATTAAGGATGTAAGAATTATGAATATTTCAATCACTGGCCATCACATCACTATTACCGATGCAATGAAAGAGACAGTCATGGACAAGCTTTCAAAAGTAGAGCGTCATTTTGATCAAATTCAAAGCATAAAAGTAATTCTCTCGCTTGATAATAATAACTCTGAATCAAGCCATAGCGGTAAAAATAATCATAAAGCAGAAGCTATTTTGAGGGTTTCAGGCCAAGAAATGTTTGTACAATCTTATGATGATGATATGTATAAAGCAATACATGAAATGGCAGATAAGCTTGATCGCCAAGTTCGCAAGTACAAAACTCGTATGGAACGTAAAACGCGCTCATCCAAACGTCAAGATCGTTTTGCCCCGAGCGCGACTGATTCAGATGACTCTGCTCTTGCCTACTAATAACCAACTGGCTTATGCGCTAAGCATGAATCAAGGTTATGCTAAGCAATTCTAAAACTATTAGCCTAAAATTGTTAGCTTAATATAGTTAAATAGTTATTATTTTTAAAGTTAGCTTAGCGCAGCCCCTACTGGTCTAGTAGGGGCTTTTTATTAGCTATTTAGAAAATAGAGTTAAGATAATAAAGCTATGAGTTGGATAGGACAACTATAGATGGTTTGACTAAAAGAGAGTCGTGTTGAGTTAGGAGTTAGCTCTCATTTAACTTATATGCACTGACTGCAAGCCAAATCCAGCCAAGAATCATAAATGTGCCACCAATCGGAGTGATAGCTCCAAACCAACGAGGCGCACCCAACGTCATCGCAAACAAACTGCCTGCAAATATAATTACACCAATTTGTAATAACCAAGCGGTTGTGCGAGTGGTATAACCGAGTTTGATAAGAATAGCAACCAATAGTAGCCCAAGCGCATGATAGAAAAAGTACTGTGAACCAGTATGCCACCATGCCAGCTGCTGCGGTGTAGCAAAAGACTTAATACCATGTGCACCGAATGCGCCCAATCCGACCGCCGCGGCTAAATTAATCGCTGCAATGCTAATCCAGTTCATGCGCTACTGCCTTACTTTTAAAGAACTTGCTTATAAAGACCTTATTTTTAAAAGCCTTGTATCTAAATAAAGATTGCCCAAGTTTATAATATAAAATAGGTTAGAATTCATAAAATGTAATGGCTTTATAAGCCTAAGTCTAAGTAATTTATAAATTCAACAGCTTAAAAACTAATAGGCATTATAAAAGTAATCATTATGACTGAGTTTCAGTAGGCATAATGACACTTTCAATCGTCATGGCTTCACGAATCTTATCCATGGCATTCTTTTCAATCTGACGCACACGCTCGGCAGAAATATCGTATACCGCAGCTAATTCATGCAAGGTTGACTTTTGCTCAGATAACCAGCGCTGCTCGACAATATCACGTGAACGATCATCAAGGGCATCCATAGCTGTCATAAGTGCATTGGTATTGTTGTCTTCCCAATCTGCATCTTCAACCATTTCGGCAGGATCTGCGCCGTCTTCTAAAAATAACTGCGGCGCATAGTGTCCATCATCATCATCTGAGGATTGAGCTTCAAATGAAGCATCATAAGAGGTCAGGCGCGATTCCATTTCCAGTACTTGTTTGCGCGTGACATTAAGATCGGCAGCAATGGCATCCGCTTCTTCAAGCGTTAGCTGATTGTTGGTTTTTTTTAAGCTTCGTAAATTAAAGAACAGTTTACGATGTGCCTTAGTGGTTGCCACTTTTACAATACGCCAATTACGTATCACAAACTCATGAATCTCAGCTTTAATCCAGTGCACAGCAAATGATACCAAACGTACGCCCTTATTAGGATCAAAGCGTTTCACAGCTTTCATAAGCCCAAGGTTGCCTTCTTGAATCAAATCCGCTTGAGGTAGACCGTATCCTGAATAGCTACGCGCGATATGGATGACGAAGCGCAAATGCGACATCACTAATAAACGAGCAGCTTCTACATCATCCTCGTCATAATAGCGGTGTGCAAGTTCCCGTTCTTGTTCAGGCGTCAATATAGGTATTTGATGCACGGAGTTGATGTAAGCGCCTAAGTTGACACCAGGGGCAGATAAATTAACGGGCATCGCAGGCACTAAATCACGCGTACTGGTATCTGGGTGCTTGCTTACCCATACTGGCTGCTCTTCTTGATCGTCTGAATTTTGTTCAGCTTTCAACGATTCTGATACCTGTTTAGGCACTTCTTTAGAGTCGATATCATTGCCAACATCATCGTTATTCTCATTCAATATCACATCAGCTTCTGCCTCTAAATCGGCTGACGTTGGTTTAGAAATAGTCTTTGAAGCGACGCCTTTTGAAATTGAGTTGTTTGTATTTTGACTTTTAATATTCTTAGAATTAGCCATATATTAACCTTGCAATTAATAATTTTATTGACAACTATTGTAAAGGATAGCGTTCGCTAGTTGCCATGTGTTTTAGTAATAATGAGGTGAAAGATTGTATCGAGTTTTTCTATACTATTGTTATTATCGAGGTTATTAGGCATTTTTGATTCAAGTACTATAGATTCAGAGATTTGGGATTCAGTGCTTAATACTAAGGTTAAATCTGATTGTTTACAAAAAGATGCTATATCAGTCTTGGAATTTGGATCCGTTGCGAGCACATAAACACCATCATTTTGTGTAACAGATCTTAGCGCCACTTTGGTTTTCAAAAGAGGCATCGGGCATTCCAGTCCTCTACCATCTACCATTTGTGTTATCTGATGGGTTGTATGAGAATTTCTAAATGCACGTTCTATCGTCTTTTGCTCATCGATTGTTAATGTTTTAATCATTGATACGATAAACTTATTTTGAGCGTCATTTTCAAGGTTGATATAAGTCATAGATAGTTTTTAATAAATAAAGAAATAAAAGGCGTTGATACAGACTCTAATAGTAACTGTGCGCTAAGATATAAAACATTACATCAAAGATAGGATGTCATAAGATTAGATGGTTAAAATAAAAATTGATCAATACTCAACATAGCTACGCCATACCTAGCTACGCCATACATAGTTACGCTTTACCACACTTCATTAAGCATGCACTATAAGCGTCTAATGGTAACAAGGTTCACCGTTTTATCTATTCAAGATGTGTCAAATATTGTAAAAATATATATTATATGAGTAGGATGCTACTTACTATTCAAACCTATCAAATATCGTCATCTAAAAAAGTAATGAATAATTACTAATCTACAAGTATTAACAGCAACTAAGGAAGACCACTTGCGAGCTATGACTTACAAAACCAAATTATTACCAGCTGTAGCTATTATGTCAAATATCCTATATAGCGGGCTTTTGATAGGGTGGTCTACTGCCATTCAAGCTCGAAATTTCGAGAATAACACGGATATTCAACTTACGAATAGTGAGTCAACTGCTTACGATTATCCAAAATATTCTTCAAAAAACTCTTTCAATAACTCTTCAAGTAAGCTTTTAAGTAATGTTTCTAAAAGTCCTTCTAACAGTCCTTCACATAGTCCTTTACTTAATCTTTCAACCAATCCAGCATACAACGCTGCTTATAACAGGCCATACAACACGACCTTTAATACCTCAAGGCGTGCCAACTTGAATGATTCGGTCTTACCTAACTTGCCAGATTTAGGTAGTGGGGGTGGGCGCTTTGAGTCCAATCAGCACAAAGCAATAGGCGAGTGGTCTCTTCAACAGCTGAGCAAATCTGCACCTTTGTTAAATGATCCGTGGAGCCAAGAGCAACTTGAAACAATAGCTTGGCATATTAATGCGCAAGCGCGAAATCAAGCGCCACTTGCTTTGATGGTAATTAATAATGGTTCAATAAATGCATTCGCTATTCCAGGTGGGGTAATGGGTATTCATACTGGAACGGTAACCTCTGCAAAAAGTATGGATGAAGTCGCCAGTGTTGTCGCGCACGAAGTTGCACATCTCAGTCAGCGCCACTATGAGCATAGCTCCGATGCCAGTACCAAAGCAATGATGCTAAAGATTGGTGGCGTTCTGGCTGCAATCGCTGCAAGCGCCGTAGATGGCGATGCGGCCACTGCTATCATGATGGGAAGTCAAACTGCCGCTTTAAATAGTCAGATGGCGTTTAGCCGAAGTAATGAGAGAGAAGCGGACCGTATTGGCATGCAGCTAATGTTTAAAGCGGGGTACAATCCGCATGCAATGCCAAGTTTTTTTGCGACTTTAAATCAAAAGACCCAACTGAATATGAACAATCAAAGCTATTTACCAAGCTTTGTTATGACCCATCCATTAAGCTCTGAGCGTTTAAGCGATGCACAAAGCCGAGCCAATAGCTATCAACAGACTAAAATAACAAATCAGCGCGATGAGTTAACCTTTGATTTACTCAAATGGCGATTAAAACTACTGTCTAATCAAGTAACTAGGGGCGAGATGCAGCAAGCAGCACCAAATAGTCAAGGAGCAGCTTTGGCCTTAGCAAAGTGGTATGCTGATCAAGGCCAATTTCAATCTGCTAATGATTTAATTGAAACATTAAAGCAGTTTCCTGCCCCTAAATCATATCGTGATAAAACATCCCTTGATGTATTGACGGCTCTTACACAGGCAGATATCGCAGGTATGCAAAATAAATGGCATGATGCAGAACAGCACTTACTACCTTATTTTAACTTATACCCTGAGCGGCGCGACATAAGTTTGGCCTTAGCCACTGTCTGGTTGCATCTAGATAAGCCTGCAAAAATAATCCAAACCATAAAACCTATTATTCAAAAACGTCCTTACGATTTAGAAGCGTTATTTATCATGGAGCGCGCATATGAAGTGATGGCAACAAATACAAATAGCCAAACGGATACTAATAACGCCTTGAGCTCAAACACACATGCAGGCGATTACGGCGTAAATATGAATGCTATAAATACTCCAAAAAATGACGACGCTTTATCAATTATAGCTAGCGTTCATGCGTTAAGGTATCGTGCTAAAGGGGAGTTATGGCGTGCGAAATATGATAAAGCATTGATTTCATTACAACTAGCTAAAAATGTATTGGCTGACTCAAATAATCCAAGTGACATTCAGTTGAATACACAGCCTTTAATGGCTTCAATCAATAAAGACATAGCAGATGTTAAATCCGCTAAGAACTTTGAGCCCTAGTGCTTTTTCTGAGGGAGTGCTTCTTTTGAGGGTAAGCTCAAGCTTTAGGCAAAAAAATTAGAGCTTCTAAAGATTGAATCGGTAGAAGCCCTAGATTTGCTGAACTCAATAACATGTACAGGGCGATATAAGTATACAAGGTTACAGCGTAAAGCAGTTCACAGTAACCAACAGTCATTATAAAAAAGCGTTAGTTTGATAATGCTTTTCTAACCAATTGAGAGATCACAGAAGGATCAGCACGTCCTGCCGTTTTAGATTTCAGCACACCCATGACTTTTCCCATGTCTTGCATAGAGGTTGCACCTTGTTCGCTTATCTCAGCATTCACTAAAGCAGCCAGCTCTTCTTCGCTCATTTGCTGCGGCATAAATGTATTGATAATATCGATCTCGAACTGCTCTTTTTGCGCCAAATCATCACGGCCATTGTCTTGAAACACGTGCAAAGACTCTTGGCGCTGTTTTAATTGTTTTTGAAGAATCTCTAGGACAGCAGCGTCATCAAGCTCAACACGTCTATCTATTTCTATTTGTTTGATTACCGACTGAATGTTACGCAGTACTTTGACCTTTTCAAGCTCACGCGCTTTCATTGAAGTTTTTACTTGATTGGTAATAGTATCCTTTATTGTACTCATATAATTTTCCTATTATTCTTATACTGATTGTATTTTATGACATTTGCGGTATTAATTAACGGTATGAAACAGGGATTTTATTAAGTGCTTATCAATAGTTTATTTATCATATAATCACTTGAGCATATTGATTACTATCTCAAAAATTATCAGAAGCTATCTTTTACCCATAAGCTCATAGTAGATATATATTAAAAGTTTAGCACAAAAAAACCACTTGTCTATCGACGCATACTTGGATAAAACAAGATGCTACGAACAAGTGGTTATTACCGCTATTAAAACAATCTATCTACAGATAGATTATTCTCAATTAGTACATACGAGTGGTACGAATTGATTCGCGCTGTAATTTCTTTTTGTAGCGTTTAACTGCTGCTGCCTTTTTACGCTTACGCTCTTGCGTTGGCTTTTCATAAAACTCGCGCTTACGTACATCAGACAAAACACCAGCTTTTTCGCACGCACGCTTGAAGCGACGGATAGCGATATCTACAGGTTCGTTTTCTTTAACCTTAACTGAAGGCATGCAGACTCCTTAATAAATAGTAGGAAAATTGAGACGTTGACATTAACAATGCTGTAAATTTAGTATTAGCCACAATGTCTCTTTAACTTATGGCATCAGCTATTGTTAGAAAAAATACTAAACCCTTATACTGAGATAAGAATTAAGAGCGAGAATATACTATGTAATCAGTATCTTGTCAAGTATATTAGAGCAACCCCTGACGCAATAATTATATAGTTTATTTTTTTCGTTTGTGTAATTATAAATAGTGAGATAAACCCATATTAAATTTAAGCTTTTGATATATGGCTTAAACAATATAATATTATCAATTTATTATTGATATCTTTATTATCTTGAGGGATTGTGGATAGGGGTGTTCTTAATATTATTCAACCATACAGCCATTAATTTATACGTTTAATCGTCATTTATTTATAAGTTTAACCAGTTAGTTTAATAAAAATTAAGCTCATGTAATAAGCTTACCTATAAGAAGCAAATAAAAAAAGAGAATAAAAAAGAGCGATTAAACGAAAAATAAACGTAAAATGCTATTCAAATCAATATATTTAAATACCGAATTATTTAATTATAAGGGAGCCAGTTATGTCTAATACTAACCAGCAACATCCATTTAATTCTGCAAGTCATAAAACATCAGCATGTACGTTAGGCGTTAGCGCTTTATTATTAGGCGCAGCCCTATCGTTGTCTGCCTGTGGTGGTAACGATCATCATGAAGTTAAAGCGGTGGATAAAGTAGATGAAGCGGCAGAGCTTGCTCAGAAGAACGCCCCTGAAGCTGAGGTTGTCGTGGTAGAAGAAAGCACAACAACTCAGCCTACTGGCGAAGACATGGCAACTACCGAAGATATGGCAACTGCTGAAACGGCGACAGAAGATGCTGCTGATGCAGAAGCCGTTGATGCTGATGCAGAATTAAACTCAGATGCTGAGGTTGAAGAAGCCGCTGCCCAAGTTGATGCGGGTGCTGAACTTTCAGCTTCTGCGGGTAAAGAATTATATGAAGCAAAATGTAAAGTCTGTCATGAAACAGGACTATTGGAAGCGCCTAAGTTTGGCAACAGCGCCGATTGGGCTCCCCGCTTAACGCAGGATAGAGAGACATTAGTTACGCACTCTGCTGAAGGTTATAAACAAATGCCTGCTCAAGCTGTTGGTGATGTGACTAAAGAGCAAGTTGCCGCTGCTGTGGATTATATAATTGAACACTCTTCTTAAGCTGAATAAGCATAATGTGCTCTAGCTATACTTATATTAAATACTATATCTGGAAAATGCAAAATACGCTTAGACCCGATTCAATATGCTTAAACCCGCTTGATTATTTGCTTAACTAACGCCATAAATAACTATATTATGGCGTTTTTTATTTGTTTAAAACAATAGTATCCATATATAGTGATGAATAACAAGTGGCGATGAGTGTCTATACGCGTACCTATTCGATTACAAATATGCATAACTGTAAATATTCAACGCGTATTAAATTCTTAGCATATTGAAGAAGGTGAAACTTGAAAGTATTGGGCTTAGAAACATCATGCGACGAGACCGGGCTGGCTATTTTTGATAGTGAGTACCTAAACTATGATACTGTTGATGGCATGGATAGTGTTGATAGCACGGATAATAAGTGTGAAAGTAGTAACGGTATAGTTGGTCAGGTTTTGTATTCTCAGATTGAATTGCACGCTAATTACGGCGGCGTCGTACCTGAGCTTGCGAGTCGTGACCATATACGCAAGCTAGTCCCTCTATTAGATCAGCTATTAGAACAATGTGGACTCACTAAGAACGATATCGATGCGATAGCGTATACCAAAGGTCCTGGTCTAATCGGGGCGTTAATGACAGGCGCTTTGTTCGGTCGTAGCTTAGCCTATGGTTTGGATGTTCCTGCTATTGGTATCCATCACATGGAAGGTCATCTATTGTCACCTTTGTTGGGTGCCAATCCTCCAAGCTTTCCCTTTGTATCTCTATTGGTATCAGGGGGGCATACCCTATTAGTAGCTGCTCACGGTATTGGCAACTATGAGATATTGGGGGAAAGTATTGATGATGCCGCTGGCGAATGTTTTGATAAAGCGGCAAAAATGCTAGATTTGCCGTATCCAGGGGGGCCTAATGTGGCAAAACTAGCCCAAAATGGCGATCCCACTACTTATAATTTACCTAGGCCGATGCTGCATCGAGGTCTGGATTTCTCCTTTAGTGGTATGAAAACTGCCGTCCACAACTTGATTAAAGATACCAACGGCTCAGATGATGATCCGGTTGTACGCGCTAATATAGCGGCAAGTTTTCAACACGCGGTTGTAGATACTTTGGTAAAAAAGTGTGTTAAAGCGCTAAAACAAACGGGAATGCATCAACTGGTTATTGCAGGGGGTGTCAGTGCAAATATCCATCTACGTAATACACTCGAGCAAGAACTGTCTAAAATAAATGCGACTGTCCACTATGCGCCGCTTGAATTATGTACAGATAATGGGGCGATGATTGCTTATGCTGGCTATCAGCGCTTACAGGCTGGTCAGCAAGATGACTTAGCGGTGAGCTGTGTGCCCAGATGGGATATTAGTGAGCTACCATCTATTGCCTCTTAACTTAAAGGCCAGCAATTAAAACCATATTCATTAACTAAATTTAGATTAAACACTATTGTTAAATTCAGGAGGCGATATGCAGTGGCTGGCCATTGGGTTAGGAGCAGGACTGGGTGCTTGTTTGCGTGCATTATTGGCCCGCTTAAATCCACTGCATGCTTGGATACCATTTGGTACTCTGGGCGCGAATATATTGGGTGGTTTTCTTATAGGAATCGCTATGGTTGTTTTTCTACGCATGGGATCAGACTGGAGTCCAAATGTAAAATTATTTGTGATTACTGGTTTTTTAGGGGGTTTGACTACCTTTAGTACTTTTAGCAGTGAAGTGTTCGGATTGCTTAATTCTGGAAAGGTTGTGGCGGGTCTTAGTTTAGTAGGGTTACATGTTGTTTTCACGTTATTTGCCACAGCAATAGGTTATTATTTGACTCGAACTTTAATTTAGGCTCAAGTGTCTGATTTTATCCTATTATTTTTCAACTCAATATTAATTTATCAAACATAACTTTAAAATGGATTATCAAAACTACCTAAAACATACTTTGAATCTACTCGTTATCTTATTTCATACTACCTCACCTTAAATTATCTCATTTCATTTCATACTATCTCAAGGTTTGACCATCTCTTCTAATAGGCGCGCAAATCCTTGCATATAAGCAATGTCTTGGCTACTTTGGCGAGTAGCTGCAAATAGTTGGCAATATACCCCCTGATTTTTAGTCGGTGTAACTATGGTTTTGTCCTCAATTGATGCAATATTCAACGGTCTAGTCACAACCCATCCTTTCTTCTCATATTCAGCAGCGACCCAATCAGGTAAAGCTGCTACCCCGCGTTCACTGGCTACTAACTGAATTAACATTGCTGTCAGCTCAGTCGTTCTTATCTTAGCAAAGCTCATATTTGCTGGTGCCATAAACTTATCAATGATATCAAGCCGTTTGGTTTCCACAGGATAAGCGATTAAGGTTTGGTCCACTAAGTCAGCCGGTTCAATACTGTCCATACTAGCTAATGAATGTGTGGGAGATAGCACCAAACGGCTTTCATAGGTAAATAAAGGCTGATAACAAATACCGTCGATAGTCAGATCACTGGTTGTGATTAATAAATCTATATCACCTTCACTAAGCAGATGGTGCGGCTCGGGCTCAAACCCAGTGGCGAAATCAAGCTCAACATCAGACCATTCTTTACGAAATTGATTTAATATTGGCATCAACCAATCAAAACAACTGTGGCATTCAGACGCTATTCTTAAACGGCCGGCCTGACCATGGGCCAATCTTTTTAAATTATTTTTTGTTCGTACCACTTGTGGCAAAATATTATCTGCAAGCTTTAAGACGACATTTCCAGCTGGTGTAAATGATAGGGGACGTGTACGACGATTAACAAGCTTTAGACCATAATAGCTTTCAATTTCTTTTAGCTGGTGAGAGACGGCAGATGCAGTAACATGAAGCTCCTCTGCAGCGGCTGCAAGAGACCCATGCGCACGAAGGGCAGTCAGTGTTTGAAGATGTCTTAGCTCAAGCATAAGTATTTATCGTTTTAATTATGAATAGTAGAATGTGGTTTAAGTGACGACCGTTGTCTCTATTTTAACGCATTATATTTATAATATTCATATGTTTATTTGGCTGTTTGTTCGACTGTTTATTTACTTATTCGTCTGTTAGCTACATGTTCGACTATTTATCTACTTAGCACTTTTATTTAACAGGCACTTTTATTTACTAGGAACTTAAATTAAAAGTCATTTTTATTCATAGGTCTGTCTATTGCTTGTATAAATTAATACTAACGTTCTATCTATACCGACATTGAATTTAGGTTATTTAACGTTGATTTGTCTATTGATATAATTTTAATATAGAAATAGGTGTCTTTTCTGCTACCATAAATAATAATATCTTAGCTAACTAAAAAACTTTAAAATAATTTAGGGCAGTCAAAGGCTACCTAAAGATAGAGAGGGTGCATGGTTTTACAGAAAATACAGAGGTTTTTAGCATATGAAGCTGCAGGAGGTATTGTGCTTGCCATAGCAGCTATCCTAGCCATGATTGTTGCTAATTCACCCTTATATGGCTGGTATGAGTCATTTATTCATGCACCAGTAGTGGTTCAAGTAGGTGATCTGATCATCAGTAAAGATGCTCATCATTGGATTAATGATGGCTTAATGGCGGTATTCTTTTTCTTGGTAGGACTTGAGCTTAAACGAGAAGTATTAATAGGTGAATTGTCTAATATCAAACAAATCATACTACCAGCGGCAGCAGCGGTAGGCGGTATGTTGGTTCCTGCGCTTGTTTATGTTGCATTTAACTACTCAAATCCCGAGTACTTAAAAGGTTGGGCTATTCCCGCGGCAACAGATATTGCGTTTGCCATTGGTATTTTGAGCTTACTAGGCAGCCGCGTACCTAATGCTCTCAAAATATTCTTAGTCTCTATCGCTATCTTCGACGACATAGGTGCTATTTTAATTATCGCATTATTTTACACCAGCGATTTGTCATTACAGGCATTAGCAATAGCGGCATTGTGCTTGCCTTTTTTGTATATCCTTAATCGCCGCAACGTAACAGCGATTACGCCTTATTTGTTCTTTGGCGTTATTATGTGGATTGCAGTACTTAAGTCCGGCGTTCACGCCACGCTCGCTGGTGTGCTCTTGGCTCTATTTATACCTATGGTAGACGCTGATGACCCCGAGCACTCGCCCCTAGAAGAGCTTGAGCATGACCTACATAGTACGGTTGCCTTTGCAATTTTACCGTTATTTGCTTTTGCAAATGCAGGCATATCATTAAAAGGGGCGGGTTTCGAGCAGTTGCTCCACCCTGTACCTTTTGGTATAACGGCAGGATTGTTCGTCGGTAAACAGATAGGCATTATGCTGATGTGTTGGCTAATTATTAAAATAGGTTTGGCACAGTTGCCTAATGGGACAAACCTTAAACAGATCTATGGTGTGTCGTTATTATGCGGCGTTGGATTTACAATGAGCTTATTTATCAGTGGACTTGCCTTTGGTGGTTCAACCGAAGGATTTGATCCTCGCTTAGGTATTATATTAGGCTCAATTATATCTGGTGTCGCAGGTTACCTATTATTAAAAGCTACTTTGAAGGAGGATGTGAATACTGCGACTTTAGATTTAACTAAGTCATAGGTCATACTCAATTTTCATATTTTGGATTTAAAATTTACATAACTTAATAAAACTGTTGAACTCGCTCTCAAATTTATGACAAGTCATAACAATCTAATAAAAGTATTTTATTTATAATATTAAGTATTCAGTTATGTTTCTATCACATTTTGTTGATCATGAAATTTATACATACTTGATATCTATCAAGTTTTGTACCTATTTGTATGTATTATTTCATGTTATGAAATTTAATTTTTTATGAGCTGTATTAATAAAATTACTTGTTAGATATAAATTAAACATTTTCAATAATTTAAATAAATTATTCTGTTTACTAATTTTAAGGACTCGATATGAAAAAGTTATTAGTAGGTTTACCTTTAACATTAATGTTAGCAGCGTGTGCAACTGATCCTGCGGCTACTCACGACACAACTAATAAGGCGTACGATCGCATGGCTCCTGAGCAATTTATCTGTGAAGATAACTCAAAGGTTTATGCCAAATATTCATTAGATGGTACTGAAGCGATGTTGACCGTAGATTTGCCAAAAGCAAACTGGACGAACCAAAGTATCACTATGGATGCCGCCCAAGCTGCTTCGGGCTCACGCTTTGTTAATAACGATAGCAGCAATGTCACTTATGAATGGCATGCTAAAAATGATTTTGGACTAATGAATGTTATGTGGGCTGATGGTAAGGAATATATGGTTAAGTGCAAACGCCGTTAAAACCCTATTTTGTCTATAGATATTAAAAGACAGCAATATGATTATTGCTGTCTTTTTTGTTTTAAAATCTATTAAGCGTTATCCAATGGGCTAATTATTAGCGCTTGTATGTTTTATATTAGAGATTTCTAAAGACTTAAAGAGCAATAATCAACAATGGACTTTTAAATATAGTCGTAACGTAAATAAATAATAAGGTGCATACCTTAATCGCCCAAAGTTAATTTTCAGACACATTTATAACACTATTAAAAAATATAAGATTCTTCAATCTATTTAAATTACTTCTGTTATAATACGCAGCTTGGTAAACCAGACGATCGCCGTTTTGAATAAAACCTTGCGTTTTAGGATCAAGGGAGGAAAGTCCGGGCTACATAAGGCAGCGTGCCAGCTAACTGCTGGGCGGGGTAACCCGACGACAAGTGCAGCAGAGAGAAGACCGCTTTATTAGATTTTATCTAATAGAGTAAGGGTGAAAGGGTGTGGTAAGAGCACACCGCATGATTGGTAACAATTCATGGCAAGGTAAACTCCACGCGTAGCAAGACCAAATAGGTGTCCATTTTTTGTTGCCTGCAAAGGACACGGGTAGGTTGCTTGAGTGCACTGGCAACGGTGTACCTAGATGAATGATCGTTCACGACAGAACCCGGCTTATCGGTTTACCAATTTATTTTTTTTGATCTAGGGGTTGACGTCTTTATCATTATTTAGCATAATACCGCCCTCAAATGGCAATGTAGCTCAGCTGGTTAGAGCGCACGACTCATAATCGTGAGGTCGGGAGTTCAAGTCTCCCCATCGCCACCAAATTTGATAGTCAGTGCTATTCTAAAACCGATTACTTTGCTTATCACGCCAAGTAGTCGGTTTTTTTTGCGAGTATTATCCTATTCGATGTTTACAGCCCCAATTCAGTCAACTCAATTTCATTAAATTTATACCGCTTACAAGACAGCTGAAAGCTGTTAGAATAGCTATAAGTACTATTTCAGATAAGTACTATTTCAGATGAGTACTATTTCAAATAAGTACTATTTCAGATAAGTACTATTTTATATAGGTAAGATTTCAGATAAATACAATCTCAGATTTTCTTTTAATTTATTTAATAACCTAGGTAGCTGCAAGACGTGACCGCATTATCAAACATTAGAAACTTTTCAATCATTGCCCATATTGATCATGGCAAATCAACTTTGGCTGATCGCTTTATCCAGACTTGTGGTGCTCTTCAAGATAGAGAGATGCAGGCGCAAGTTCTAGACTCAATGGATATTGAGCGTGAACGTGGAATAACTATTAAAGCGCAATCTGTGACTTTATATTATGATCATCCAAATGGCGAGCGTTATCAGCTGAACTTTATTGACACGCCAGGGCACGTTGATTTCTCCTATGAAGTGTCACGATCTCTTGCAGCTTGTGAAGGCGCACTATTGGTTGTTGATGCGGCGCAAGGTGTCGAAGCTCAGTCGGTTGCAAACTGTTATACCGCTGTCGATCTGGGGCTTGAAGTATTGCCCGTACTTAATAAAATTGACTTGCCGCAAGTAGAGCCTGAGCGAGTTATTCAAGAGATTGAAGACATCATCGGTATTGAAGCGATTGAGGCGCCGCGTGTCTCAGCAAAATCTGGTTTGGGTGTAGATGAGCTGTTAGAAGCGTTGGTTGAAAATATACCTGCACCAACTGGCGATCGTGAAGCGCCATTACAAGCACTGATAATTGACTCTTGGTTTGATAATTATTTAGGTGTTGTCTCTTTGGTACGTGTCCGTCAAGGCACGCTTAATAAGGGTGAGAAAATACTGATTAAATCAACTATGGACTCGCATCTGGTTTCTTCAATAGGGGTGTTTAGTCCTAAGCCCGTTGAAACAGGTAAACTTGAAGCTGGGGAAGTGGGTTTCGTGATTGCAGGTATCAAAGACATTCACGGTGCACCAGTTGGTGACACAATTACGCATGAAAAAACACCTGATGTCGATCTAATCCCTGGATTTAAGCAGATAACCCCGCAGGTTTATGCAGGATTGTTCCCTGTTGATTCAAATGATTTTGAGAAGTTTCGTGAAGCATTACAAAAGCTTCAAATTAACGACTCTGCACTATTTTTTGAGCCAGATACTTCTGACGCACTTGGGTTTGGTTTTCGTTGTGGTTTTTTAGGTATGCTGCATATGGAAATTATTCAAGAGCGTTTAGAGCGCGAATATAATTTAGATTTAATTACGACTGCGCCCTCTGTTATTTACGAGATTAAGCGCAAAGATGGGGAGACTTTATTAGTCGATAACCCATCAAAACTTCCTGACCCTGGCTTTATCGATGAGTTTCGTGAGCCAATAGCACGTTGCCAAATACTTGTACCTCAAGACTATCTGGGTAATGTAATGACGCTATGTATGGAGCGCCGCGGTGTTCAAGTTGATATGCGTTTTATGGGCAAACAAGTTCAACTCGTTTTTGATATACCACTGGGTGAAGTCGTCATGGACTTTTTTGATCGTCTAAAGTCAGTCTCACGCGGGTTTGCCTCTCTAGATTATGAATTTGATCGTTATGAAGCAGACAAATTGGTTAAAGTTGATGTCTTAATTAATGGTGATAAAGTAGATGCCTTGGCAATGATTTGCCATCAAGAACAAGCACGCTATCGTGGCAACCAATTGGTTGAAAAGATGAAAGAATTGATCCCGCGTCAGATGTTTGATGTGGCTATTCAAGCTGCAATTGGCAGTCAGATTATTGCTAGAAGTACAGTCAAAGCCATGCGTAAAGATGTTCTTGCCAAATGCTATGGCGGTGATGTCTCACGTAAGAAAAAACTACTTTCTAAGCAGAAAGAAGGCAAAAAACGCATGAAGCAAGTGGGCAATGTTGAAATACCTCAAGAGGCTTTCTTAGCGGTTTTACAAGTCGATAATCAGTAAACACACAATAATAACGTGTTGATACCAATCATCAAGCGCTGAAGGCAGCTATATGGATTTTGATTTTAACGTAATATTAGTTCCCATAACCTTATTCTTAGGGCTTATTTGGTTATTGGATAAAGTATGGTTCAAGCAGCATAAGCGTCAAACGGCGTCATCTTCTAAAGAGGTGCAAGCAGCACATGAGAATTTAGCTGCAAAAAAAGACGCGTATATTTCGGCGCTATCCAAATATGATATGAAGCATATCAATCCAGATGAGCTTCTAGACCCTACAGCTCTGAGCACTGCACCTATTGAAGTTAAGCAGACAGAACGTGAGTATCGAGAGGCCAATCGTCACTACCGTATTGCCACAACGGAACCTTCAACTCAATCCTCAAATGAGCATTTTCTAATTCGCTGGGCGCACGATTACTTTCCAGTACTGGCAGTGGTATTAGTGGTTAGGTCATTTATTATTGAACCTTTTAATATTCCATCTTCTTCAATGGTTCCTGCATTGTATACAGGAGATTTTGTTGCGGTCAATAAGTACGCATATGGTATCCGATTGCCATTAACTTACAATAAGGTAATAGATAACGGCAGTCCTGAACATGGGGATGTGGCTGTATTCCGTTTTCCTGAAAATCCTAAAATATACTATATCAAACGAGTGATCGGCTTGCCTGGTGACACCGTTAGTTTTAATAATGGTCAGCTATACGTCAATGGTGAGGCTATACCTACTGAGCAGGTGGACTTCTCTGCAGATAAAGCATTGGTTGAACGACTCTATACACCAGTAAAAGGAAGTGATCCAAGTCGTGAATGGGATTTATCGCCCAAACAGGCAGTACAAAATGCTTTCAAAGAAGAATCAGCGGCCAGTTATTATCGTGAAACGCTAGGTGAACATGATTATCTACGTCGCTACTTAGCTCCAAATCTACAACACGCTGCCTATTCAGAATTTTTGGATCAACCTATCTCGCACGCTAGCAACTGGGAGGTATCCGTTCCTAAAGATAGCTATTTTGTTATGGGTGACAATTCAGATCGTAGTGAAGATAGCCGTTTTTGGGGGTTTGTTCCAGACAGTCATTTGGCGGGCAAGGCCGTCTACGTATGGATGCATAAAAAACCAGGTTTGAATTTACCGACATTTAGCTACAACCGATCCATTGATTAAACTCGTTGCTTGTCTAAATATGTAGTGATATAAGAGTAGTTTTTGATACATATATAATAAAATAGTTATAATCTTTTGCTATAAACGCTTTGCAGTCAACCTGTGAGGACACGGCCTAATTTGATTTTTAACGTCTTATTTTTAGACGTCTTATTCAAAGAATGATTATTTAATAGAATAACTGCTAAATATATAAATGGTGTCTCATTCAATATTTTGAGACGTGAAAATATTTCAATGAAGTAAAATGTAATGCCTAATAAGTTACCACCCCAACAGAGATATACTAAATTTGAGCAAGGTCTTTTAGTGCTCGAAAATAATCTTGGGTATAAATTTAAAGATACCAGTTTAGCGAAACTTGCCTTAACGCATCGATCATATGATGGCAAAATAAATTACGAGCGTTTAGAGTTCTTAGGAGATGCTTTACTAGGAATGATAATAGGTGAAGCTTTATATTATCAATATCCTAAGCAAAATGAAGGTCGTCTAACCCGTATGCGGGCGACTTTAGTACGTCAAGAATCACTCGTTATTGTGGCTCAAAAGCTACATTTATCCTCGCATTTAATACTGGGTGTGGGTGAACGTAAGGGAGGTGGACGTGAACGTGCTTCTATTTTAGCCGATGCTGTTGAATCTTTAATTGGGGCAATTTATTTAGACAGCCAAAGCATAGATACGGTAAAGGAATGTGTTTTAGAGTGGTTCTCTGAATTAATTGATAATGTGAATGATCAACGTGTTCTTAAAGATGCTAAGAGCCGTTTACAAGAATGGCTACAAGGTTATAAATTTGAGCTACCTAACTATGCGTTGTTAGAAACGCAGGGTAATGCGCCTAATCAAATATTCGTGGTGCGCTGCGAGGTAGAAGTGCCGCACAGTACGCCTATCATAGAGTCTGGCGAAAGTAGACGTATTGCTGAGCAGAAAACGGCGGAGAAGATGATTAACCAATTAAATAAGTTGGTTAGCGAGCGAATTGTTAAAATCAAGCCTTAATACCTTATTAGATTTAGAAGGGTAGATTACAACAATTAGATTAAGACGCATATCTCGTATTTTCTATATAATCTCATTTCTTATAATTTTACACTTATAACTCGTTTATTATTACTTATAACTTATCTATTATTAACAGTCACTTTTACTTCTCCGATTGTCTTGTACTACTTTAATTGTAGAATAAAGTTTAAGTGAACTCACGACACGAATTTTGTTCTTTTCAGCGTCTATATTCATATGAATATCAATAATAAATATCGGATTAAATGGTTTATGAATAACACTTCAAATGATCAGGATCTAAAACAAGATACAGAATCAACTATTGATAGTTTTTTTGATAGTACACCTTTAGTAGAGGATTACCGCGCAGGTTATGTAGCAATAGTAGGGCGGCCAAATGTAGGCAAATCCACATTGATGAACCATCTACTGGGTCAAAAGCTTTCTATTACTTCGCGTAAACCACAAACGACACGCCACCGTATATATGGCATTTTATCTACCACTGACATGCAAGCGGTATTTGTCGACACCCCAGGTATTCATCGCAATGAGGTACGCCTTATCAATGAACGCATGAATAAAGCGGCTATATCTTCATTAATCGATGTTGATTTAGTGCTGTTTGTCGTCGATGGTGAGCAGTGGCGTGAAGATGATTTACTAACCCTCGATAAAATTGGAGAAACTAAGACCCCCGTCGTATTGGTTATTAATAAAGCTGATACTATCAAGGACAAAGGGTCTATTCTACCCCTTATAGAAACTTATCATGAAAGCTTTGATTTTGCTGATATCGTGCCAGTTTCAGCGCTTAAAAACCAAAACTTGGAGCGTCTGCAATCGGTGATTAGGTCACATCTTCCTCAAGGTGATCCTATTTATGACACCGAACAAATTACAGATCGAAGTGAGCGTTTCTTAGCCAGTGAGATCATACGCGAAAAAATTATGCGTCAAGCAGGGGAAGAAGTCCCATACGATTTAACCGTTCAAATAGATGAGTTTAAAGACGAGCATGCGCATGTTGATCCAAAAACAGGACGTAAACGAAAGGCAATGACATTTATAGATGCCACTATCTTTGTTGAGCGCAATGGTCAAAAAGCGATTGTTATTGGAGATAAAGGCTCAAGAATAAAGCAGGTCGGGATTGCCGCACGTGAGGACATGGAAGCTTTATTTGAACGTAAAATTATGCTAAATCTTTGGGTTAAAGTAAAACAAGGGTGGTCAGATGATGCCCGTGCATTGAATAGCTTAGGGTATTAAGTGATTGTCTATTAATAAATACTGATTTAACAACTATTGACCGAAAACACAGAGGGGTCGCTGATGCGTAATGAGCCAATACATGCTTATAGTTTACATCAACGGCCTTTTCAAGAAAAACGAACCATTTATTATTTATTAACCAAGGAATACGGGATATTACATGGCATCGCTCAAAAAGGTATCCCGCAATTTGTTCCACTTACCTTATTTGCAACAGGTAAAAAGTCCTTAAAAACCTTTCAGCAGATTACTATTGATCAAGCGGCGCTTAAAGCAAGTGCTCAAACAGCATCTCATACAAACGTCCAATCTTCACTTGCTAAGCATTCTACGAGCTATCAATCAGCTGAGCATGAGTCAGTAAATAAACCGCACGCTCATCAGACTACGATTAGTTTAGTAGGCCAGCAGCAATATGCAGCTTTATATCTGAACGAAATCACCATCAAGCTGCTTCCTGTAGAAGATAGTGTTCCTAGTGTATATGAACAGTACCAACACACCATTGCTCAATTGCATCAATTCTTATCCATGACTGAGTTGAAGCTTATTTTACGTAATTACGAAACCGTGCTTTTTCACGAGCTAGGTTATGCAATTGATCTTGATCAAGACAATCAGCAGGACACTATCCATCCCACTAATTGGTACCGATATACCCCAGATAGTGGTTGGCAGGTACTTGATGTAAATGACATTGATGTAAATAACGTTAAAGCGGGCAATTTAGGTAATTCAGACATAAAAACGCTAGCTATCAAGCCAATATCAGGGAAAGAAATAATAAATATGCGTGAAGGCGTTAGCTTGCAAACACTAAGTAGCTGGTCTATTTTACATCGTCAGCTTATAGATGCTTTGTTTGATTATCAGCCTCTGCATAGCCGGGTACTTTGGCAGCAGTTTAACCGTTATCAATAGTTGATTGTAGGAACTTAAGCGGTGGTCATTGTTTAGTGATAATGTACTTTGATTAACTATGTATGGTTTGTACGTCAAGTACGATTAAGGACAGTCAGTTTTTTTAAAGGCATAAGGTTTGTAGCGAAATAAACCCTGCTGATTTATAGAGATTTGATACATATCTGTTGTTTTGCCAGAGGTAGGGCAATACTTAATGTGTCCAAAATGCCCACGTGGTGAACCAGAATCACCATAAAATTTAATATAATTTCTTCTACCCGCTCTAAGATAGATGCTGCCATAATCTAAATTTAGCAGCTGCTTTGATATAATTTTATTAAGGCGTTTATCAAATTTATTATTACCATCGTTGTCACTAAATATTAAAATAGCATGATTAGCGTTTTTATCGCATACGTTATCTATGGTTGCTGGACATAATATAATATTTTGACTCTGAATAAGACTTTCTGATTTTGCAATTCTGTATGATTGAATTATGTAACTTCTAATCTTTTTTGATTCCCAGCTATGCAGGGTCGAATATAAATTGGGTATGGCAATAGTTAGTAATATTGCTATGATAGAGATTGTAAATATTAATTCAAAAAGGGTAACCCCCTTTATTGTTTTAATCAATAATATATTTTTCGATATACTTTTACGCTTAATTGCTATACCTTTAATGGTCTTCAAAAATATACCTCGTGTATGTATAGCGTCTTAATAATGTCGGTCGATACATAGCCATTAATTGGTGATTTAATATTCCGGACTTTATTATTAGCTTATATAAATTTAAAAATTAGGTATACTAATCTATTTAAGTGCGCATATCTACTTATCTATAATATTTAATGAATATATAATGGCACATATATTCTGTAAACCTAATTTATCAGAACGATAGACTTAAATTGATTTATATTTTAATGTCAAATTTTGTTACATTTGGTGAAAACTCAATGTAAATGATAGAACATTTGAAGACCTTGTAATAAAATAGTCCGCAGAGAGTTATAGACACTTTTTATTACCTGTAGTGTGTTTATAATGAAACTTTAAATATTTTTTATCTAACTTTATATTTACTTTTTATGTAGCTTTTGAGTATAGCAGTGATTATATTTGTATATGATTAGGTAGTTTGTTCACAAAAACTTGTTGTAAACTATTTTAATTGTATATAAGCTATCATATGAATGTTTAAATAGTATCTAAACCTATGCTAAATTGGGTGTGATGCTGCAAATTAGTGGTATATAAAGTTTATTCATACAATAATTGTCCTTTGGAGGAAGTTTATGAAACTTAATAAAATGACGTTAGCTATAATTGCTGCAGCTACTGCACCAATGATCGCTTCAGCTGGTGTAACCGTTAGTCCATTATTACTTGGTTATCACTATACCGATAACGGTGATACTGTAGAAGACATGGAAAAAAAGCTTGGCTTCTCTGAAGAAAGCGATCTGTATACAGGTGCTGCTCTTGGTATTGAATTAACACCTTCTACTCAATTCCAAGTTGAATATGGTGTTTCTGATTCTGATGCTACTACTAACGATGGCGATGTAAAAATTGGTAAATCAGAGCATGAAATGATCTCTGGTAACTTCTTAGTAGGTTTTGATCAGTTTTACGGTTATAACGACAGCCCATTTCGTCCATACGGTTTGATTGGTGCTGGTCAGTCTAAAATTGAACTTACAAAAGATTCAGGTGCAACTGCCTCTACTAAAGATACTATTGGTAACCTAGGTTTAGGAGCTATGTATCGTGTCAATGATGCTTTAAGCTTACGTGGTGAAGCGCGTGCAATCCATAACTTCGACCATGACTGGTGGGAAGGTATGGCTTTAGCAGGTCTTGAAGTCGTTCTTGGTGGTCACTTAGCACCAGCTGTTGCAGCACCTGTACCACTTGTTGAACCTACACCACCTGTAATCCTTATTGAAGCAGATAAAGATACAGACGGTGACGGCGTACTTGATAAGTTTGACCAATGCCCTAATACACCACCTAATGTTGTGGTTGATAGCGTAGGTTGCCCAGTTCAAGAACAATTGGTTGATGAACTGAAAATGGAACTACGTGTATTCTTCGATAACGACAAATCTGTAATCAAACAGCAGTATATGCCTGAGATTGCTAAAGTTGCTGAGAAGATGCGTGAATATCCTAACTCTTCAGCTAGAATTGAAGGTCATGCTTCAAAAACTGGTCCATCAGCTAGTTATAACCAACGCTTATCTGAAGCACGCGCTATTGCTGTTAAAGGTGCTTTAACTAATCAGTTTGGTGTTGCACCAAACCGCTTAAGCACAATTGGTTATGGTTATGAGCGCCCAATCGCGCCTAACGATACTGAAGAAGGTCGTGCTATGAACCGCCGTGTATATGCTGTTATCACTGGTAACAAAACAATGACTGTTGATAAAACTATAAACTAAAATTATTAGTAATTTCCTAATTATTTAATAATGATTTGTTTAGTTTCAAAAAAAGTCACCAACTTGGTGGCTTTTTTTAATGCTCTAGATTTAATAGTTAGCAACTCATGTCAACACATATTTAAAACTAATTATTAACTGTCATATATTAGTGTTATACTGCACCCCTTAAAAAGTAGTTATTTATTACCCGCAAAATATTGAGTCTTTAAAATTATGTCAAATGAAATAGAAAATTTACGCAATATCGCTATTATAGCTCACGTTGATCACGGTAAAACCACTCTTGTTGATAAACTATTACATCAATCAGGTACGTTCGATGATCGTGCAAATATTGCAGAACGCGCAATGGATTCAGGCGCAATTGAGCAAGAACGAGGCATTACGATTCTTGCAAAGAACACAGCCATCAAATGGCAACATCCTGATAGAGATACAGAATACCGAATTAATATTGTAGATACTCCAGGTCACGCCGACTTCGGTGGTGAAGTTGAACGTGTCATGTCGATGGTAGACTGCGTTTTACTTGTAGTTGATGCTATAGATGGCCCTATGCCACAAACGAGATTTGTTACCCAGAAAGCTTTTGAACAGGGTTTAAAACCTATTGTTGTTATTAATAAGATTGATCGCCCTGGTGCTCGCCCTGACTGGGTTATGGATCAAATCTTTGATTTGTTTGATAATTTAGGTGCTAGTGATGATCAGTTAGACTTCCATATTGTCTATGCTTCGGCCTTAAATGGGGTCGCAGGTTTAGACGCGGACAATCTTGCTGATGACATGACGCCACTATTTGAAACCATAGTAGATGTTGTTGAACCACCACAAGTAGATGCTGATGCACCGTTTCGTATGCAAATCTCTAGTCTTGACTACAACAACTTTGTTGGGGTTATCGGTATAGGACGTATTGAACGTGGTCGTGTAAAAACAAACACACCAGTAACGGTTATTGATAAAGATGGTAAAACACGTAATGGCCGTATTCTAAAGATTATGGGCTATCATGGTCTTGAACGTATTGAAGTTGATAACGCTCAAGCGGGTGATATTGTATGTATCACAGGTATTGATCAACTTAATATTTCAGACACCATATGTGATCCTGATCATGTCGAAGCGTTACCGCCTCTAACAGTCGATGAACCTACGGTTTCAATGACGTTCCAGGTTAACAATTCGCCTTTTGCTGGTCGCGAAGGGAAATTTGTCACCTCACGTAATATTCGTGAACGTCTAGATCGTGAACTTATTCATAACGTTGCATTACGCGTAGAAGATACTGATTCAGCAGAGAAATTTAAAGTTTCAGGTCGTGGTGAGCTTCATTTGTCAGTACTAATCGAGAACATGCGCCGTGAAGGTTATGAATTGGCTGTATCTCGTCCTGAGGTTATCGTAAAAGAGGTAGATGGCAAACTTCAAGAGCCTTATGAAAATGTTATATTTGATGTTGAAGAAGAGCATCAAGGCGCTATTATGGAACAAGTTGGGTTGCGTAAAGGTGAAATGTCAGACATGCAGCTTGACGGTAAGGGTCGTATTCGTATCGAAGCGACGATGCCAGCACGAGGCTTAATTGGATTTCGTTCTGAGTTTCTAACTTTGACCTCGGGCTCTGGTATTTTAACCTCAAGCTTCTCACACTATGGTCCGCAGAAAGCTGGTGAAGTTGGTGGTCGTACAAATGGTGTATTAATTTCTATGGCTAATGGCGTTTGTTTAGGTTACGCATTATTTAACTTACAGAAGCGTGGTAAGCTCTTCGCTGAGCCTCAGCTTGAAGTTTATGAAGGTATGATTGTTGGTATTAATTCACGTAGCGATGACATGGTGGTTAATCCAACTACAGCTAAGCAGCTGACTAACGTACGGGCGAGTGGTACTGATGAAGCCTTGACATTAGTTCCGGCGATTAAGCTGACATTAGAGCAAGCGCTTGAGTTTATCGAAGATGATGAATTGGTTGAAGTGACACCTAAGTCTATTCGTCTTCGCAAGCGTTATTTGACTGAAAGTGAGCGTAAGCGCCACGGCCGTAAGAAAGAGAAGTAATGGATAGTGAGTATTATTAAGTTGTTGATATATTTAATATTAATTTAGCTTACAAATTAAATACAGTAACGCTTATATCTCAAGGGTTAACATAGCACACTTATGTTAACCCTTATTTTTATAAATTTTATTTGGAGAACAGTTTATGAGTATGATGTCAGAATTTAAAGAATTTGCCTTGAAAGGTAACGTCATGGATCTTGCGGTAGGTGTTATCATTGGTGGCGCATTTGCTACCATTACGACTTCATTGGTCGAAGATATCATCATGCCTATAGTGGCGTTTATATTTGGCGGAGAATTAAACTTCGAAAATATGTTTGTTATTTTAGGAGACAAGCCAGAAGGCGTAATGATGTCATATGAAGCTTTAAAAGAAGCAGGTGTACCTGTTTTAGCTTACGGTAACTTTATTACTGTACTTATAAACTTCTTAATCTTAGCATTTATTATTTTTATGATGATCAAAGGAATGAACTCACTTCGCCGTAAAGAAGAAGCACAAGAAGATGCGCCTGAACCATCAGAAGAGGCTTTATTGTTACGTGAGATTAGTAGCAAGTTGAATAAATAATTGAATAGATAAATAAATAGTTTGTATATAATTATTTAGATATTTGCGCTTCGTAATATACTTAACGAAATCTAATGCTATAAATGATATCTAAAAGCGTTGAAACTCAAATTTATAGTCAAACTAAAGGGGTGAACATTATTGACATGTTCACCCCTTATCTTTTTATTAGTTAGTTCAATTGAGCGATACACATAGCTTATATAAACTATTCAGGTAGTACGATCACATTATCATTGGTATTAATTAAAATCTCTGAAGGCTGATCTACAATAATTCTAATCTGATTGTCAGTTTCTACCTGTGATTTATAATAATTATCTTCAGCGACGGTACATCCTAAACATCGATTCATGGCCTCCCAAGGCTCTGCGACCATTTTCTGCGCTGCCATATCACTGTTACCGCCCGCAATAGAGAAAGGAAGGCTTACGACATAAGCGGCCGTCCCAACGATGGCATTGACCAGTTGTAGGGGTTTACTAACCACTGTATCTACAACCATAGTTTCATAGGAGGGGCCGAAGTCCTGTTCATCAATCTCTATGGCAGCAAAACTTGGCGTCGCTATCGTTAACGCTAATCCAAGTGCGGCAATGGTACTAAATTTACTGTTTTTAAATTTAATGGTGCTGGATTTAAATGACATGTTATATCCTTAAGAGAAACTCAAGTTAATAATTCTTGGATTCGTCAACAAACTCTAGGCTTTGAAATTTGTATAAAAGTTTATTAAAGCAAGTTGTGTCTTCTTAATCAAGCGATGAATCAATTAATTCAAAACTAAATAAATATGAGGCTCAGTTAAACATTCAAATATGGAACTGGCGGTGACTATTTGTATTCAATAAGTAGAGAAATTTTGGACACTTAGTCTTTCTAAGATATAAAATTTATCAATGCAGTGGAATAAAGTAGTCCTAATATATGAATGTTTAACAGACCCTAGTTCAACTTTATACTAATTTAAATGCTGACAGTTAGGACAATAAGTACTTGATCGTCCTGAGATAACGGTCTTTTCTATAGTGGTGTCACAATTGGGACAAGGTTTATTAGGTTTGCCATAAATATTTAACGTTTGTTGAAAGTATCCAGTTGTACCTGCAGCAACTGTAAAATCACGTAGCGTTGTACCGCCCTTTGTGATTGCACGTTTAAGAATTTCTTGTATATGAAAGGCAAGCTCATTCAGTTGTTTTTTATTTAATGTATGGGCAGGCGTACTAGGATGTATCTTAGCAAAAAACAAACTTTCAGTTGCGTATATATTCCCAACACCAACGACAAATGTTTGATCCATAATAACCGATTTAATTGGGCGTTTGATAGGCTGTAAAGGACGCTTTGAGCTCTTTTTAGACAACGTGTTTTGAGTAATACGGTGAATACGATCATAAAGGTAGTCACCCGTAAATGCATCGCTTAATGGCTCCGCGCCTAGATGATCAAATAGTTTATTAGCATAGTCATCAAACCACAATACTGCCCCAAATCGGCGAGGATCATGATAATGAAGCTGAACAAGGGGCTGATTGATCGCGTCTGGTTGATGTAGATTCAGCTGAAACTCAATAATTAGATGATCGTGTTTACGTTTTTCAGTGCCAGCTTCAAATTGCTGCAAGCTTCCAGACATACCTAGATGAATGATCATCTTTTTAGTATAAATTAAATGATCTATCTTATTACAATCTTTGAACGTGGGTTCATCTTTAGTAAAAGTTAAAATAAGATATTTCGCTCGACGTTCAACATGTGTAAATACATAGCCTTTAAGTGAATCTAAGTCGCTAGGTATCGGCCAGCGTAATTTTGGTTGAAAGATTTGGATATTTTGAACTTGTGCACCTAATAAGGGATCAAGGCTTGATTTGGTAGTTTCAACTTCAGGAAGTTCAGGCATAACGATGGTGCTCATCAAAACAACAGCTTTGTACTTACTGTTTACTTATTAGAAGATATGGGGTTTAAATAACTTTAGGTAATGAAGCAATAGTTTCTGTAATAAATAATATTTGATAGCATAAAGCTTCTCGAACCATATACTTACATTTATACAGCGCGTCTTGCATGTAGAATACCGGGCTGCTGTTCGAGCTTAGCCAAAAGCTTGGACAATTGAGATAAGCCTGTCACTTCAAGTTTAAACTTTAAATGAGCGACATTATCATCATCACTATTGGTATCAACCCCTCTGATATTGATGTTCTCTTTATCAATTACCTGAGTTAAATCTCGTAGTAAGCCTCGTCTATCATAAGCTTCTACAATTATCTCGACAGGTTGGAAACTGGTTTGCTGAGAAACCCATGAGGCAGGGATCTGGCGTTCAGGCTCTCGCTCAATCAGTCGAGCGTACTCAGCACAGCCACGATTATGAATGGATACGCCACTACTCAAGGTGATAAAGCCAGCAATTGGTTCACCATAAATAGGCTGACAACAGTTAGCAAAACGCACTTGTATATTATCTAATCCATCTATATTAATTTTATAAGCATCTAAAGTGCCGGTTACTTTTGGATGGACACTTGGCGTATATTCTTTTTCTTCTTTGTCAGAAACTAAGTCAAGCTCACGAGATATGTGACCGGTTAGCTGATGCAGGCCAATATCACCAGTAACCAGCGCCACTAAGATATCATCAGGATTATTAACGTTAAAATGCTTGACGTAATCTTTAAGGTTGATGCTGTTCGGATGTAGAGACAAACGCGTCAGCTCTTTGGTAAGCATTTGTTTACCAATTTCTAAGTTTTTATCACGGTCTTGTTTATTAAACCATTGGCGTAATTTGGCGCGCGCCCGCGTCGTATGAATGTAACCAAGAGAGGGTACCAACCAATCCCGGTTAGGTTCACGCGAAGATTTGGTTATGATTTCTACCTGCTCACCTGTTTTCAATTGATAAGTAAGGGGAACATAGCGCTGGTTTACACGGGCAGCTTGCGCACTATTACCAACTTGCGTATGGACATAATAAGCAAAGTCCAATACGGTTGCGCCTTTTGGCAATTCAGTGATATCTCCGTCTCGACTAAAGACATAAATATGTTCAAGCTCGCCAAAGTCATCTAGGGGCTCTTCATCTTCATCATTATCAAAGTCATCAATGAGTTCACTGGGTAGGTTTTTATTGGTGGTATCACTACCCGCTAGTAATAGCTGACGTAAAGAATTTATTTTTTGATTCAGATAAGTATCTTGTTTGGTTTTGCCACCTTCTTTGTAATTAACATGCGCACACATGCCAAGCTCTGCTTCAAAATGCATTTGATGTGTGCGAATTTGAATCTCTAAGGATTTATGATCAGCAATAACCGCCGTATGCAGTGAACGGTAACCATTGGCTTTAGGATTAGTGATATAGTCATCAAATTGATCGGGAATATGACGCCACATGCCATGTACCAAACCTAGAGCGTGATAACATTCTGCTTGGGTATCTACTAGGACTCGTAGGGCCCGTATATCATAGAGCTGATGAAAAGACAGGCCTTTGAGCTTCATCTTTCGGTAGATTGAATAAATATGTTTAACACGCCCAGATACCTCAGCCTTGATACCAGCGTCTGCTAAAACTTTTTCGAGCGCGTCTTGTACCTGTTCGATATAAGTTTCACGCTCACTACGCTTTTCGGACAATAGCTTAGCAATTTCTTTATAACGCTCTGGCGCAAGATATCGAAAGGCAAGATCTTCTAATTCCCATTTAATTTGAGCAATGCCCAACCTGTGTGCTAATGGCGCATAAATAGTCATGACTTCGCGGGCCACACGTTGGCGACGTTCTTCGCTAGCATAAGAAAGCTCACGCATCGCAAACGTACGTTCTGCAAGTTTAATGAGCACGACACGCACATCATTGGTCATGGTAATCAGCATGCTATAAATATTTGATAATTGCTCACGCTGATTTTTAGCAAAATGATCTTCTAAACGTTTATTACTCTCAATCGTATCAGAGAGCTGACCCATTGCGAGCGCATCTTTAACCAGCGTTGCAACTTCACTACCAAACTCTTCTTTAATACGTTCGCTTGAAATAAGTTTGGTACGTGCTGCACGATACAGCATTGCCGCAGTGAGGGCATCTTCATCCTGATAAAGATAGGTCAAAATATCTGTCATACCAATACCCGTCATATATGCAGTAGAGCGCTTTCCAGCTTCTGCCTGACTTGATTTGGTACCTATAATTTCGCATGCTCTAGCCAAATCAGGTAAATCCTGAATATCGACACGCTCAGAGACAGCCTTTAGCCACGCTGGTAAGTCAATAATAGTATTAATGGCTAAGGTGTCATCTTTGGCAGGCTCATCAGTAAAGTTGCATTTAGCCTCAGACTCTAAGGACATTGACTCTGAATATGCGGGGTCTTTATCATTATGAGAGTAGGTGAGACTATCAAACTTAACCCTTTCAATTAAGTTTGCATCGTTTAGGGGAAGATAGTCTGCTTGAATAGAGCGATCCATAGCGGTCGTCAGCTTAGAGGTAGCCAACTGCTTTTTTAGGTCTTCGTTCAATAGATTAAAGGAGGTGCGTGAACCTGGTTTATAGTATCCATGTTGTTGCTGTGCAATCATCTGTGCAGCTAGGGAAGCACTGTCTTCTGTAGTTGTCTGACCATCTATTAATGGCAATCCATCACGAACCTTTACCAAACCTTCCTCCCTAAACATAGATTTATAGCAAGCCACACAGCTAAGCTTTATTCTATTAACAATTTATATCCAAAATACTTTATAACTTATCGTTTTATAATTAATCGCTTTATACCCATTTCGATTCAGCCCCATATGATGTAGATCCAGTCGCTCTTAAACTGAAATTAGGGTCTGTTTAACCATCAATAGTAATATCTAACCATCAAAAATAACATTTCTAAAAATTAGAATATTAACCACTCATATAATTAAATATAAGCACGATAAGAGAGGAATAAGACTATAAAGCTCTATTATTAAAACTTGATGTTATGGTACCACTCAATTATCTCTAATATGCCTCAAAATTCAATACGAGCTATGTTAGCGGCTGTCATACGCCAGTAACAATACTAACCTTTATTAACCTTTTCAAAACGTGCAATTGATTCCACATGGCCGGTGTGACAGAACATATCCATGACGCCTGCATGAGTTAAACGATAGCCTTGTTCGATTAGCGCTTTAGTATCGCGAGCTAGCGTTGCAGGATTACAAGACACATAGACTATACGCTGTGCATCAAAACGAGGAAGATATTGCATCATCTCCCATGCTCCCGAACGAGGAGGATCTATTAAGATGGCATCAAAGCCTTGCTGGGCCCACGGTTGGTCACTAAAATCCTGCGTAAGATCTTGATTGTAAAATTCGGTATTAGTAATCCCGTTTCGTTTGGCGTTGTCTGATGCGCGCGCAGTCATGGCATCAGAGCCTTCAACACCAATTGCCAGACCTTGCTTACCATCGGCGCCGCCAACTAGACGAGCTAAAGGCAAGCTGAAGTTACCCAAACCACTAAATAAATCTAAGACACGTTCACCAGGTTGTAACTCAAGCAAATCACATGCCAGTTTGGTCATTTTGCGATTAACCGATAGGTTAACTTGAGTAAAATCAGTTGGTATGAACTCATAGGTTAAATCAAACTCAGGTAGCTGGTAGTACAAACGCCCAAATTGCTGCGTGGTATCATCTTGATCATGTAAGGCGATGCGCTCAATGCTATCGGGTCCTTTAGGTTGCAAATAAAGCTGCCAGTTACGTGCTTTAAAAAAAGCTTTGAGCTTATCAATGTCTTGTGAGTCTAAGGGCTTGAGGTTTCTTAAAATGAGCGCGACTGGTTGAGTACCATCTGGTAGTTGTGATTGAGTTTCACCCATCGCAAGTTCAATTTGCGCAATATTTGAGCGGGCATCAAGAGAGCTTATTAGTGCCTTTAGGTTTTCAATTTCAAACCCTATACGCTCATCCAAAATATGACATTCATTTAATTCTGCTAAGAAGTTGCTATTACGTTCCCTAAACCCTACTAATGCCGTTTCTTTTTTAGGGACATAACGCACACCCATACGCGCCTTAGTGCGATATCCTAAGCGGTCACCAATGACAGGCGCAAGCCAATTATCAGGTTGCACACCCGCTTGATGCTCTAGCAGTTCGGCCAATACCGTCTGTTTGAATGCAATTTGTCCGTCTGGTTGCCAGTGCTGAAGGCTACACCCGCCACATACGCCAAAATGTGGACAAGGCGGTGTTTGACGCTCAAGATGGGCGTTATCAATCAGTGCTACCGCATCGCCTTCCTCAAAACTTTTACGGCTATTGGTTAAGCGTACTTGTACGCTTTCATTGGGTAACGCAAAGCTTACGAACACTTTTTTACCGTGTTTATCTTCAATATGACCATCATCAGTGCCGTATTCATTACCGTAAATAGCTACGCCGCGACCATCATGGGACAGCCCATCTATCTTAAAGGGAAGTGGGGGTGCATCTTTTAATCGCCGACGCACTCTTGAGCTTGGTTTAGATAGCTTTTTGCTTGGGGCGTCAGCAATAATTTGTTTTTTAGATGTGTTTCTTGAGGGATTATCTTGCATCGTATCAGTATCGGTGGGCTGCATAGACCTGCCTTTAGGTTTAAAAGTACTTAGAAGAAATGTTCAACAGACCCTAAACTACATGAATGTATCAAGGATATGTATTTAAAACAGTCATATATAGAATTAACTGTCTTATAATTGAGTAAAATGAATAAACAGATAGGTTGTGAATTACTAATAGGTTGTGAGTTACTAATAATATATGGAGATGATTTTAACACATTAATAGCAGAGTGAATGAACCGCGCTAGGAGACTAATGTAAAATAAAGGGGACAAAGAAAATTTAGTTTACTTAAAGCCAGTTGTCCAAGAAACTTTGATGACGCACATCGCCGTTTTCTTCAAGTTTTGAGGATAAATAAGAACGGGTTTGCGACTCCCATGCGATATAGTCATCATTGCTAATCTTACCAGATAAGCGTTGCCAACGAAGATAGATGAGCCATGTATTTAATACATCAGATTCACAATAAACAGCAACAGAATCTAGTTTATTATCGCGAACCAGATCGCCCACCATACTGCCTTCAATGTCTGTCTTTCCAGGAAAGCCATACAGACTTGCAACCACATCCATCGCCTCACGTCGGCTAGCTCCATATTGACTAAACCTGTCCATCAAATCTAAATGGCGAGTATGGAAGCGATTTACATAATTATCAAAGCGCAGGTTTTGGAGTCTATCGCCTTGTTCGAACAATAAGGGAGCCGATATTTCATATTGCATGGCACGATAGATAAGTACGGGAATATCAAACCCCGAACCGTTCCAGCTGACTAGTTGTGGCAAGCTAGTAACGTCTTTAAAGGCGCGAAAGAACTTTTCGATAATTTGCCGCTCGCTCATAGTTTCAACTGTCAAAGAGAACAGCGACAAATTGCCGTCTTTGATATATAACGCGGATATACAGACTATACGCTGTAGAGGCAAACGCATAAATTCATGTCCAGCTTCTTGAACACGTAGGCTCGTTAGCGCCGTTAGGGTTTCTTCATCATTGAGTGACGCAAGCTCAGGATACACACGTCTTGCCCCATCAATATCAGCAATTGTCTCGATATCAAATACCATTAATGGTGAGCTTAGGAATGGTGAGCTTAGGAATGGCGAGCTTGAGGACGGCGAGCTTGAGGACGGCGAGCTTGAGGACGGCGAGCTTTGGAATTCCGAGCTGGGATAAGACGAGTGGGAGAATTTGTTTGCCATTAGTAGACCTTAATGCAATCAATGAATGAAATGACCTTCAAAGTTTTTTGAAAGTTATTCAGCGGTGAATAACCCCGTTGATAAATAGCGATCACCGCGATCGCAAACGATAAATACGATAACAGCCTCTGGCTGAGTGTCTTTAATTTCTTTTGCAACTTCAAGAGCGGCCCATGCGGCCGCTCCAGAGGAGACGCCAGCAAGTATGCCCTCAGTACGAGCAAGTTTGCGCATATAGACTTCGGCAGTATATTGATTGATATCGATAACGCGGTCTACCACACTAGCGTCATAAATTTCTGGACGATATGCCTCTGGCCAGCGGCGGATGCCAGCGATTGAAGACTCATCATCAGGCTGAAGCCCTATTATTTGGATATCTGAGTTTTGCTCTTTGAGGTATTTTCCAGTTCCAGATATGGTGCCTGTTGTTCCCATAGAGCTTATAAAATGGGTGATGCGCCCCCCAGTTTGCTCCCAAAGCTCTGGGCCCGTTGAGTAGTAATGTGACGCACTATTATCAGGGTTTGAAAATTGATTAAGTAGAACGCCCTTACCTTGTGCTTGTAGTTGTAATGCTTGATCACGAGCCGCTTCAATACCCTCATCCACTTCAATAAGCGTGGCACCATAGGCTGCCATCGCATCTTTTCGCTCTTGGGTGGAATTGGTTGGCATCAATAGCACCATCTTATAACCGCGCATAGCAGCCACCATGGCGAGTGCAATACCTGTATTACCACTTGTTGCTTCAATTAACGTATCGCCAGGAGCAATATCACCACGCTTTTCAGCTTGTAATATCATATTAAGTGCAGGACGATCTTTGACGGAACTGGCAGGATTATTACCTTCAAGTTTAGCCAAAACTTGTACATGCTCATTCGCACCTTCAAGTTTGGGCAGCCGCTGTAGTGCGACTAAAGGCGTATCACCGACAAAGTCCGATAAGGTTTTAATTTTTGAGATTGGATCTGCATTGAGGGCAGGGGTATCTTGTGAGACAGGATTAAACTCTGACATAAAATCTCTCAATATTCATTTGAAATTGGGTTTGTAAAAATTTGGTTTGTGAAATAATAGCTCAGATTATATCACTTTGTTAAACACCAAGTTATCTGCAATAAGTGCAAAAACTGTTACACTTAGTCTATATAGCCCCTATATTTATATTCGTGCATTTGGGTGCTTATGTTGTATAAGCTTATGTTTAATAAGCTCAAGTTGCAAAAGCTGATGTTGTAAACGCCACTGCAAAACAGTAGGTATCATAAAGGTTTAACTATAATGCGAAAGAAGTTGCTAAAGACAAGTAGTGCCTACTCTCAGCTCATCCTAATGGTTTTTATACCTATCGTGATATTGGCAGCTGTTGGCGCGTATCTTGTTAAAACCGAATCTGATCGATCAATCCGATCGCAACAGCGAAGCCTTGCTATTGCAGCATTGGTGCGATATGAACCCATGATTGAGAGTATATTGCCAGATATTATAAGCCATCGGAACACATCTGAGGGTTATCCAAATGCTGATGCTAACGATGATATTATGAAAGGTAATAGTAATGCTCCTATTACTGATACGGCCAATGACGGGAATATTAGAGATAAGGGTATTGGAAAAGGGGATATTGGAGAGGGTGATGTTGAAGACGAGGAAAATATTGCCTCTCCAGGTAAACATATTGCTTCTGTAGATGAAATTAATTCTATAGATGAGATACATAGCAGCATCGGCTCATTACTTACCTCAATGAATAACAACCAACACATTCAGCGAATTGCTATCTTCAATGATCACGGTAGTATAATTGCCTTTTCAGGTAACCATGAGCCATTGAACGGACCCACCCATTGGCATGATTCGCAAAAAGAAAATAGTGCGTCACCAACTTTTGCAGAAAATATAGCGCAAAAGATAAGTGAAAATAATTCTACATTTATTGAAAGTATCCCAACCTCAATGGGTACGGCTTATGGGCATTTAATCGGCACCTATGCAGGGCAGCGCTATTGGATGTTCATAGAGATGGATGATGAACCTGTAACCATCGCTAGGTTAAAAGTATGGTTGGGTCTCGGTATCACCGGACTGTTTACATTAATTATTCTATTATTAACCCTAAATATTTATGCCAAGCGCTGGATTGCGCCTATATATGACTTGCGGCTCCATCTACAGCAAATCACCCCTGAAAATATGTTCCATCCTGTCAATATTAATTCAAGCGGCGAGCTGAATTTATTGCAACAAGATTTGGTTAAAACATTGCGCCGCTTGTATGCAGGCTTTCAAGATTTAAAAGATCATGCGGATCAAACGGAGGCAGATTTAAGGGATGCTTTTGATGAGATGGAGATGCAAAACATTTTCATACGTGAAGCACGCGACCAAGCTATAACAAGTAGCCAAGCAAAATCGGCTTTTTTAGCCAACATTAGTCATGAGCTGCGCACCCCTCTTAATAGTATTGATGGTTTTATTAACTTATTAGCGCGTCATGGAGATCTAACCTCAGAACAGGATTTGTATGTACAAACCATACGCAAATCTTCTGCGCATTTATTAGCACTTGTTAACGATGTATTAGATTTTTCTAAAATTGAAGCAGGCAAGCTGGTATTAGATAAACATGAGTTTAGTCTATATTCTACTATCTACGACGTTATGGACATGCTATCCCCATTGGCAGCTGAGAAAGGTCTGCGTATGGCGGTCATGTACTATAACGATGTGCCAAATAGCATTGTCGGCGATGCATTGAGGGTTAAGCAAGTCCTTACCAATTTAGTAGGTAATGCCATTAAGTTCACGGATGTTGGTGAGGTTGTGGTGCGCGTGGGGATAGATCATGTTGAAGCGCTAGAAGCAGATGATTTATCCTTTAGTCATAGCACTAAAGACGAGTCTTTAAATAAAATGTCTAAAGCCAATATGGGTATGATTCACATCGCCATTCAGGATACTGGACAAGGTATTCCTGATAATGTTAAAAAAGAGCTATTTAAGAGCTTTAGCCAAGGTGATCCTTCAATCACCCGTCAATATGGTGGAACAGGGCTCGGTTTAGTCATCTCAAAGCAATTGACGCGTATGATGGGTGGTTATATTGGTTTTTATGACAACAACACCCAAGCTGAGGGAGATGGCCGGGCACTGGTTGATGCAAGTTATGTCGTACCTACAGTCACTAAACATCAAGTCAATACAGGAACTACCTTTTGGTTTAGTATTCCTTCAAATATAGTGCTAGATGACCCAGATGATATTGTGTTCGGAGCCAACCTTGATGAGTTAGAAGGTGAAGAGGAATTAAAGCTTCCTGTTTTACATCCATTCGGCGAAGGCGCGCATCAACAAGACCAGCCTATTGAGATGCTGACTTGGATTAGCCACACACCTACCATGCAGGTATTTTCAGCAATGCTTCGGCCGCTGAGTATTAATGTTAGCGTCGCTCGATCACTTGCTGGAGCGCTCGAGAAGCTCAAGGAGAGTAGCAATCGCTGGGACTGGGTCATTATTGATGGCGGTGATAGTCAAGGTAGAGAAGATAGGGCGGCGTTATTAAAACAAATTAGACTGCATTATCAGGGCAAACTTGCGATTTATGGATATCAAGTGTCTCTAGATGCGACCTTGCTGGAGCGCTATAAGGCTTCTGCATTGTATCAACCACTCGATAAACGTCAGCTTTATCGTCTGCTTGACACCAGCTCATCTGATAAGACCGCGATGGTGGCAGCGCCCACATGGAAAGGAATAACCGTACTGGCGGTAGATGATCATTTGCCAAACCTACTTGTCTTAGACGCCTTGTTAAATGAGCTTGGCATAGAGGTAATCACTGCCAATAGTGGCTATGATGCTATTGATATCATTAACAAACAGATTCTGTTCGAAACTCATCAATTAGCAACTGGAGATAACGAGGAATTTGAGCAGACAACGGATAGCCAGAAATCTAATCGCTTAAAGTCTGATAGCTTGAAGTCTGAGAACATACAGTCAAGTCGCTTAACATTTAATAACCAGCAGCCTAGCCATCATAGAAAAATAGATTTAATCTTTATGGATGTACAGATGCCGCGTATGTCAGGCGATGAGGCCGCGAGTAAAATACGTCAGTTAGAAAAAGAAGCTCGAAAAGAGTTCAAGGATTATCAGCGTCATATACCTATTGTGGCCTTAACCGCACACGGTATGGCAGATGGTAAAGATAAGCTGATAGCTGCGGGTATAGACGATTATGTGGGTAAGCCTATAAGTCGTCCACAGCTACTACAAATCTTACAGCGCTGGCTGGGTAAAAGTAGTGATATATTAACCAGTGAGCTGAGTTCGATGCAGCCAATGTATAAAGATGCGCTAACTAATTCAGATTTAGCTGATCATGTTGATGCTGAGGATTTGATGGTGGTGGACTGGAAAGATGCGCTTGTACGTTCAGCCAATAAACCGGAGCTTGCAAAACAGCTGCTAACGATGATGCAAGAGTCTGTGCCTGATGAAATAGAAGCATTAGTAGCTGCTTGGGAGATGAAAGATCGTGAAGAGTTAGCGCAAATAGCACATCGTATATTGGGTGCTAGCCGCTACTCTGGCGTCCCGCAAATAAGGCAGGCCAGTCAAGACTTTGAAGACAAATGTTTGTTAAACGTGCAGCATACCACGCCGGCTCAGTTTGCGATGCTCGAAACATATTATGACGCGCTGATAACGGCGTTACAATCGCTGCAAGCTCTAGATATTCAAGCTCATATCAAGGAGCAGATGGCGGCTAAAGATGATAAGCCGCTTAGCGAGAATGACATGACTTGGAAAATGATCTAATGATGTGATTCAGTCAAAAACCAAATCCTATAGTTAAAGAAGTCTAAAATGCAGACAAGGCAACCAAATTCAAGTACTACTCATGTCGGCTTAGCGAGGCAACACCGTAACCGTTTAGTAGTTCGCTGACTATATTTTAATTTGAACCCCAAATAACTACGACTTTAAAAGGTGACACCCTAATGTCAAAAATTTCTCAAAAAAACTACCAATTGTTAACGTTGTCTGAGGCGAACGATATTCTAACAGTAACGTTAAATCGACCACATAAAAAGAACGCCATGAGTCTAGATATGATGCGTGAACTTATTGATGTTGCAAAATATCTCAAAAAAGACCGTACAACACGCGCAGTTATCATCAATGGATCGGGAGACATCTTTTGTGCAGGTATAGATTTAGGTGATTTAAATAGTCCCAGTAACGCATTGTTTGGGTTGTATGAGCTGATTAAGCCCGTTCAAAGTATTTTTCAGCGGGTGAGTTTGATATGGCGTGAAGTTCCTATGCCCGTCATCGTTGCCACACATGGTTATTGTATTGGTGCTGGCATGCAGGTAGCCCTCGGGTGCGATATACGCATAACCTCACCAGAATGTAAGTTCTCTATCTTAGAAGCTAAGTGGGGACTGGTACCCGACATGGGGCTTACGCAATCTGCCTTTCATGTCTTGCCCGCCGATGTGTTAAAAGAATTAACAATGAGTGCCCGCATGGTAGATGCTCATGAAGCCAAAGAGTTTGGACTAGTCACCCATATTGACGATAATCCTTACGAACGTGCTCAAGCATTGGCTGAAGAATTTTCCAATAGATCTCCAGATGCCGTATTGGCAGGTAAACGGGTGATTAATTGCATGACAAAACAAAGTGCTGGCGCTTTATATAAAGAAAAAATGTGGCAACTTAAACTGATGGGAGGGGGACGTAATCGTAAACTTGCCATTAAAAGAGCCAAAGACAGCAGTGTTGAATTCTTAAAACGACAGTTTAGTTAGTTATCATCAGGTACAGCATGCGTAATTTTAATTAAACCATAGAGTGAATCATTAGGTAAAAGTAAACATATTGGGTATCATAGCTGCTTATTTAGTTTTTAGTCGTTAGGCCATTATATAGGCTACGGTTAAAATCTAGCGATTCAATCAAGTCATCGATAACTGCTCAGGATTAAACCAAACCCTACGATCTAAATAAAGACTGATATACCCTTTATTTAACACGTCATGTAAGAGCTTGAACATCCTTAAATATTAGATTAGCGTGCCTTTATGTCTACTAATTCCAACTATCAGAACCGCCCATTAAAAAGTAAAAAAGCATCCGACCCAAAGCTGCCAGTTGCTTGGATTATGATGTTAGGACTGATTGTAGCTATCGGTCCTTTATCTATTGATATGTATTTACCTGCCCTGCCTACTATGGCGGATGACTTTGAGGTGAGTACCGCTCGTATTGCAAACTCTGTACCCGCCTATTTTGCGGGGCTAGTATTTGGTCAATTGATTTATGGGCCACTAAGCGACCGTATAGGGCGGGTAAAACCTTTATATTTTGGCATGACCCTTTACGTTATCGCCTCAGTAGTTTGCGCAACGACTCAAAGTGAATATGTATTATTTGTGGCGCGGACTATGCAGGCTTTAGGCGCGTGTGTTGGCGCCGTGGTAACGCGTGCGGCAATCAGAGATACCCTTGCGCCAAAACAGATGGCAAAAGCGTTTTCAATAATGGTGCTGGTAATGGGTTTGGCACCTATTTTAGCCCCATCGCTTGGTGCTGCTTTTTTACAGTTTTTTGATTGGCATGCTATATTTTGGTTTTTAGCAGGTTTTGGGGTTTTAAATTTATTTTTAACTAAGTTCTTTTTCAATGAGACGCTGGCGGAGGAGAATAGAAGCTATCGGCCATTAAATACCATATTTGGTCAATATATAGATTTATTAAAAGATGCTTCTTTTGGCTATCCTGCTGTAGGTGCTGGTTTATTAATGGGCTCTATGTTCGTTTATATCAGTGCAGCGCCTGAGCTACTTATGGATGGGTATGGTTTGACTGAAGCCCAGTTTAGTATAATCTTCGGTATGAATGCTGCAGGTTTTATTTTACTGACGCAAGTTAATCAGTTCTTAACCAACCGCTTTCGTCTGATTCACTTACTGCGTTTCGGTGCAGTTATGCAGGCCATAGCTTCAGCATGTTTGTTACTGCTCGGTATTATTTATGGAGAGCAAGCTTGGCTACCTTTGGTTCTGGTTAGTATCTTTTTTTGTATTGCAGGATTAGGATTAACTCAGCCCAATGCATCCGCTATTGCCTTGGCTTTTCAGCGTCATCGTGCAGGTATGGCAAGTGCACTACAAGGCTCATTAATGTTCTTTGTGGGTATCTTTGGCGGACTGTTACTTAATATGTTCCCTGTAAATCCTGTATTCAAACTCGGTGTCACCATGTTTATATTGATGAGTCTTGGTACCTTTTTAATCTTTAAAATTGACAGCTCGCTAAATTTAGATGACGCGGATTAAAGTCGATTAATAAAAAGTCGCTTAATAAAAAGTCGTTTAAAAAAGTGAACGGTTGAGAGTGTGGTAAATAGCTAGCCAAGTAAATAACTAGCAGATCAAATAACTAGCAGATCAAATAACTAGCAGATCAAATAACTACCAAACTGGACGGGCATGCGGGGTGGACCAATATGGATGCATAAAAGAGTTGTATCGACCATGACTATATCCCCAAGGATAGGGAGTATACAAATAATCAAGATTTCGTTGACGCAAGTAATTGTAGCGACCGTCTCTATAGGCTTCTTCTAACGCCTCTATTCCTTCTAATGGACATACAGGCTGCCAAGTATACCCTTCACGCCCAAGCTTATAGGCATTTAGAGGAGTACAATATGACTTTAAACCCTCTTGACGTCCTTCTTCCCACAACATTCGATTGGGCGCACTGCCTAGTACATTCGTACAAGCATCAAGATGATTGCCAAAATAATCTCCTGAGCGGCCAAGTTCACCATCTTCAATACCAAGAACCTTCCAATTTGTAGTTTGACACTGCTGAGGGGATAGACCCTGAGTCGTGGCACATCCTGTTAACACCAAAAAAGCAACTGCTAAGTGGTAACGGCTTAATATAATATGTGATAAAGTCATGTTATTAACCTACAGTTTTGATAATGCTATCTCTTAAGTGTACCTTTGAATCAATACTTTATGTGTAAGTGTATATTATTTTAGGGTTCGTCGGATATTTTAGAGTTGATAGGCAATTGTTAGCCAATAATCAAACCACACTTATCATAAAAGATAGTGTTTTTGAGGGTTTAAATCTATAAGTTATTATAAGTTATTGAATTAATGATAATTTAGGGCGTGTGGAACATTTAAATGTGGAACTGTCAGGTGCTATTTTTTAGTCAATATGACGTAAAATTTTTGACACCTAGTCATTCTAGGTTAGAAAATTTTGCAATATATTGTCAAAAAATAGCCATGACTCCCTCTCGAGTACAGCTCTCGCATTGCGAACGGGCAAAGCAGTGCTTTGCTCGATAAACGTCCTCAGGGCTGATGTTAAAATCGTTCTAAACGATGTTGCTAATCTAGCTAAGGTCCAATACGCTTCGGGCATTATCGTCGATTAACGCCTAGTTTGGAACACAGTTTGGATTAATTGGTAGCTATCAGCAGTCCAAATATTTGAATACTCCAACACGCCCTAAGCGTATACAAAATGTAGAGTTTTTATTTGGGCATTCATATTTATAATCGGATAAAGTCGATATGAAAACAGTATTAGTAGCAAACCAAAAAGGTGGCTGTGGAAAAACCTCTGTTGCCATAACATTAGCATCCGCTTTGGCAAATCAAGGTCAAACCGTGGCGTTAGCAGATGCAGACCCGCAAAAATCGAGTTTGCAATGGTTAAAATATAGACCAAAGTCTGCTGCTAAAATCTATGCCATAGACTGGCAAGATGAAGAAGATATTGGTGATTTACCCAAAAAAGTAGCCAAAAGTTTGGGTAAAAAAGATTGGTTAATCATCGATGCACCGGGGTCGTTGAGTGCTGAACGTGCAGAGTCTCTTATTAGTGAGGCCAAAGCAATACTAATCCCAGTATTACCTTCTATTTTTGATGCGGATAGTACCAAAAAATTCCTAAAGTCCATTCAAGACATAAAGCGCATACGTAAGGGTAAAGTAGATATACATTTACTGGCTAATCGAATACGCCCTCAAACCAGTACCAATCAAACGTTACAGAGATTTTTTGATGAGCTTGAACAGCAGCCTATAGCGTGGTTAAGTGAAAGAAGCCTATATCCACAAATGGCAGAGCAAGGGCTAAGTGTCTTTGATCACCATCAAAAGCGTTATCGAGATATCCAAGCGCAGTGGCAACCGGTTATGGATGCCTTAATGCCAAAAATTGCCAGTAAATACGAACGTGTTTTAACCGATGCGACCATACCTTCGAGTTTAGAAGAATTGTCACGTCACTCTTCAACTGATAAGAAAAAACAGAAAGGCTCAGAACCTGAGATTACTTGGTATGAATAGTGGTAAAATCATTTTTATTTTTTTCACTTAGTCGTTTATAAAGCTTACGTTATTCTCATATCATATGGGTTATAAAATAACTATTAAGTTTTCATTATAGGTATCTTTAAGGTTGTGGTGTTTGTATGGGAATGGGTGGCTGGATAGCAATCGCGATTGTTTTGTTCGTGCTGGGCAGTATTATGGCATTAAAACCTAACGCGGTAGATGTGCGTCTCGACAAACTTAGAATGGCTGCGCGCCGTTTGGGTCTGCATCCTAAAGTGATCGGATGTCCTGACTGGATTCGAGGGGTTAATAACGAGTATGGGCATGGAATGATAGGACAGTATGCGATTATCGTGGACGATATAAAGCTGCCCGAGACACGCTATCAGGTCATCGATGGTTTGTTGCGATCTGATAGCTCAGTAATCAATAGCTCAGTAAAAAATAGTGCTAAAAGCCACCAACCCTCTACCATTCAACATGTTGTCAATACAAAAGATGAGATACCTCATATTAACCATGCTCTAGATAACCATGCTGTAGTTAACTATGCTCTAGATAAAGAGCCGCTTGAATTACCTGAGAGTATTCAACCATTAGTCAAAGCGGTATATAGCAAAGCAAATAGCATGGTTATATTTTGGCATGATAGCGGCTATGTTAAGCCCAATACTAATCCAAATTATAATCCAGAAAATATAGAACCTGATCTATTAGTAATGAAAGAGCGGCTTCAAGATTGGGCTATACAACTCTCCCTAAAACAATGATTTTATATTTAAAACAAGGTTATTAATTAATAATAAGCGGTGCCCCTTGAAAATCTTTGTTGACAGCGCAACAGTTAGCAGTGTAACGTCTTATCAGTTCACATGATGTGTATATAAAATATTCAAAAGAAAAATGTATTAACTCTATGAAAATTAGGGCGTTACCCTAATGTTTATCACCACGAATTTATTAAATAATACTTTCTAAGAAAAGTAATCTAGGATTGAAATATTAATGGCAAAATCCACACGTAAGACTAAATCTGCTCCTGCTGCCAATGCCAAAGGAAAAGCATTGGTGATTGTGGAGTCACCTGCAAAGGCAAAAACAATTAATAAATATTTGGGTGACGATTTTATTGTACGCTCAAGTATCGGGCATGTTCGAGATTTACCGACCAATAGCGGCGCGAAGAAAAAAACCACGAAAGATGACAATTTATCAAAAGAAGAAAAAGCCCAACAAGCCCTAGTGCGCCGAATGGGTATAGATCCTGAGCATGGCTGGAAGGCCGTGTATGAAGTGCTACCAAATAAAACCAAAGTAATTAAAGAGCTTAAAGCACTCGCCAAAGATGCGGATAAAATCTATCTTGCAACGGATTTGGATAGAGAAGGAGAGGCCATTGCTTGGCACTTACGTGAAGTAATCGGTGGGGATGACAGTAAGTATCGACGCGTGGTATTTAATGAGATTACCAAATCGGCCATCCAAAATGCTTTCAAACAACCCAGTAAACTTGATATCGACCGTGTCAATGCACAGCAGGCACGCCGATTTTTAGATAGAGTCGTTGGGTTTATGGTCTCGCCGCTACTCTGGCAAAAAATTGCACGCGGCTTGTCTGCCGGACGTGTTCAGTCAGTGGCTACACGCCTAGTTGTAGAGCGTGAGCGCGAGATTCGTGCCTTTATTCCAGAAGAGTATTGGCAGATACATGCTGATACTACGGTTAAAAGTGACACTAAGAATGCTGCTGAAGATACGCCTATCCGCCTAGAAGCAGTTAAGCAAGATGGTAAAACACTTAAGCTTAGTAATAAAGAGCAAACTGATGCGGTACTAGAGGTTTTAAAGCCTGCTAAATATATCGTTAAAGAACGTGAAGAGAAGCCTACACAGTCCAAACCCAGTGCGCCGTTTATCACCTCGACGTTACAACAAGCAGCAAGCACACGTTTAGGCTTCCCAGTTAAGAAGACTATGATGCTCGCACAAAGGCTATATGAAGCGGGTCATATTACGTATATGCGTACAGATTCCACCTTCCTTTCTGCCGATGCGCTATCTACCGTACGTGGTTTTATTGAAGACAATTATGGCAGCAAATATTTGCCGCCAAAGCCAAACTTTTATGGCAGTAAGCAAAATGCGCAAGAGGCGCATGAAGCAATCAGGCCTACCAATGCCAAACTTAAATCAACTCAGTTAAAAGGCGTTGAGCGCGATGCCATTCGTTTATATGAGCTAATCTGGCGTCAATTTATAGCATCACAAATGCCGCCTGCCAAATATAAATCTGTTAATCTGTTTGTTGAGGCAGATAATGTAGAATTAAAAGCACGCGGCCGTACCATGGTCTTTGATGGTTATACCAAAGTTATGGCGCCTTCTAAAACAGAAGACACGTTATTGCCGGATGTCAAAAAAGGTGACGAGCTTAATTTAGTTAAGCTTGATCCAAGCCAGCATTTTACTAAGCCGCCCGCACGTTATACAGAAGCAAGCTTGGTCAAAGAGCTTGAGAAAAAAGGTATTGGACGTCCCTCTACCTATGCATCTATTATTTCAACCATTCAAGATAGAGGGTATGTCAAACTTGAAAACAAACGCCTATATGCTGAAAAGATGGGTGATATTGTTACCGATCGCTTGACGGAAAGCTTCCCTGAACTCATGGATTATACCTTTACCGCAGGGCTTGAAGACGAGCTTGACCATGTGGCAAAAGGGGATGAAGATTGGAAAGATGTTTTAGACAACTTTTATAGTGATTTTAAAAATAAGCTTGAGCATGCCAAAGATAAAGAGGGTATGCGTCCGAACGATCCTACTGATGTGCCTGATGTGCATTGTGATTTATGTGACCGTCCCATGCAGCTACGAAACGGCTCAACTGGGGTTTTCTTAGGATGTACAGGGTATAATTTGCCGCCTAAAGAACGGTGTAAAGGTACCAAAAATTTAATGCCAGTCGAAGCTTTTGCTAATCTTGATGACAGTGAAAGTGATGATAATGCTGAAGTTAAAGAGCTGATGGAGAAAAAGCGCTGTCCAAAATGCAGCACTGCTATGGATGGTTATATTGTAGATGGTGGCCTTAAACTGCACATCTGTGGTAATAACCCTGACTGTGACGGCTATGTGCTTGAAGAAGGTAAATTTGAGGTACCTGGATCTGATGCACCGACTATCGATTGCAACAAATGCGATGGCCAAATGGAGCTGAAGACAGGCCGGTTTGGACCATATTTTGCGTGTAATAACTGTGATAATACCCGTAAAGTTCTAAAAAATGGGGAACCTGCGCCGCCGCGTATGGACCCTATAGATATGCCAGAGCTTAAATCAACTAAGCATGATGATCACTTTATACTTAGAGAAGGGGCGGCTGGATTGTTCTTGGCGGCTTCTAAGTTTCCTAAAGTACGTGAAACTCGTCCTCCTAAGCTTGCAGAACTTCGTGCTATCAAAGATAAAATGGAAGATAAGTTTCAGTATTTGTTTGAAGGTCCAGACGAAGATCCAGACGGCAATCCTACTATCCTGCGCTGGTCACGTAAGAAAAAAGAGCAGTACATCGGCTCTGAAAGTCTTAAAACGGGTAAGGCCACAAGATGGGGACTGTTCTGGCGTAAAGGCGAATGGGTAGAAGAGTAAGTTGGCACTATTTCAATATAAGCCTATAAACTAGCGCAGTACAGATTTTTATCTATTAATACAAAAGCCCAGCATTTAGCTGGGCTTTTGTTATTTCAAATAGTTGAGCATATAACATTTGAACATATGGGTAGGATATATATTATATTTAATGTTAACCATTAACCATTTCAATGGGATCGCAAATCTTCATTAGAGCTACAGTTAAGCAAGATTAGCTTTCTTTTTGCTCAAGTTTTGCATTGAGCTTTTGTTGTCTGCGCGCTTCAATGACGTCGCTCGCTTCGGCACCGATATGTGCTTCACCACGCTCTTTAGCCAGTTTTATTTGATATTGGCGTTCACGAAAGCGTGCGCGTTGCTCGTCAGTCGCTTTATCAATACAATGCGGGCACGATTCGCCTTTTACATAAGCAGGGTCTTGCTTGTCTTCTTCTTTAATAGGCATACGACACGCATAGCATTGGTCGTATTCGCCTTTTTCTAAGTTATGATTTACTGAAACACGGTTATCAAATACAAAGCAGTCACCTTGCCACAGCGATTGCTCAGGAGGGACTTCTTCAAGATATTTTAAGATGCCACCCTCTAAATGATAGACCTCATCAAAACCTTGTTCACGTAAGTAAGCCGTCGACTTCTCGCAGCGTATGCCGCCTGTACAGAACATCGCTACTTTTTTATGTTTATTGGGGTCAAGCTCTTGCTTAACGTACTCGGGGAACTCTCTAAAGGTATCAGTCTTTGGATTTACTGCATTCTTGAACGTACCGATTTGCACTTCATAATCATTGCGCGTATCGATAAGTAAAACATCAGGGTCACTTATCAAATCGTTCCATTCTTCAGGTTTAACATATCGACCTACAGACTCTAAAGGATCGATGCCTTCAACACCCATTGTTACAATCTCTTTTTTAAGTTTAACTTTGGTGCGAAAAAAAGGCTGAGTATCTGTAAAGGATTCTTTATATTCAAATTCACCTATAGCAGGGATGTCTCTTAAGTAGTTTAAGACCGTATCAATACCTTTACGATCGCCCGAGATAGTGCCGTTGATGCCTTCAGAAGCAAGTAATAACGTACCACGAACGTCATTATCTAACATTAGCTGTCTTAGTGGCTCACGATAGGCTTCATAGTCATCAAAACGGACGAATTTATAAAGTGCAGTCACCACTATTGGGTTATTCGCATCTTGAGTTGTTACTATGTTCATTGTTCTCTCCTGCTGGCTAGGTCGTAAACCTAGTGCGTGAAATAAGTACACTATAAAATATAGTGTACAGTTTGATGTCATTAATAAGAGGACATCCCTATATTAATTATCTAATGAATGAATATAGTTTGTTCAAATTAGTGTTTTAAAACATATTAGTATGTTTAATACTGCATGGTTTTCTAACCATTCGATTGAACCGAACTTTCTTCTCCTTGCTCAGATGTTTCAGGGTCATCAACGGGTTCAGGTTCACGTTCGCTTAAAGAGGCCTCTGGCGGTTCGATATCAGATGGAATCTTATGATTAGTTATCTCGCCACTTGATGCTTCAGAATCATCATCTTTTTCAGAAAGATTGATCACTTCTTGCTTTTGTAATTTAGATTTGGCTTTATTGTTGACACTCACCCATTGATATGGCGTTGATTTTAATTGTGTCCGCATAAAGTTAATCCAAATAGGTAGCGCTGCGACCCCGCCATATTCACCTCTACCCAAGGTAGAAGGCTGATCAAATCCTACCCACACGACAGCTACTTTAGTGGGATGAAACCCTGCAAACCAAGCATCTTTCATCTCATTAGTCGTACCTGTTTTTCCACCCAAATCACTACGACCCAGTGCTCGAGCGCGTTTACCAGTACCAATTTGAATCACGTCTTTAAGCATACTGGCCATCTCATAGGCCACATTAGGTTTCAAAATTCTTGGTGCTTGTTCTGCCACACTATATTGAAAAAGCGTCGGTTTTAGTCGGTCATTAAGAGGCGATGCATCATAACGTAACGCCTCAATTAATTTCTGTGTTTCTTTATCTATTGAATCATCATCTGCATTAGCCGCATCCGCCTCAGTCGGTTCAGCATCTGTAGCTTCAGTATTAGGGTCATCAGCATCGTTTCGTTCTAAACCTCCTTCTAGCTTTTGTAAGGTGGCTTCCCGCTGTTCTAGTGCCTCTTCTTGCTGTTTTTCATAGTCCTCAATGAGTGACTCATTTAACTTTTCGAGTTTGTCGTTAAAACATGTGGCGCATGCACGTTGCGGATTGGCTTTATATAACAGTTTACTATTAAAATCATAAATCTGGTCGATGAAGTAGGGCTGGATGCGGTGGCCACCGTTTGCAAAAGCTGCATAAGCCGTTGCCATTTGTAATGGGGTTGCTTGTCCCGCCCCTAACGCTAACGATAGAGTAGTGGGAAGCTTGTCTTTATCCAAGCCAAAGTGGTCTAGTAGTTGACGTGCCTCGGACGTACCCACCGCTTGCAATAGACGAATAGAAACCAGATTACGTGACAAATATAACCCGCGGCGCACGGTCATGTCGCCATAAAAACGGCCGTCGGAGTTTTTTGGTTCCCAGTCCCCTACACGTAGTGGTCCATCAGACACCATGGTATCTGGACGATAACCTTTTTGCAGAGCAGCTGCATAATTGAGCGGTTTAATGGTTGAACCAGGCTGACGCCAGCCCTGTGTGGCTCGGTTAAACTTACTATAACGATAATCAAAACCACCAACCAGCGCTGTGATGGCGCCTGATTCAGGATCTAAAGCTACAAGACTGCCTTGCACATCAGGGATTTGCGTCAATCGCCATTGAGTTTTGTCTTCATTTGCAATCAAGCGCACAATATCATCTTTAGATACGATATCTGCAGCACGACTCGGATAACTGCGAATACGGTTGGCATCTAAATAGCGTTTTGCCCACTGCATACCTGACCAAGGTACCGTGACTACCTCACCATCTTTAAGTTCTGCCTTGAAGCTTCGGTAATCAACGTCAGTAACCTTAGCAGGGATCATATTCCCAAAGGTTATAAAATCAGATAAAGGCTCACCATTAGCTTCTGCTCCGCGCCACCCATGACGATGATCGTAACCTATCAGGCCTTTTTTGATGGCAGTATAAGCGTCGATTTGCTCTTCGCTATTCACAGTCAACTTAACCCGCCATCCTGAGTTGACCACATTTTCACCAAAACGTTTTACTAGGGCGTGACGGGCCATTTCTGCCAAATAAGGCATATTAACATCAAGTTTTTCTCTATATAGCCGCACCCCAATCGGTTGGCTGATAGCATCATCATGTTCAGATTGGCTGATAAAACCAAGATCTAACATATGTCCGATAATCAGGTTACGGCGCTCTAACGCTTCATCTGGATTTGATACAGGGTTATTTTGTGATGGCGCTTTTGGTAAACCAGCTAGCGTTGCCATTTCGGCTATCGTTAAACTATCTAGAGATTTACTATAATATTTTTTAGCGGCAGCTTTAATGCCGTATGCCCCTTCACCCATATAAATTTTATTAACGTATAGCGTGAGAATCTCTTCTTTATCTAATTCGTCTTCGATTTTACGAGCAAGATATAATTCTGTCAGTTTACGATTAAAAGTACGTTCTGGACTTAAAAAATAATTCTTAGCAACCTGCATGGTAATAGTAGAGCCGCCTGTTTGGCGAGTATCATCGGTAATGACTTCGGTAATAGCGCGGCCTAAACCCTTAACACTAATACCACTATGCTCATAAAATGATGAATCTTCTGCTGCCAAAAAAGCATTTATTAATCCCTTAGGAATCTCATCGTAACTAACCGGTAATGACATACGATTGCCATACTGACCTACCAGCTTGTCATCTTTACTATAAATCTGTAAAGGCATCTCAAAGTTTGAGCTTCTCATCTCTGTCACACTAGGCAGACTTGGCGAGATATACATAGCCATCCCATAAAAGCCAATAGGAAAAGCCAAAGCCAATATAATGACAAAAGCAATAATCGCTAATAATGCGTTTATAAGGTGATGAAGAAAACGAAAAGATGTAGATTTTTGAGACATAGCGACTCTATATTTTAAAGACAAAAGAATATGAAAGACGAAAGATTGTTTAAAACTAAAATAGTAGACTCAGAACTAGCGAAATGAGTAAAAAATTTCATTATTAAAATGGGGTTAATTATAAAGCAAACGAAGAGGTTGTTATAGCGCAAACTGTAAAGTCACTATGAAATACTACATTTCGAATAAATATAGTGCACAGTCACCATCAAGATTTGAAACCGCTATAATGCGATGGCTATTATACGATAAATGTATTATATAACGAGACTTATGGTTATATTAGATACCGTATATACCAGTTAATTCATAATATGGAAAATAACAATAAGATAAATAACAATAAGATAAATAACATTGTTAACGATGTTTTAATTAAAGACTATGATTAGTTCAAAGTCATCATGTCTGCATCAGGCTTGTACATAATAGTGATGCGCGGCTAAAATAAATTGTCGATTAAAAAAATAATATTAATTAAATCAACAATTTAAAATAATAACCCATATAGAAGCTTATTTAGCAAATAATTGGTGAAGAAAATTAATATTAGATAAAATAACTATGTAGGTTGACAAAACCTTTACAATTAAATAATGTAAACACAAAGTAACTCAAGATTACCGATTGTTATTATTTCGTAAAATTATTAATTAACTTGCTTGCTCTTAACTCGGGTACGCTTAGCTCAATTAATGCCTAATTCTAATAAATTTAACTAGGGGCTGTATAGAATTGATTCATGGAACTGGCAGTGGCTATTTTTTAGTCAATATGCAGGGAAATTCTCGCAGCTTAGTTGTTCTAAGTTAGATAATTTCACAATATATTGGCAAAAAATAGCCCTGCCCTGTAAGGCTGATGCTAAAATTGCCCCAAACATTGTTGTAAACCTAGCTAAGGTCTAGACATTATCAGCGGTTTACGCCTAGTTTGGAACAATTTTAGCTGTCAGCAGTCCTAATTAATAAATTCTATACAACCCCTAGTATCGAGTATAGATAACTCTTTTAGAAATATAACTTTTAAGTTATTTTTTAAACAATTTGAATAATAAGTAATTAAATAATTAATTTATGCCATTTAGTTTATAATCTGAATTAATAACGGGCATACAATTTTCAAAAGGAATTTTTAGTGAGGCTATTTTCTTCAAAAAGCCGTCCACTCTTAGGTGTGGATTTGAGTGCTACCTCAATCAAAATGGTTGAGATAACGCACCAACTAGGAAGATACCACCTAAAAAATTACGGTGTAGACTATTTAGCTCAAGGTATTATAGTTGATGGTAATATCAAAGATATAGAAGCTGTCGGCAAATCCATATCACGGTTAGTACGTTATCTGGGCACTAAAACACGAAGTGCCGCTGTTTCTGTTTCAGGGGCAGCTGTTATCACTAAGCGCATTGATATGGAAGCTGATTTAAGTGACATCGAGCGTGAGGCTCAGATTCGCCTTGACGCCGATCAGTATATTCCTTACCCATTGTCTGAGGTGAATCTTGATTTTGAGGTTTTAGGACCATCTACGATTGATACCAATCTGGTAGAGGTGCTAATTGCAGCGTCACGTTCTGAAAATGTGAATCAGCGCGTAGATGCTTTAGCATTTGGTGGGCTTAATACCAAGGTAGTGGATATCGACTATTACGCTATAGAGCGTGCTTACCAGCTGATATACGATAGTCTGCCAAATTTTCCAAAGACAGTAGCCTTAATTGATATAGGTCATGACCATACGACGCTATATATTGCCAAAGATGGCGAATTTGTTTACAGCCGTGAACAATTATTTGGGGGTGTTCAATTAACAGAGGCCATCCAACAAAAATACGACCTAAGTTTCGATGAAGCCACGCGTGCCAAGCATGATCAGTCTTTAGGCGCGGACTATCGACATGACATTTTCATGCCCTTTATTGATAATCTCATCCAACAAGTCCATCGCTCCTTGCAATTTTATTTTTCTTCAAGTCAACAAACTCAAGTCGATCACATTTTATTAAGTGGGGGCAGCGCTTCATTGCCCGATTTGTCGTTTATTGTTCAGCATAAACTTGAAACGCCTGTATCTATTATTGATTCATTTCGTAATATGACCATTGATGAAGGTATAGATAAGAAACAACTGGCTTTAGATACGCCAAGTCTTTTGACGGCATGTGGGCTTGCTTTAAGGAGTCATGATTAATGGCTGAAATTAACCTTCTCCCTTGGCGTGAAGAGCGACGAGAACGCAAAAATAAAGAGTTTAGAATAATCTTACTCTTATCAATTTTACTGGCTTGTTTACTTGCATTTGCAGTGTGGACTTACTTCACCAACGAATTGAATGAACAGTTTGCTGCTAATGACTATGTTGCTGAGCAAAATTTAATACTGGACAAGCAGCTTAAAGAGATCGATGTTTTAGAACAGCGGCGGGGCGAAATTATAGCTCGCACCGGGGTTATTCAGGACTTACAGGGTAGACGACCAGTGCCGGTTCGTGTCTGGTACGACGTGGCGCGAGCGATTCCAGAAGCGATGTATATTAATGTTTTTGAGCGAGAAGATAATATCTTGTCCTTTACAGGCAAAGCTGACAACCCAAATGTGGTTTCAAGTCTGGTTAGAAACCTTGATGCAAGTGATTGGTTGGATAATTCAAGGGTTAAATTCATTAAACAAGACGTCGCAGCATACGAAACAGGGGTACCTAAAAATCTTAATCGAGACGATGAAACGGTATCGCCTGAGTCGAATTTTATTGATTTCGTCGTAACGTCACAAATTGTTGAGTTCAAAAATGGTGAGACATTTGTGCCTGAAACTGACTCAGAGAAGGTGGGTGAGTAATGGCTAAATATACTTTCGATAAACCAATAAATACAGGCTTTTTTAACAAACGCCGTTCAATGAATCTAAAAACATTTTGGCGTAGCTTACGTAATTTGGATATGCAGAACTATGGCAGTTGGCCGCTTGCTATCAAAGTATTCGTAATTGCGCTGATTATGTTGCTAATAGCTGCTTTAGCTTATGCCCTACCTATCAGTCAAAAGATTGAAGAGATAAAAGCTGCTGAAGCCGAAAAACAAATACTGTTGGATTCATATCGAGTTAAAGAGTCTAAAGCACGTCATTTAGATGCTTACGTGACTCAAGTTGCTCAAATGGAGATTGAGTTTAATCAACTGCTAGATCAGCTTCCTAAAAATACACGGGTATCTGAGCTGGTAGAAGGTATTAATATGACGGGTATTGGCAGTGGTATTCGCTTTCAAGACATCTCTATTGAACCAGAAGTTGAAAAAGAATTATTTATTGAACAACCCATACGTATTGTTGCCATCGGTGAGTATCACCAGTTTGGTGCTTTTATCAGTGGGTTAGCTGCGTTACCACGTATTATTACTATGCACGATTTTGAGGTATCGAATTCCAAACCGTCGCTTGAAACCTTACCTGAATTAACACTAAAGTTAGATACAAAAACGTATCGATCAAAAGACATCATAAATAGCAATCAAGACATGACAGAAGAGACAGAAGAAGAAGTTATCGAAGCAAATACAGCGGAGGGGGAGTAGATGTCGACTAATAAACCATTACCTCACTTTCCAGCAGAATATAAAAGCGAGCTGCCTAGCAAGCAATCTTTAACTCGCAAGCATTCTTTAACCAATAAGCATTCTTCAAACAATAAGCATTCTTTTAAAATTATCAAAATTGCCCTGTGTTGTACTGCCATAGCTTTGGTAACTGGATGCAATGATCGAATTGAAAATACTGAAAATGAGATGGCAGCCATACGGGCATCAGAATCTATTCCAATAGAACCTATACCGGAGCCTGTATTGGTCGAGGACTATATATATGAGCCGGGTAATATGCGTAGTCCATTCATGCCATTAAGTTTGATGTATCAACAACGCACTGTCACTGAAAGTGATGTTGCGCCTGATTTGAACCGCAGTAAAGAAGTACTAGAGAGTTACGAGTTATCACAACTGGTATATCGCGGAATGGTGGTATCACCCGAAGGAGTACAACATGGACTTATACAGCGCCCTGATGGGGTTATTGAAAGTGTAGAAGTGGGTAATTATATGGGACTAAATGATGGCCGGATTGTTGAAATAACACCGACTCAAATTAACCTAGTCGAGATAATACCTGACAATCGAGCAGGATTTGTAGAAAAACCTGCCTCTGTGGTTTCACCCATTTAACACCGCTTTAGGGATTTAAAAAATGATAATTAGTAATAAGACTACTCGTCTAAAACATCTTAACCAGTCATGCTTTGCTATGACAGCGATAGCCTCGACAGTAGTTATGGCAAGTGCCACCGCTCATGCTAACCAAACTTTAACGTCATTGAGCGTGACAGAGCCTACAGCATCTACCACGTTGTTAAGACTGGATTTTAGCGAGACTCCCACAGTTCCTGAAGCTTATCAGTTAGAAGACCCAGCACGGCTTGTGTTGGACTTCTCAGAGGTGTCAAATGGACTTTCTCGCTATAACGATTTGAATCAAGGGCTGATTAAAGACATTACTTCACTAAGTAATGACTCAACAACGCGCTTAATTATAGGTTTAGATGGTAATTCACCAAAAGATTTTATGACCCGTGTTGAAGACAACGCTCTATTGGTTAATATATCACGTCCTGTTACCCCAAATTCACAGGCAGCGCCTGTTATGAGTGGATCTAGTGAAGCTTACGCTAATGAAGTCATCGCTGCCACCTCATTGCCTAATGATGTTCAGAATGTACAAAATGCGCCCTCTGCTTATGTTCAAACAGCTTATCAGCCCGTATCTAATCAACCTGTATATGGAGAGTCAGTAGACGCTTATATACAAACAGATCGTGCCGCTCAACCTAAAGATAGCATGGTCGTAAAGGTAAACCCACTATTAAATCCCGCTTATGCCAATACCACACAAACTTATAACTATTCAGGCCTTAATAATGTGACATTTACAGGGTCAAGTGATGGCGGTGGTGTGATCAATATTGGTTTGGTGAATGAAAGCATTCCTATCGATATTCAGCGTCAAGGTAACAAAATCCTTATGCGTATGACTGGGGCGACAGTCCCCTCGAATCTCGTGCGCCAGCACAATGTAACAGGCGGTCTGGTATCGTCAGTCAGTGCGCGTAACAGTGGTAAAAATGGTGTGGTCACCATTGCTATGAATGATGACTTTGAATATCAAGCATTTCAATCAGGCAATTTAGTGAACATCATTGTCAAGCCGCAAAAGATGCTACGAGAGCCAACTATTGAAGAAAAGCAATATACAGGTGAACCCATATCAGTAGATTTTCAAAACGTAGAAATACGTAGTGTTCTTCATTTATTGTCACAGTTTACTGAATTAAATATCGTTGCCAGTGATAATGTGAGTGGTTATATTACTTTAAATTTAATCAATGTTCCTTGGGATCAGGCGTTAGATCTTATTCTTAAAAGTAAAAACTTAGATATGCGTAGTAATGGTAATGTCATCTTAGTAGCCCCTGCTACAGAGCTTGCCGAACAAGAGGCGCAAGAGCTTGAAGCGCAGCGTAAAGTTGAAGAATTTAAACCTTTAAGAACTGAATATATTCGTTTGAACTATGCCAATGCAGCCGATTTAATGACCCTTATATCTCAAGGTCGTAACTCAGGTGTAGATAACGAGTTAGGTCGAAGTAATAGAGATTCAGGGTCATTATTATCCGATCGCGGCACCGTAACGGTGGATACCCGAACTAATACTTTAATCATCAAAGACATATCAGAGAGCATTGAGAATATCAGGGATTTGATTGATAAAGTCGATATCCCCGTACGTCAAGTGATGATCGAAGCACGTATTGTCAGTGCCTCGGATAATTTTAGTAAAGAGTTGGGTGTCAAGTGGGGTATCTTATCTAATGGTGCTGCAACCAATCGTGATTTGTTAGTGGGTGGTAGCGATCAGACTTTAGCTGATCTTAAAGACTTTACTTATGAGACTTCTAATATCAACGGTCAGCAGCAAACTTATCCCAGTTATTCGATATCCCGTCCTGATAACTTAAATGTGGATTTAGGCGTACTTAATCCTGCCGGTCGAATCGCATTTGGTTTGCTAAGTATGTCAGACTTAATGATTGATCTTGAGCTTTCTGCCATGCAAGCAGATGGCAGAGGTGAAGTTATTTCTACCCCTAAGATTTTGACGATGGATAAGCAAACAGCGAAAGTATCATCCGGGACAAAAATTCCGTATCAAGGGGAGTCAGAAGGCGGTGGTACAACCACACAGTTTGAAGAAGCGGTATTGAGTTTGGAGGTCACCCCAAATATTACACCTGAAGGCAAAATATCCTTAAAGCTAGATATCGAAAACGGCAGACCCAATCCCACTAGTGATGGCACCATCTTAATTGATACTGACATGCTCAGCACTAACGTAATAATAGATGATGGTCAGACTATCGTATTAGGAGGGATATTCCGTAATCAAATATTTGACAGTACAGAAAAAGTACCTTTCTTAGGGGATATGCCGTATGTGGGACGTCTATTTAAAAAAGATTTGCGTAGAAACGACAAACAAGAGCTTTTAATTTTTGTGACACCAAAGCTTATAAATAATGGGGTTAGCCGTTTTTAACATTAAGCTTTCAACATTCATAAGACAATTTTAGGCATTATCGCTAAGTATGTACTAAATCTCCCATCTTGAAATGAAATGTATAGAATAGGCAGTCTTTTGACTGCCTTTTTTGTAGCATACAGTTTAATAGCAAGAAGTTTAATAGCGGGCAGTTTGAGAAAGTACAGCTCCTAACACAAACTTAATAAATCCCTTATAAATTGAAAGGGTTTTAGGATACATAATAGTTATTAAAATGTAGGTTTGATGGTCTAGAATATATATAAATATGTAAAACTCAATGGCCCATTGGCATTCAATTTAAAAATAACTGTATAATCTGTAATTTTACGTGAGATATGATAATGCAATCATCATTGCCATCATTATTTATTGTAGGCCCTATGGGAGCAGGGAAAACTACGGTTGGAAAACTGCTGGCTAAACACTTTAATCGTCAGTTTTTGGATAGTGATCATTATATAGAAGAGCAAACAGGCGCTGATATTCCTTGGATTTTTGAAAAAGAAGGGGAGACAGGTTTTCGCGAACGAGAATCTCGTGCTATTGAAGAGCTGACTAAACTGCCGTCTATTGTTTTGGCTACAGGTGGCGGTGTGGTCATGCAGCCACAAAATCGAGAATATCTAATAAATCGTGGCATCACTATTTATTTACGGGCGAGCGTAAATGTTCAAATGAAACGAACTTCAAAAGATAAATCTCGTCCTTTACTGCGTGCTCCTAATCCGCGTGCAGTTCTTGAATCGTTATTTGAGGTTAGGGATCCATTGTATCGAGAAGTTGCCGACATCATTGTAGAAACGGGTGAGGGCTATCCTAGACATATGCTGCGTAATGTTGTGGCCGCTATCAATCATAAATATCCTGAATTTTTAACGACGTAATAATGGCCTAAACTTAGTCGCCATTTTTAAGAGCCGTATTTTAGTATATGGGTTGTTAGGCGTTTAAGACATATCACTCATTATTTTAATTTAGCATTTTACCAACCTATAGCTATACCTAAGCAATTATAAAAAAAGCTTTGACTAAAAAAGATATAGAGAGACATATGAAAACTAATTTGACCGTACACACTCAAAGCCACGATTATCCCATTGTGATAACGAGCCAATGCGATATGGCCACTGAAATATCTCCTTATATCAAAGGCAATCAAGTGATGATTGTGACAAACGATACAGTGGCACCTTTATATCTGGATGCTTTAGTTGCAGGTCTCAAAAATCAATTTAATGTCATGTATGTGATACTGCCTGATGGTGAGCAATACAAAAACCAAAAGCATATTGATATGATTTATGATGCATTAATGGACAATCATTGTAGTCGTGATGTTACGCTTGTGGCCTTAGGCGGCGGCGTTATTGGTGATATGACTGGATTTGCAGCGGCCTCATTTATGCGCGGTGTTGATTTTATCCAAATACCGACGACGTTACTGTCGCAAGTTGACTCAAGTGTCGGCGGTAAGACTGGCATTAATCATCCCAAAGGCAAAAACATGATAGGTGCATTTTGGCAACCTCAAATGGTGCTTGCAGATATGCATACATTGACCACGCTGCCAGAGCGAGAATTGTCAGCGGGTATGGCTGAGGTTATAAAATACGCGCTTATTATGGATGAAGCTTTTCTCAACTGGCTTGAACAGAACATGACAGAATTGATGTCGCTCAATGAAAATGTATTGGCAGAAGCTGTGGCTAGATGTTGTCAGTATAAAGCTGATATTGTGGCTCAAGACGAGCGAGAAGTAGGCAAACGCGCCTTACTAAATTTTGGTCACACATTTGGTCATGTTATAGAGACTCATGAGGGTTACGGTCAATGGCTGCATGGCGAAGCTGTTGCTGCTGGTATGGTACAAGCCGCTCGATTATCGCAGCATATGGGCTGGATAGCTACTACCGACGTGATGCGTATCTGTGCAGCAATCGAAGCTGCTCATCTGCCTACTCATCCGCCTCGTATTGATATCCAAACGGCTTTAGGACTTATGCAACATGATAAAAAGGTTAAATCAGGACAAATTCGACTGATTTTGTTAAAATCTATAGGTCATGCAGTGGTTACCTCAGAGTTTGATACAAAACTTCTCGAAAAGGTATTGGCCAAATCTGCAAGATAAAATAACTAATATCGGCTCTTAAATAACCTTCTTTATTAGTTATGGATATGCGCTTTTAATAATATTTGACTCTTTGACTGGACTTGCTCTATGGCAATTACCAAAAAACCTGCACCTATGAAAAACTCTGAAAAAGCTTTAAAACCTACTAAGACTAAGAAGCGGGTGATTATCAGCGTATGGTTCATAATGGCGTTATTAGCCGTAGCTGCCGCATTGGCATTATGGATGTTTAGTGCCACACCGTCGAGCCCTACTCAAACGCAAAATGAAAGTGATGATCTAGAGATGGCTGAAGAGCCATCGGATACTATGTCCAAAGTCACACGTGTTGAACCTCTGCATGAATTAGATGCTGATGTTAGACCCATATCATTTGATGCGTTAATCCATGATTTAAGGGACTATCCACCAGAATTCAAAGACTCAAGATACCTTAAAAAGCATAAGAACAAATGGACCGTTCAGGTCATGGATGTGTCTGAACACAACATCATTACGGACTATCTAAACGGACGTGATGATCGTAAAAAGTTCGCATACTTTCGTTATCGTGATGAAAACAATAAACCTCGTTATGTTGTAACTTATGATGTTTTAAAAACACCACAATTGGCTAAAGGTAAAGCCAGCAGTGTAGATTTTGGCTTACCTGAAAATGTTCGGGTTATTCCTGAAGAGATAAATTCGTATCTAGATATTATTGAAACCTATGAATTGTCAGGACCCATTAAAGATTTGTCTTCTAACCGTACTCGGGGTGTTAGATTAAAACCCACAGAACGCCAACTAGCATCACGTCGCCGAGCAGCAGCTCAGAATAAGCAAGATCAATCCGCTGAGCAAAATTCTGAACCGTCTGATATTGAATCATCGGATGATAAAAACGATACCTTATCCGTTCAAGAAGATCGCGACTCGGTAGATGCGGTAGAACAAATTATAAATGATGATTTCAAAAACAATGCTTCTAATAATCAAGGCGAAGATAGGAAAATTGTTCCTTTAAGTGAGTCAGACCCTAATGCAAGTACAGGTAATAATTCAAACGACTCTGCATCCAATTCACGTAACAACAATTCAAACAGCAATTCGAATAATAATTCGAACAAAGCCAATAACAAGCCTAGACCCTCATCGAATACGAATAATCAGCAACAGGAGCCACAGCCGAAACCACAACAAAAGCCGCAACAACAAAATACAGCACCTTCTAAGCCTGAGCAGAATAAACAGGTCGATAGTATTGAAGCGATAATTCAGGAAAATAACTAGGGGCTGTATAGAATTGGTTAATTAGGACTGCTGATAGCTAAAAATTTTTCCAAGCTGTGTTCCAAACTAGGCGTAAACCGCTGATAATGCCCGAAGCGTATTGGACCTTAACTAGGTTTACAACAACATTTGGGGCAATTTTAGCATCAGCCTTGAGAACGGTTCTCGAGCAAAGCACTGCTTTGCCCGTTCGCAAGGCGAGAGCTGTGCTCGAGAGGGGGCAGGGCTATTTTTTGCCAATATATTGCGACATTCAATAATTAAGAGATCTAACTTAGAACGACTAAGATGCGAAAATTGCCCTGCATATTGCCTAAAAAATAGCCTCTGCCAGTTCCATGTATCAATTCTATACAGCCCCTAAATAAATGCTGTGTGCTTAAAACTATTAACTTTTGACCCTAATATTTTAAAAGTGCAATATAATAATAAGTAGCATTTTATAAGTCGCATTTTATAATAGCATGCAGGTACGTTCCTTAAATAAGATTAAGAATTGATGAATATGATTATAAGTTGTGCAAAATTTTTGCCAAAAGCGTCTAAATTCATAGAATATAAGAATAAATATTCACATCGGTCATGAAATTTAACTGGATTTTACATAAATGTTTCTCTAGTATGGTTGATATTGATGTTTAGCAATGTTATTGCAGGTATTTTAATTATTGATAGTGAGTGAATAGGTTTTTCAATTTTACTTTTAATTAGTCTGCTTCTCATGATTTATAGCTATGTTCAACCACTCTATATTTAGAAACGTTTTTAATAAAAAACCAGCTACGTTAACGGCCTAGTATTGTTAACGACTTAATTTTTTAACCTGTATTAAACACTTTCATCCTAACCGTAAATTACTTTTATGCTATTTAATAGTTATGGCAAGTAAATAGTTAAAACAGTTTGAAAGTTAGTCTAGAATAAAAGTTAAACCAAGCCAGAGTTGTACAACTCAAGCGTTTATTAAGTATGGTCGCAAGTATCAATCAAGTACCTTAGAATTGAATACTGCTAAAAGTCATTACCACCTGCTAAACATTTTAATATTGATAAACAACTAAGTCAGCCTAAAATCATAATTTTTATCTTGGCTAGCTTCATACATCAGCTGTCACTATTCTTACAGCTGCGCATACCTAAAGTAATTATGCATAACGCTTTATATCGCGTTATACCAACAAAGGACACGCCATGACCCAGACTTTTAAAGCCAATCCTACCTCTTTGAATTATCAGCATACTCAATCACAGCCATCTATCGAAGATAACAAAACTTATTTAGCCTCTCCGGATGACTTTAAAGACAACTGTGGTTTTGGTTTGGTTGCTCATATAGAAGGTGAGCCAAGTCATCATTTAGTCAAAACAGCCATTCACAGTTTGAGCTGTATGACACACCGTGGTGGTGTCGCAGCGGATGGTAAAACAGGGGATGGGTGTGGCTTGCTACTTGCAAAACCTGTAGAGTTTTTTAATGCCGTTGCAAATGAGCTTAATATCGAATTAACCGAAAATTATGCCGTGGGTATGGTTTTTTTAAATGACGATGAAACGCTAGCTGCACATAGTCAAGAGGTATTGAATAAAGAAATAGAAGCTCAAGGTTTGACAGTAGCAGGGTGGCGAGATGTGCCAGTCGACTTATCTATAGTTGGTGAAATAGCACGCGAGACCCTACCAGTATTTAAACAGGTTTTTGTAAATTCAAAAGAAGCTATAAAAGACGAAGATTTTAATAGAAAGCTATATGTTGCTCGAAAAAAAGCAGAGATTTCACTTACTGATGATCCTTTGTTTTACGTCACCTCTCTAAATTGTCAGACGGTTATATATAAAGGTCTGGTAATGCCATCAGACTTACCCGCATTTTATAGTGATCTACGTGACAAACGTTTGCAGTCTCATATTGTAGTGTTCCATCAACGTTTTTCTACCAATACATTACCGCGTTGGCCGTTGGCGCAACCGTTTAGATATTTAGCCCATAATGGCGAGCTTAACACCATTACCGCAAACCGCAATTGGTCGGTTGCCCGTACTCCGAAACTTGAGACCGAAAAACTTCCTGAGATAACTCAATTGCATCCGCTCGTGAATCGTACCGGTTCAGACTCTTCAAGTTTAGATAACATGCTTGAAGTGTTAATCAGCGGCGGTATGAGTTTATTCCATGCCATGTCTATTTTGGTACCGCCTGCATGGCAGAATGTCGATAGTATGGATACCGATCTGCGCGCTTTTTATGAGTTTTACTCTCAGCATATGGAGCCATGGGATGGGCCAGCAGGTCTGGTTATTCAAGATGGCCGCTATGCGGTATGTATGTTAGATCGTAATGGTTTACGTCCATCACGTTGGGTGACTACCCAAAACGGTTATATCACTGTGGCGTCTGAAATAGGGGTTTGGGACTATGCGCCAAATGATGTGATTGCTAAAGGCCGCGTTGGTCCTGGGCAAATGCTGGTTATTGACACTCTAAATGGCGAAGTGCTAGATGATCAAGTTATCAGCAATCGCTTGAAAAAAGCGCATCCATATCGTAAGTGGTTACGAGAAGAAGCCACTAGAGTGCACGATAATGAAAAGATTGAAGAGACGCTACTTGATGAAGGCTATCGAGGTGAACCGCTTAAATCGCTTCAGAAGATGTTTAACATCACCAATGAAGAGCGTACTGAAATTATTCGTCCGAATGCAGAAAATGGACAAGAACCAGTCGGCTCAATGGGTGATGACACTCCAGTAGCTGTATTATCTAGTCAGATACGTAATGTCGCCGATTTCTTTAGACAACAATTTGCGCAAGTGACCAATCCACCGATTGATCCGCTGCGTGAATCTATTGTGATGTCACTGCAAACGTGTTTGGGTGCTGAAACGAATATCTTTAATCCGACGCCGCGTGATGCGCATCGTATTATATTGTCTACGCCTGTCTTGTCGCCAAGTAAAATGCAGCAGCTAGAAGGGCTTGAAGATCCGGCATTTTTGAGTCAAAGAATAGATATTAATTATGATGAATCTTTGAGCTTAAGCGATGCTATCAAGCAAATCTGTGAAACGGTTGAACAGGCAGTTCTAGACAACAAGACCTTGATTATTCTGTCAGATAAAAACATTCAAAAAGGTAAGATTCCTGCCAATGCTGCAATGGTCACGGGCGCTGTGCATCATTATCTTATCCAAAAAGGACTGCGTACCGATGCTAACTTAATTATAGAGACTGGCATTGCGCGTGATTCTCATCAAGTTGCCGTGCTTATTGGTTTTGGGGCAACCTGTGTTTATCCTTATCTAGCATATGATGTTATCGCTGATCTTGTGGCTTCAGGTGAGTTGTTAGGAGATCCAATTCAAGCGCGTACTAACTTCCGTAAGGGTGTGGATAAAGGTTTATTAAAAATCTTATCTAAAATGGGTATTTCTACCATTGTTTCATACCGCGGCGCTCAGTTATTTGAAGCGGTTGGACTGTCTGAAGAAGTGGTTAATTTATGCTTTAAAGGGGTTCAAAGCCGTATTAAAGGCGCAACCTTTGAAGATTTAGAAAAAGATCAAAGACTATTGGCAAAAAATGCCTTTAGTCGACGTACCCCAATCGATCAAGGCGGTATGCTTAAGTTCGTATTTAATAAAGAATATCATGCGTTTAATCCAGATGTAATCAATACACTACATAAAGCGGTCCGTACGGGTGATTTTGAAAATTATCGTGAGTACGCAAATCTTGTTAATAACCGCCCTGTTGCCACATTACGTGATTTACTTAAATTAAAGCCTGAGAGCATTATCGACATATCTGAAGTGGAAGGTATTGAAGAGATTTTGCCACGTTTTGATTCAGCGGGTATGTCTTTGGGCGCATTGTCCCCTGAAGCACATGAATCCATAGCTTTGGCGATGAATACCATTGGTGGTCGTTCAAACTCAGGTGAGGGCGGTGAAGACCCAACTCGTTATGGTACTATGCGTAACTCAAAAATCAAACAAGTTGCGTCAGGTAGATTCGGGGTTACGCCAGCCTACCTACGATCAGCTCATGTGATGCAGATTAAGGTAGCTCAAGGTGCTAAACCTGGGGAAGGTGGTCAGCTGCCAGGTGGTAAGGTGAATACCTTAATTGCGCGTCTTCGTTACTCAGTTCCGGGTGTGACGCTGATTTCACCACCACCGCATCATGATATTTATTCTATTGAAGATTTAGCACAGCTTATCTTTGACTTAAAACAGGTCAATCCAGATGCGTTGGTTTCAGTCAAATTAGTCTCGCGTCCAGGGGTAGGCACTATTGCAACTGGTGTGGCTAAAGCTTATGCTGATTTAATAACCATCTCAGGTTATGACGGTGGTACAGCAGCATCACCTTTATCTTCTATTCACCATGCCGGCTCACCTTGGGAGCTTGGCCTTGCAGAAGCGCATCAGTCCCTACGTGTTAATGGCTTGCGTGATAAAGTTCGTATGCAGACCGATGGCGGTCTTAAGACGGGGCTTGATGTGGTGAAAGCGGCTATATTAGGGGCTGAGAGCTTTGGTTTTGGTACCACTCCGATGATTGCCGTTGGTTGTAAATACCTACGAATCTGCCATTTAAATAACTGCCCAACGGGTGTTGCTACGCAAAAAGCCGGATTACGTGATGAGCACTTTATTGGTGAAGCAGAAATGCTGATAAACTTCTTCAAGTTTATCGCGACAGAAACCCGTGAATGGTTAGCATTTTTGGGCGTGCGTAGTATGGAGGAGCTGGTTGGACGAACCGATCTTCTTGAAGTTTTAGAAGGGTTTACTCCAAAACAGCGTAATCTTGACTTAAGACCGTTACTTGAGGCGCACCCTGCTGCTCAAGGTAAGCCGCAGACTTGTCAAGTAGAACGCAATAAGCCATTTGATAAAGGCTTATTAGCAGAACGCATGGTTGATGATGCTATTAGTGCAATTCGTCAAGGTAAAGGCGGAACATTTAGCTATCAAGTAGGCAACTGTGACCGTTCTATTGGTGGACGTTTGTCAGGTGAAATTGCCCAAGTATGGGGTAATATTGGTATGTCAGATAAACCAATTAATCTGCATCTAGCGGGTACAGCTGGTCAAAGCCTTGGCGTTTGGAATGCTGGTGGATTAAACATTGAGCTTGAAGGCGATGCTAACGATTATGTTGGTAAAGGTATGGTAGGGGGTGAAATCGTTATTTATCCGCCAAAACACTCTAACTTTGCATCGCAAGATACAGCCATCATTGGTAATACTTGCTTATATGGCGCAACGGGTGGAAACTTATACGCATCTGGTACCGCTGGCGAGCGATTCGGTGTTCGAAATTCGGGCGCGCATGCTGTTGTTGAAGGGGTGGGCGATCACTGCTGTGAGTATATGACAGGTGGCGTTATTACCGTACTTGGCAAAACAGGTCTTAACTTTGGTGCGGGGATGACGGGCGGATTTGCTTTCGTATTGGATTTGGACAATACGTTCTTTGATCGCTGTAATCACGAGCTAATCGATTTACACCGTATTTCAAGTGAGCAAACGGAGGAGCACCGTAGTTTCTTAAGAAGTATCATTGAAACGCATGTAGAGAAGACGGGTAGTAGTTGGGGCCGTCAAATCTTAGCTGACTTTGAAAACTATGCACGTAAAGTGTTTTTGGTGAAACCAAAAGCGGCCAATATTACCTCACTACTACATAGCACGACAGCGGATCCTCAATAACGCAGGCCCATTTATTGAATTAAAAGATTAAAAGTTATCATCACATATATTTTGTCCAAGGGAGGAGGTCATCCCTCTTGTGGCAGGTTTTATAGGCACTCTTATCTGTCAAATTATTATTATATTTGACTAGATAAGTGCGCCATAATTCCAACTTAAGGAGACAAAACCCTAATGAAGCGTATTATTAACAACTTTCAGTTTCTAGATGTGCCGCGTATGGATCCTGAAAAAAAAGATATTGTGACACGCTCAACAGAGTTTGTAGAAATTTATACACCATTTGAATCACAAGAAGCTGCTCAGCAATCGCACCGCTGCTTAGAATGTGGTAATCCATATTGCGAATGGAAATGTCCAGTACATAACTATATTCCAAACTGGTTAAAACTTGCCACCGAAGGTCAAATATTTCAGGCCGCTGAACTGTGTCATCGTACCAATACGTTGCCAGAAGTATGTGGCCGCGTATGCCCACAAGATAGATTGTGTGAAGGCGCCTGTACATTAAATGATGGCTTTGGCGCTGTGACCATTGGTAGTGTTGAAAAATATATTAACGATACCGCTTTTGCATTAGGATGGCGTCCTGATATGAGCGGAGTTGAATGGACAGATAAAAAAGTGGCGATTATTGGAGCTGGGCCAGCAGGTTTAGGCTGTGCCGATATATTAGTTCGCGCTGGGGTCAAGCCTGTTGTCTTTGATAAACGCCCTGAAATTGGCGGCTTATTAACTTTCGGTATTCCAGAATTTAAAATGGAAAAAGAGGTGATGCGTAATCGCCGTACCATATTTGAAGGCATGGGTGTTGAGTTTCGCTTAAATACTGAGATTGGTACAGACATTACAGTCGATGAATTGTTGGCTGAATATGATGCTATCTTCATGGGTATGGGAACATATACCTATATGCGAGGTGGTTATCAGGGTGAAGAGTTAAATGGTGTTTATGATGCCCTAGATTATTTGATTGCTAACGTTAACCGCTGTAATGGCTGGGAGCAAGACGAAGAAGAATATATTGATTTAAAAGAAAAACGCGTTGTAGTCTTAGGTGGTGGTGATACCGCCATGGACTGTAACCGTACAGCTATTCGCCAAGGTGCTGAGAGAGTAGTGTGTGCCTACCGCCGTGATGAAATCAATATGCCAGGGTCATTACGTGAGGTCAAAAACGCAAAAGAAGAAGGCGTTGAGTTCTTATTTAATCGTCAGCCTACTGAAATTATTGGTTTAAATGGTGATGTTACCGGCGTAAAAGTGGTGACTACTCAATTAGGTAAGCCCGACAACCGTGGACGACAACGTCCTGAACCCATTCCAAATTCAGAAGAAATTATTGATTGCGATGCGGTCATTATGGCATTTGGATTCCGTCCAAGTCCTTCCGATTGGTTTGAATCAGTAGAGGTTAAAACTGATGATTCTGGCCGAGTCGTTGCTCCTGAAGAGCAGCTGTATAAATTTCAGACCAAAAATCCCAAAATTTTTGCCGGTGGCGATATGGTACGCGGTTCTGACTTGGTCGTAACCGCAATCTGGGAAGGGCGCGAAGCGGCTAATGGAATCTTAGACTATTTAGAGGTTTAAGTTTAAGCGCTAAAGTTATTCAAACTTGAGTCATTGTAGATTAAATGTTGAAGCTTGAATTATTTAAGCTTGAATTTGATGTCTAAAAGTAAATGCTTTAATCGACGTTTTATTTATGTTTATAATATAACCCTCTATAGTGAGGGTTTTTATTTGTTTATTTATTTGTTTACTTATATGTCTATAAAAACGCTTTCTTACCATAACTTCAACAATTAAGAGATTATATATGCCAATTAAATCCCCTGCTGAACGGCCCAAAAATGGTAAAGAGGCTTTAAATTGGCTTCGTAAAGGTAATGAGCGTTATGTTAACAGCCTAACTTATATAGATGAATCACTGAGTGGGCGGCCAGAACTGGTTGAGGAGCAGCATCCTTTTGCGATTATATTAGGCTGCTCTGATGCCCGTGTGCCTGTTGAGATTGTGTTTGATCAAGGCTTGGGAGACTTGTTTGTTATTCGAGTGGCTGGTAACGTAGTGGCACCGTCACAAATTGGCTCCATCGAGTTTGCAGTTGAGAAATTCAATACAAAATTAGTCGTCGTATTAGGTCATTCTAACTGCGGGGCAGTGACTGCTTGTGTTGAAGCATTGATGGATCCGGAGAAATACTATACCCCAAATTTACAATCTATAGTCGATCGTATTCGTCCTAGTGTCTATAATTTGCACGAATTGGCAACAGCAACTGGCGCTGACGTTGATGCGCAAGAGCTTATTGACCGGTCTATCAGTGCTAATGTACGTATGTCTGTTAGTCAGCTTAAGCATGGTTCTCGACTATTAGAAGACATGCACCGTTCTGGAGAGCTACTTATCGTTGGCGCAGAGTATGATCTGACGACAGGACAAGTTGAGTTCTTACAGGATTAAGTCGTATAGACAACACCTGTACAGCCCCTATACGGCCACTAGCTGTTAATTTGATCTTTATTTAAAACAAATAAAATAAGTGAGGATACTATGTCAACTACTAATATCGATCAGCCCCAATCATCACAAACAGTCGCTGGTGTTCAGCCCATTGCTAATCAAACTGAAGGATACACTTTCAATCACACCATGCTACGTGTCAAAGACCCAAAGGCCTCTTTGGCATTTTATACAGGCGTGCTTGGCATGACTTTATTAACCATCAAAAAATTTCCAGAAATGGAATTTGATCTATATTTTTTGGCCAAATTAACGCCAGAAGAGCGTCAAAATTTACCTAAAGAAGATGATTTGGCGATATACACGTTCCGCCAACGTGGTATTTTAGAGCTGACTCATAACTATGGAACTGAAACAAAAGAGGGGCGTATTTACCATGATGGTAACGAAGAACCTCAAGGCTTTGGGCATATATGCTTTAGTGTTCCAGATTTAGATGCAGCCGTTAGGTGGTTTGATCAAAACGATGTCGAATTCAAAAAACGTCCGCATGAAGGTAAAATGAAGAATGTGGTGTTTATCAAAGATGTTGATGGATATTGGATAGAAATCGTTCAAGCTGAGCTTATGGGGTAATGGGCTGCATACAGCATCATGTTGATTATAAATGTGGTTAAATTGAAAAACTGAAAACATCAGCCAGTATGATGGTTAATAGCGGATTAATAATGAGGGATGTATTGGATGGCAGAAGTTAGTGTAGGGGATAAGGTTGGCGATAAGATAGACGAGTATCAAACCATTGCATCAGCAGGCAACCAGATGATAGATGGCTTTCTAGAACGCCTTCCTTATTTTATTGTTGCACTTGTTGTCGTGCTAATATTTTGGTTTCTCTCCAATATTTTTAAAACAATAGTCACTAAGCTATTGTCCAAGAGCCATACGCATCGTAATCTAGTTAAGGTATTTCAACGCGTAGGTGGCGCCTTAATTCTATTTATTGGTCTTATGATAGGTATGGTAATTGCTATACCAGGGTTCACGCCTGCAAAATTAGTAGGGGCGCTGGGTATTGGTTCGGTCGCCGTCGGTTTTGCTTTCAAAGACATTTTTCAAAACCTATTATCAGGTATCTTGCTCTTGTTATCTGAGCCGTTTAAAATAGGGGATCAAATTATTTCGGGTGATTTTGAAGGTACGGTTGAAGATATTAAGGTACGCGCAACTACGATTAGAACGTATGATGGCAGGCAAGTTGTTATCCCCAACTCACAGCTATACACCAGTGCATTAACTGTTAATACAGCTTATAAGCGCCGCCGTTTAGAAGTGGAGGTGGGTATAGGGTATGATGATGATATTCGTACTGCTCAGCAAGCGATACTAGAATCTTTGGACAAGTCAGACACAGTCTCTAAGCTTGCTGAACCTTCCGTAATTGCAACTGCATTTGGTGGCTCTAGTATTGATTTAAAGGTGAGATGGTTTATTGATGATGGTACTCAGGCTAATAAAGTAGTGTCTATTGATGAGGTGGTTGTAGGGATCAAGAAAGCCTTAGATGCGGCTGATATCAATATACCTTTCCCAATTCGGACCCTTGATTTTAGTGATGGTTCAGCAAGACAGCTCGCGGAACAAGTCATTGAAACTAAAGAGACACAATCAGGAAATAACCACTGACTTTAACTTATCTACTAAGGCCATATAAAGCAGATAAATGGTCTAGGTTCATTAAATTCGGAATAATTAAACGCAGGATAGTTAACTGCAAGATAGTTATACGCAGGATAGTTAAACGCAAGATAGTTGAACTGACCTAAAAAAGCCCTGATATCAGGGCTTTACTATAATCTTTGGATTATTTACGCTCTATTTATCATCAGGAACTTTAAAGTCTTCATGGCAAGATTTACAGCTATCACCCACAGGCTTTAAGGCAGGTAGAATCTCTTGTAAGCTAGTAGAGTTCTGGGCAACCGTATTAAGCTCAGCAGTCACTGTTTGGAACTTTTCAGCTTCAGCTTCAAAGTCAGCCGCGTTACTCCACACCGCTTCGGTAGCGCCGCCCATATCATTTGCATCGCCAAAGTGAGTCCATGGCGTTGCGGCACTATCAGCCAGATATTGAGCATTTTCTTGAAATACAGCAAGATCAAAGGTATCTGGATTTTCTGCCATACCTCCCATGACTTCCATAGCATCTTTCCAGTTCTTCATCGCGTCTTGACGAGCACTAACATCTTCACTAACACTAGTACCGCAGGCGGTAACGACTAGGCTAAGAGGAAGTAGAGTGGCTAGCAATATATTTTTTAATTGCATGGCTATATCCTTATAACTGTAATTTAATTGAGGAAACGGTATTACAATATCTATACTATTCTAATCCGTATATTAATAGCAATAATGCCATAAGTGAACAAGCTTTGAATAGGTCTAAATATTAGCATAACATTGTTATAAAATTTTGTTTAAGTTATTAAGTTTTATTTAACGACAACCATTCTTGAGGTTTAAGATAAAATTCAGTTAGCTTATGCTCAGGGGTATTTGGCTGAGGCTCATAGCGATACTGCCATCCCGTTAACGGCGGCAAACTCACTAAAATAGACTCGATACGTCCATTGCTTTGCAGCCCAAATAAAGTTCCTCGGTCATAAACAAGATTGTATTCAACATAACGACCACGGCGGTACAATTGGAACTCGCGTTGTTGCTCAGTAACTGGCGTTTTTTTGCGTTTATTAAAAATAGGTAGGATCCCATCAAGATATCCTTGACCTACCGCCTGCATAAAATCGAAACACGTTTTAAAATCCCATCCTCGACTTTCTGTATTGACATCATCATAAAATAACCCGCCCACGCCGCGCTGCTCATCACGATGACGTAGATAAAAATACTCATCACACCACTGCTTAAAATCAGCGTAGATAGTGTCACCAAAGGGTTGACATAAATCATGACAAACCTGATGCCAGTGTACACAGTCTTCTAGGACGGGATAAAATGGTGTCAAGTCAAAGCCGCCACCAAACCACCAAATCGGATCTTCGCCTTCTTTTTCCGCCACAAACAATCGAACATTGGCATGACTCGTTGGTACGTGCGGATTGCGTGGGTGCACAACAAGCGAAACGCCCATTGCTTGTGCGGCACGTCCAGCAATATCAGGATGACGCGCAGTTGCAGAAGCAGGTAAATTACTGATATTGATATGACTAAACATAACGCCTGCTTTCTCTATAACCTCGCCATCTACCATGACGCAAGAGCGCCCACCACCGCCTTCAGGTCGTTGCCAGTCATCGGCAATAAAAGTAGCCTCGCCGCCGCCATCGGCTTCTTGCTGTTCAAGCGCCGCACAGATCTTCGCTTGAAGATCCACTAAGAATTCACGCACTTTTAAAATATCTTCATGGGTTGGTGAGCTGACTGCTGTGTCAGACGCGATAGGTGCACCGTTGGCATTAGGTGGTTCGGTTGGCAGTGACATGCAATACTCCATTTTGGACGTATAAAGTGTGTTGAACGTTAAACGTGTTAACTGTATTTGCTATGAATAAGCAAAGAATACACGTTAGTCATCAGATACTGGGTTAAATTGATGCGATGAGATGTCATCCGATAGATAATGTCCCATACGTTCACGTTTCGTTGCTAAATAATCTGCATTATAAGGATTTAAACCGACAACTAGGGGTATGCGCTCTACCACCTCAAAACCCAAATCTTCTAAATAATTTAGCTTTTTTGGATTATTGGTCATCAAGCGTAGTTTTTTAACCCTCATATAATCTAGCATGGGTTTACACATCTCATAAGTACGCGCATCAGCTGGCAATCCCAATTCAAGGTTTGCATCTAGTGTATCATGGCCTTGATCTTGCAGCGCGTAGGCCCGTATTTTATTCGTTAAACCAATACCTCGTCCTTCTTGTCTAAGATACAATATTGCGCCGCACCCATACGCTTGTATGGCTTTCATGGTTGCATTAAGCTGCGGTCCGCAATCACAGCGTAGTGAAGAAAATGCATCACCTGTTAAACATTCTGAATGAACTCTTACCAGAGGTATCTTTTCATCTTCGATAATCTCAGCGCTTTGAGAAGGCTCATTAACCAGTGGTAGCCCGCACGTTAACATAACATGCTCTTGTTTTTGAGCATTTTCAAACACATATATATCGAACTCTCCATGAGCAGTAGGCAGTTTTGCTTTACTAACAAACTGATAAGGAGAGGCGGGTATGTTTTGAGATGTATTTGTATTTTTAGAATAGTGTTGAGACATTACAGGCCTAGAAAGCAATTTTAGTGAGTATGTAGGTTGAAGATTATAGATATTAAAGTATGGATTGTTATGCACATATAAGGAAACCATCGCACATATAAGGAAACCATCATCCCCTATTATAATTTTAAATTTAAACGGGTATTGATAGATATAACCTCAATGAGGGCATTAGTAACATAATTAAATCAAAATCATAGAAATTTCACATATGAAATATGATGTATAAAGCGCTTGATGAAAAAAAATGGTATTATGCCATACTCTTTATTTCTATACAGTGTTTGCTAGCGATTGACAGTGTCATAATAATAAGAAATTGATCGTATTGTTTTTCTAACGTTAACTTTATAGTTAAAACGTGATTCTAAATTTAAAAGCAGATCAACCAATAATAAATGCGCGTCATGCCCGTTATGCACTTTAATTAATAAACATTCATCCAAAATATTCATCCACAATGATGCTAGGCCAATAATGAAAACATGTATTTATAAGTGTTTGGCCATAATTGATATACTATTTAGATCAAATTTATTAGAAGCATCGCTATACTCAGATTTGTAGGTTTTGTAAGGTCTATGCAGCAATCATCTCATTCAAACTCTAACCAGACTGCGCCCTCGCAAACATCAAGCTCATTGCAAGACCGTGGTACTCAAGCCGACGCTGCTACATTAGGGCATCCGGGTATGCGCTTGTTTACTGATATTCCTGCTACCCGTCCTCTAACGCCTATTTTAGACAGTATCGAATCACCAGATGATATCAAGCCCTTGAGCCAAGAGCAGCTTATGCATTTGGCGGATGAGCTGCGTGAATACTTATTGTATTCAGCCGGTAAAAGCGGTGGGCACTTTGGGGCAAATTTGGGCGTTGTTGAACTGACCATAGCGCTTCATTATTTGTATGAGACGCCTAAAGATAAAATAGTTTGGGATGTCGGCCATCAAGCTTATGCGCATAAAGTATTAACCGGCCGCCGTGAGCTTTTGCCTACTATCCGTGCTAAAGATGGGCTGACTGCGTTTCCAGAACGTCAAGAATCAGAATATGATACATTTGGTGTTGGGCATTCTTCAACATCGATTTCAGCAGGTTTGGGCATGAGTCTAGCGCTGCGACACCTACAATCTGATGCCAAAGTTGCTTGTGTTATTGGTGATGGTGCAATGACAGGCGGAATGGCTTTTGAAGCGATGAATGACGCTGTTCAACAAAATGCAGATTTACTAGTCGTACTCAATGATAATGACATGTCAATTTCATGTTCGATAGGCGGCTTTTCTAGACATTTAGCGATGTTATGGGAGTCAGGCTATCAAGTAAACATTACGGAGTCTGGTAGACCAAAGCTTATTTATCGACCTGAAATTCCGCTTACCGAGCGTCGTGCTCGCCATAGTGAACAGCGTAATATTCCTAAAGTTGCAGACAATTTGTTCAAAGCCATTGGGTTTAGCTACTTTGGCCCATTTGATGGTCATGACCTGCCAGAGCTCTTGCGAGTTATTAACCTTGCCAAAAAAGTATCAGGTCCAGTACTGGTACATATCTATACCACCAAGGGTAAAGGCTTTGTGCCGGCAGAAGGTGATCCGGTCAAATACCATGCCATAGGTAAGCTGCCTGAACAGCTCGTTACCGTAGCTGACACCGACAAGGCATCAGAGACTCATAAAAAGAAATTTTCTCAAGTATTTGGTGAGTTTATCTGTGATAAAGCAAGTATTGATAATACGCTTATGGCCATTACGCCAGCTATGGAAGAAGGCTCTGGCATGACCGAGTTTGCTCAGAAGTTTCCTGATCAATTTTTTGATGTGGCTATTGCAGAGCAGCATGCTGTCACACTCGCCGCTGGTATGGCAACTATAGATGTGAAACCCATCGTTGCTATCTATTCCACCTTTTTACAGCGTGGCTATGACCAACTTATTCACGACGTTGCGCTGCAAAATTTAGATGTAATGTTTGCTATTGATCGGGCAGGCTTGGTCGGTGAAGATGGTGCAACCCATGCTGGTGTCTTTGATCTTGCTTATATGCGCTGTGTTCCAAACTTGCTCCTCGCAACGCCTAAAGATGAAAATGAATGTTATCACCTATTGAACACATGTTATCAGCATAATGGTACCACAGCTGTTCGTTATCCTCGTGGCACTGGTACAGGTGCTGAAATTATAAAGCCTGCGCAAATCTATCCTTTCGGCAAAGCCGTCCTTGAGCAAACGTATCGATCTGATATGAGTATAGAGGATGCAAGTATCATATCTGCAAGTACCATATCTGCAAGTACCATATCTAATAGCCAATTTGTTAATACTCAGTCAAAAACCCCCCTATTAACAGATACACTTTTAGATGATAATACGGATAACCGTCATATTAAAGTTGCATTACTCGCATTTGGCCCCATTACTCATACTGCCGATATCGTTGCCCAAACACTTGTCAATAATAGTAAGTTGATTAAATCTTTAGCAAAAAATAGTGAGTCGATTAAATCTGTCGTGTTAGAAATAAGCGTCGTCAATATGCGCTGGGTTAAGCCGCTGGATACGCAAATGATTGATACCTTAATAGACCAAGGCTATAGTTATTTAGCTACCTTAGAAGAGCATGTCGTACTGGGCGGTGCTGGTAGTGCCGTCAACGAATACATTCTAAATAATTCAGCGTATAGCAAACAAGGGCTTAAGATAAAAAACATTGGTATTGAGGATGAATTTATCCCGCATGGTAGTCATGAACAGCAATTGGCTGAATGTGGCTTAGATGTTGATGGTATCATAGCGACGCTGACAGCAATGCTAGCTTGATGCTGAGAAGTGCCAAATAAATGCCGAATTAAAATAGACAGTTTCAAGTAGGTTAACCATAAAGGTTTTGCCACGCATGACGTTACGCTTATGAATTTGAGCCTTTGAGTTTCAGACTAGGATTTCAAGCTTAAAACATTATACTTAAGAAGCTAAGTTTAATGTGACACCAAAACTCAACTATTTAACCGAATTATTAACTCTTCTATAACTTATATAATAGCTCTCACACCGCATATTTTACTGAAAAACCCAAAGATGTTAATAGGAAAATTATGGAACCCATGGTCGTTATCGCAGCGCGTGCTGCTGAGAAAGTTGGCGCTGAGCTTTTAAAAGCCCATCATAACCGTCATAAAATTGAATTCGATACAGAATCAAAAGGCTTAGAAGGTTTAGTGACCAAAATAGATCGCTTTAGTGAAGAGCTGACGATTGAAACCTTAAAGTACAATTATCCTAACCATTCATTTCTAGGTGAAGAGTTTGGTATGCAAGAGGGGCAGGGTAGCGATTCTGAATGGTGCTGGGTAATTGACCCACTAGATGGCACTCATAATTTCGTTCACGGTGTGCCCCATTTTTGTATCTCTATCGCAGCTCAGCGCAATGGCGTTACCGAGCATGGTGTTATTTATGATCCTGTTCGTGATGAGATGTTTACCGCCAGCCGTGGCAAAGGTGCTCGATTGAACCAACGCCGATTGCAAGTAACCCAGCGCAAAACAATTGAAGGGGGATTGTTTACCACCGGACATCCGCTTGAGCGTCAAGAAGGCGATAAAGTGGTGTCTTATGCAAAAGAGCATTTTGCGACACTACAAAAAATTGCCGAAGAAGGCGGGCAGGTGCGCCGTTTAGGTTCAGCTGCTTTAGATTTAGCCTATGTAGCTGCAGGACGCTTTGATGGTTACTTTGAAATGAAGTTAAAGCCGTGGGATATCGCAGCAGGTGAGCTTATTGTTAACGAGGCGCGTGGTGTGGTTGTTGATCACAATGGTGCTCAAAATGCGATGCAAACAGGGTCTATCTTCGCTTGTAATGTTAAGCTATTAAAACCACTCATGAAAATGGTCGTACCCACTTGGGGCAATGCAGTTCGCTAGTCTAAGCGTATTGGTAGCAGCTGTAATGCTTAGCAGATTTGCATTTATATGCTCTAATAGAACAGGTTGCCTTAAAAATATAAGTCTTAAGACTACCTTAGCCCATATAAAACATAAGCCCATTAATCTTAACGATTTTTGGGCTTATTATTGCTTACATCAAGACTGGTTTTAAGGCTGTTCTATTAAGACGGTTTAGTGGTTAGATTAATGACATAATGGTAAGGCTCGTGAACGATTGAATCGCCGCACTCGCACCATAGTCAGCGAACTAATAAACGGTTACAGTGTTAACCTCGCTAAAGCTACAAGATAGTATTTGCACCTAGTTGACTTGAAACCCTTGTAGACTTCTTTGACGATATATTTTGTTTAAATCACTTTGTTTATATCGCTTTGATTGATTATCTTGCCTTACTATAAGTTAATAGAACGCTTATTTAATCATGCCATAGGATATCATATGAAACGCTATATCAATGCCACGCTATCAACATCATTACTCGCCACTTTACTACTATTAATAGGATGCGATAAAGAAGCTACAGATGATGAAGCAACTAAGTCTCAAAACATGGCGCATGACAATATGGCGCATGAGGGTAGCGCTCACACCGAAGATGTGGCGCCTGTAGGGCATACTCAAAGTCATGTAGAGTCACAAAACACTACTGCGACCACTAGACCAAATTTTGGTATATTAGCCGCAGAATATGGTAAAGAAGTCAATGAGCTATTAGCAGACACAGAATTGGCGGATAAAACCTCTACAGATATAATAGAAGGCAATTCTGGGAATGGTTTTGTTGTAGATTATCCGTATCAAATCAGCCTTAGTGGAGCTGTTAATGATTCAGGAAAATTAAGCTCATTAACTTATACCATGCCATTAAACGATGACATTGAGCAATCTAGACAAAAGTTGTCACAGCTTATGACGGCATCAATGCAGGTTCTAAATCATGAGCAAACTAAAGCAGAATCAGAAGCCAAAGTCGCAAGCCTATTAGATCAAGCATATTCAAATTTTATTATGCAGGGTACACAGCAACGCTCAATCGGTAAAGTAGATAATAATATTTATGTCTGCGACATATCAGACCGAGGAGTCCGTCTAATCATCGAGCCTGTTGAAGGCAGTCGTTACAACCAATTAAGTGACCGTAATAATAATTGAGTTTGTATCAAATGAGCTGTTTTCTATTTCTAATATAGAAAAACACCACAATGCCTAAAGCGATCCAAAATGCCAAACTAAAATAAGAAGGCAGAGAGATATTTGAATCAAAAAATGGTGTTAATAAAAACACTAAAAATGCAAATGAGACGAACATACCCAGGCTACTTAGTACTTTATCTTTATTATTTTTAGCAATTTTATAAGCACATAAACAGGTCATAAAATACGCTACTGATGCACCAATAGAAGATAAATCAACAAACCACAATAGGGCAGTACGTCCAAAGAAAGGCACAATAATCGCACAAGCCCCAATAAAATAAATCACCCAACGTGGTATGGTGCCATTGCCTGTTTTTAAAGCGCCTTCACGTTTACCTACCTTATAATCATCACTCATGGTATCAACCAATCGACTTGAGCTGATGAAAAATCCATTTAATCCAGACACAACGGCACCAAACATGGCCACGGCCAAAAAGTAAAATATACCTTTGCCGACGAGGATTTTGACCGCTTCACCCGTTGCCCAAGCAGAATTAGTTAAAGAATCACTGGAGATACCAAGCGCAGTGACTACATTTAACACATTATAGATAATAGCGCCTATCACAATGGCGAGCATGGTAATGTGGGACACTGATTTAGATGATAACTTATGGTCACCTGAGAGTTGAGCCACAGCATCGAATCCTATAAATGCCCAGGGAGCAAAGGCAATAATCCGCACCACTGAGGACATATTGAGCTCACCCCAATTAGAATTCAGGTTCTCAATTTGAGTGCTCTTTATATTAAGTATCGAGATTAGGACAATAAGTAATAATGATCCGACCAAAGCAAACACTAGTAAGTTTTGAGTTTTTAATGCACCCTTTATGCCTTTAATATTGATAAAAGTGAACAACGCAATAATGCTAATTGAGACAATAATATCATTCAAATAAACAGGATAGCCTGAAACTGAATAAAGATATTGGCCTTGGGTATAAAATGGAAAAACGGCATCAAGTACCATAGGAACTGCGGTGGCATTTAACGGAATGATAGATAAATAAGCGAGTAGTAACCCCCACCCCGTAATAAAACCAGACTTTTTACCAAGTAGGGTTGTCGCAAAGCTGTATTCACCACCTGACTCTGGAACCTCAGTCATGACCTTTGAATAACTGTTTTCAATAAAAACGAGCATGATAATAGCGATACTAAAGCCAACTAATGTGTTTAATACCCCATAATTTGGTAAGAAGACATTACCTGGTAAGATAAAAGCGCCCCAACCAATTACTGACCCCAAAGCAATTGAGAAAATTTCCTTCTTACCTAAATAACTCATAACTGTCGTATACCTTTGTATGTTGTTGAGTAAGCCATCTAATCCTTAGATGTAGCCTTTGCTATTACTTATTATGTTATTAACTTTTATTATCTACTGTATTGCTTATTGAAAGGCGACTTTGAGTAAACCATCCTACCAAAAAGCGAATAAAAATTAGTTCTTATATTGAATTTGATTGTAGCAATAATTACCCTTAGTTAAATACCACCGTCTTGTTACCTGATACAATGACGCGGTTTTGCACGTGCCAATTGACCGCGCGCGCCAGCACATTGCGCTCGACATCACGCCCAATAGCGCGTAGCTCTGCCACACCCTGACGGTGAGTCACTCGATGTACATCTTGTTCTATTATTGGACCTTGATCCAAATCTGCGGTGACATAGTGTGCGGTTGCCCCAATAAGCTTCACACCTTTATTAAAGGCCTGACGATAGGGGTCCGCGCCGACAAAGGCTGGTAAAAAGGAGTGATGAATATTGATGATGCGCATCGGCCAGCGGTTGACAAAATTTTCGGACAAAATTTGCATATAACGTGCTAAGACTAATAAATCGTTGCCCGCCATAATGGTATGAATGTGTTCTTCAGCGTCCGCTTTATTTTCTTTAGTCACAGGCACATGATGGAAGGGTAATCCAAAGTTTTCGACGGCCTCTCTCAAATCCTCATGGTTACTAACCACACAACTAATCTCACAATCTAATAGCCCGCGTTGGTGACGCCATAATAAGTCGAGTAGGGCATGATCGAATTTTGAAACTAAAATACCTACTTTTGTTTTGATCGCATTGTTGTGTAGTTGCCATTTCATGTCGTAACGTTTGGCGACGGTATGCCCAAAGCTAGCTTGAAGGTTATCAATGATGTCATTTAGTCCAGTTAGTGCAAATTCTAAACGCATAAAATACTGACCACCTTCATGCGCAGTAGAATACTGATCTAAGGTGATGATGTTCGCCCCGTAGCGGTGGATGAATTCTGATACCGCTTGCACTATACCTGCTTGATCTAAGCATTTGATTAACAAAGTAGCGGTATCAAAAGCGGTTGTATCTGATGTCCTAATAAATTTTGATGGTTTAGCAGTTGTCATAAAAACTCATTCAATATATAAGATGGTGAGTTATTATAACGCTCTACTGCCATGCAAACATCAAAAATTAACGAATCACATAACATTAGATCGGAACTTTTAGATTAGAACTTTTTTACTTAATAATCACATTATGCTATTTGATAAACTAACAGTGGTACAATATAGCCAATCAATAGTAATGGTCAGGCTATTATTATGCTAAAAGACTACTTATATTGTTCACAAAAAAAGGTAAATCGAGTATACGATTTACCTTTGCATAAACTATAAAATCAGCTATCTCTAAAACAATAAATAAAAACTAATAATGGAATCTAAAATATGAACAAACAGAATTAAAAGATTTAGGCTAACTACAATAGCTCAACTATAAAATACATCATATTTAAAAAGTAAGATGACAAATGAAGTGGATATCATAGAGGTAAGGAATAACCAGAAAAATAAGCTGTCAGAAGATAATTTTAGTTCTAATTCTTTAAATCCTATAGAATCAAACGTAATTAAATTAGACGTATAATCAACATTTTGACTATCAAAACGTTTCATGGCGCTGATAAAGGTTTCAACAAACCAAGGCTGCCAAGTATCAGGTTTAAAAGGTATGAATTCTGTCATAGCAGTAGGTTCAGTTTGACGTTTCCAACTACTATTGTTCAAATTAAGGCTATGCATGCGCCAATCAGAAAACGTATGGCCACTAACCGGTTTAGTTAAAATGACTCTAACTTTTCTATGGTTGGGATCTACAAATATTCTAGACATCAACTCTAATACAGCTTGTTTAGGACCCTCAAGGTATTGCAGAAACACTCTCGCATCATTACATAGAAACCCAGTAATATTAAATTTTTTGTTGAATGTAGTAGAGTGGTTTTGAATATGCTCGAATACTGATTTATCCGTCGTAAAAACATCACTTATGTATATTAATCTAATCGATTGATTAGGTTCTACCTCTACCAGATTCTCATAGACTTTCTCTATGCTTCTTAGTTTCATTATATACTAGCCCTGCCGTTTAAATGTATAGACAATAAATTAGCCAACAAATAATATGGCCAGTAATGAGGAATCTATTTCTACAGAATTGCTAACATCTGATATCACAAAGTGCATAGTTCAGTGAATACAAGGTGTCAAGATAAATATTAAGTCGCACATATTATTAAGGTATATAACATTGTCTAGATCATATTACAATATTATTAAACTTATAATAGGTTTTAATTTTGTTACTTAAGTATAACATAAAAAAACCTGCCGTATTGCTACGGCAGGTGATTTAATACTTATATTTGGTCGGGACGGCAGGATTTGAACCTACGACCACTACACCCCCAGTGTAGTGCGCTACCAGACTGCGCTACGCCCCGATGGATTGACTATTTTACTCAATAATAGTTTTTTTGCAAGCCTCTATATAATTTATAACTGTAAATATAATCTAAATGATTTAAATGGGTGGTTTAGAGTAATACCACCCAATTTATATCAAACTTCATTCTATTATATAGCTCAACCTAACAGCTCTTTTAAAATTTGATTAACCTGCTGAGGGTTAGCCTTACCACGGCTCGCTTTCATCACTTGACCAACAAGACCATTAAAGGCTTTTTCTTTACCGCCTTTATACTCATCAACCATCTGTTGATTGTTAGCGATCACTTCCTCAACCATGGCTTTAATAGCGCCCGTATCGGTCTCTTGCTTTAAGCCTTTAGCTTCTATAATCTTATCTGCTGCATCTGCGCCATCACCACCTTCACCATCATATAGGGCAGTGAAGACTTGTTTAGCAAGTTTTCCTGAGAGCGTGTTGTCATTTAAGCGTTTTAATAGGCCTGCCAGCTGCGCTGAACTAATTGGCGATTCACTTATTGTTTTGTCTTCTTTATTAAGAGCACCGAGTAAATTACTCATCATCCAGTTTGCGGTAAGTTTGGCATGTTCAGTACCCACTGATTCCAAAACAGACTCAAAGTAATCCGCGAGATCACGGCTATCGGTTAGCACACGGGCATCATACTCTGAAAGCCCAAGCTCCGTTTCGAACCGCTCGCGGCGCTGAACGGGAAGCTCTGGCATTGACTCACGGATGTTATCAACCTTCTCTTGTTCAAGGCGCACTGGTAATAAGTCAGGATCAGGGAAATAGCGATAATCATCGGCATCTTCCTTAGTGCGCATGATACGGGTCTCATCGGCATCAGCGTCATATTGCATCGTTGCTTGAATCACTGAACCGCCATCTTCTACAATATCAATCTGACGCTCAATTTCGCGTTTAATAGCATTTTCGATATTGCGAAAAGAGTTTAAGTTCTTAAGCTCTGTACGCGTACCGAACGCTTCTCCAGGCTGACGTACAGACACGTTACAATCACAACGGAACGACCCTTCAGCCATGACAGCATCAGAGATGTCAAGCCAAGTTACAAGCTGGTGTATGGCTTTAATATAAGCAACGGCTTCAGCGGCAGATCGCATGTCAGGCTCAGATACAATCTCAATAAGCGGCGTACCTGCACGGTTCAAATCAATACCTGTCATGCCAGAAACAGCATCATGCACAGATTTTCCCGCATCTTCTTCTAGATGACCACGAGTTATACCAATACGTTTAGCATACTCATTTTTTTCACCTTCATTTACAACCACATCAATATACCCTTTACCCACAATAGGATTTGCCATTTGGGTGATTTGATAGCCCTTAGGTAAGTCGGGGTAAAAATAGTTTTTGCGATCGAAGGTGTTTAGCATGCCAAGTTCCGCATTGACCCCAATGCCAAATTTCAACGCGCGCTCTATAAGACCTTCATTTAATACAGGTAAAACCCCAGGTAGACCTAAGTCAACAATATTAGCCTGAGTATTTGGCTCATTACCAAACTCGGTAGGCGACGCTGAGAAGATCTTACTGTCCGTATTGAGCTGACAATGAATCTCAATGCCGATAACCACTTCGTAGCCATCAATTAATAACTCTTTGCGAACTGGCTGATGTGAGGTGTTGTCTTCAGTGATAGCAGTCATTAGATGCTCTCCTGTGCAGTAGCTGATAACTTAGTGTGGTAATCCGTATGTTGCTGGAATAGATGTGCAGTAGACAACAGTTTGCTGTCATCCCAATGGTCTCCAATCAGCTGCAATCCAATTGGCAAGCCTGAATCAGTAAAGCCTGCTGGCATGCTAATCGCTGGAAGACCGGCTAGATTAACACCAATGGTATATACATCTCCTAAATACATGGCTAAAGGATCTAATGCTGTGTCAAGTTTGTAAGCTGCAGTAGGCGATGTTGGGCTGGCAATAACATCACACTTCTCAAAAGCTTTATTAAAATCTTCTAAGATAAGGCGGCGTACCTTCTGTGCTTTATTATAATAGGCGTCGCAATATCCAGCGGATAGGGCATATGTTCCCATTAAGATACGGCGCTGAACCTCAGGACCAAAACCCTCAGAGCGTGAGCGCGTATATAGATCTTCTAAATCCTTAGGGTCTTCACAGCGATAACCAAAACGCACACCATCAAAACGGGATAAATTTGAAGACGCTTCAGCAGGGGCTAGCATATAGTATGTAGCAAGTGTAATCTCAGGATCAGTGATATTAACCTCTACAATAGTTGCGCCTAGATCTTCATATTGTTTGAGGGCAGCGCGGACAGTCGCTTCAACCTCAGAATCTAAGCCTTTGTCGAAGTACTCTTTTGCAACGCCAATGCGTAAACCTTCAAAAGGTTTGTCCAAGCTCGCATTTTGAGCGGCATCATGCATGTCTGTCACATAGTTAGGAATGGGGTGTTTAATGCAGGTAGCATCGCGTGGATCGTGACCTACCATAGGCTGCAACAAATATGCACAGTCCTCAGCAGTGCGTCCAAACGTGCCAGCTTGATCCAAGCTTGAAGCATATGCAATCATACCAAAGCGAGAAACACGGCCATACGTAGGCTTAATACCTGTTAAACCACAAAATGAGGCAGGCTGTCTAATAGAGCCACCGGTATCACTACCTGTTGCAAACGGTACAAATGCAGCAGCCACTGCGGCAGCTGAGCCTCCAGAAGAGCCGCCCGGTACGCGATCCGTATCCCAAGGATTATGCACCGCGCCATAATATGAGCTTTCATTATCCGAGCCCATAGCGAATTCATCCATATTCAGCTTACCTAAGCACACGGCACCGGCATCCCGAATATTAGAAACCACAGTCGCATCATATGGCGATACGAAGTTATGAAGCATTTTTGAGCCAGAGGTTGTCAAAAGACCTTTGGTACAAAATAAGTCTTTATGGGCCATAGGTAAGCCAAGCAAGGATGCGTTATTACCTTTGCTACGTTTTTCATCAGCCGCTTTAGCAGCTTGTAGGGCGCCCTCTTCATCGACGGTGATAAAGCTATTGATTTTATTGTCTAAAGTATTAATACGCTTTAAAAAGTGTTCGGTTAGCGCCACACTGCTAAACTGCTGGCTGTCAAGGCCATCTATTAGCTGAGCTATGGATAAATGATGTAATTCAGACATAGTGGGTGTCCATTAATTAAGTGATAATTGTGTTATATACGGGTAATGCTGTTATTGTTTTAGATGACTAACTTAGAGGTTGTGAACTGTTAACTATAAATCAAAAACTATAAAATTTAAGAAATAGCGATTCCATATGGTACTCATTGATATGTACAGAAGAGTATTTGATTTACGCTTTTTATTGTTATCTCTGGTTATTGCAATACCTTCAGTTTCTAAAAAAGGTTTTAACTAACAGCATTTTAATAAAAGGTATCTGATAACGGGTTTCTAATAACCTCATAATTCAATAGTTACTTCCTTATACTCAACAGTTACTCCATAACTTGGGGTACTAGATATAAGCCTTGCTCAACGGCAGGAGCAATTGACTGGTTCAGCTCTCGATCTATATGAGCGTTAGGAATATCAGCACGTAATTGCTGAGCGGCCTCATGAATATTGGACAGAGGCGTGAGATCATCAGTATCCACACTTGCAATTGTTTGCATCATGTCTAAAATTTTATCGATATCCTCAGCATAATCTTTGGCAGTTTGCTCATCGACAGCCAGTCTCGATAATTTTGCAACTTCTAAAATATCTTCAGTACTGATTTGATCGTCACGAATATCATTCAATGAATTACTAGACTCTGGTTTACAGTTATCGGTCATGAGTTTCATCCTGTTTTAAGTAAGCTTCTAATTTATTTATTAATTATAAGTATCTTTAATAAGTTTCAGCTATAAGTGTCTGCTGATTTATCGCTTATAAGTGTCGTTTATAAGTGATATAGCGAGCGATGCAATTTTTGATATTATAAAGCAACTATAGGTTAATTTCAGTGTCAAACCATACATTGGCTGTAGAATCTATACATAAGATGGCTTGGGCGCGTCTTCATTTGGAGATTTATAATTTATGGACTAATAATAGCTATATTTCAGCCAAACTGTGTCTAATTTCTAGCTAATATATCTATATTGACTTCTAAAACAATCTTGATTAACAAAATCTATCAAATTTTTAGCCGTATATTCTAATTGAAGACACGCCCTAGTCTGAACTAAGTTAAATGTAATTGTTTGATTAATAAATCTAACAGCGAGGTTACAGAAATGAGATGTTTCAATTTTGCCACACATAACTTTGGTAAAATTAGGTGTTTTACATGATTTATGGCCTATTAAGCGCTATAATTTGCATCAAATTAAAAATTCACTGCTATTTTTTGAATTTCTCTTGTCGTTATACTTAACTTTAGTTAAAGTGTTGACTTATTTTTTTGACAATTTTTGAATAGTTTAGATTGGAACCTCTTTAGACTTATATTTTTACTAACACATTTATTTATAAAAATAAGAGTCTACTGGACTGTGCCCTTTTCTTGTCAATGAATCCTATAAGCGCCTCACTTGAACCATCATTTTGTTTATAGATATTATGAGTCATACAGGCTTATAATAACGCTCTTTATTTATTGAAGTTTATAGATAGGTTTTAAATAAATGACTTTAGTCTAAACTTTAAGATAATGACCGCTTTTTCTTAACACGTAATACGCTGGAAACACGACACATGAACCCGTTTGGATTTTTATCTAACAATATCGCTATCGACCTTGGTACTGCCAATACTTTAATTTATACACCTGGTAAAGGTGTGGTTCTAGATGAGCCGACGGTGGTGGCACTGCGCAGTAATCGCACTCAAAACCCCACCGTAGCTGCAGTTGGTATCGACGCTAAGCAGATGCTGGGTCGTACCCCAGATAATATTACAGCCATCCGTCCTTTAAAAGACGGCGTTATTGCTGATTTTGAAGTCACTCAAAAGATGCTTAAGCACTTTATTCATAAAGTAAAAGCGAAGCGCTTACTGGCGCAGCCTAATGTTGTCGTATGTGTGCCTTGTAAGTCGACATTGGTAGAGCGCCGTGCGATTCGTGAAGCGGTTACTTCTGCCGGTGCTAATAAAGTGTTCTTATTAGAGGAGCCAATGGCGGCAGCGATAGGCGCTGATCTACCTGTACATGAAGCTAGCGGCTCTATGGTCGTAGATATCGGTGGTGGCACAACAGAAATTGCGGTTATTTCTCTATCTGGGTGTGTCTATGCTGACTCTATTCGTATCGGTGGTGATATATTTGATGAAGCGATCATTACTCATGTACGCAGAAATCACGGCTGCGTCATTGGTGAGACCACCGCTGAACGTATCAAACAAACGGTAGGATCTGCCATAGATGAAGATGCAAAACTTGAAGTAGAAGTTCGAGGTCGTAGTATGGCTGAAGGCGTACCTAAGACCTTGACCGTAACCTCAGAAGAGGTACAAAAGGCGCTAGGTGACTCATTAACAGGTATTATTAGTGCCGTTAAAACCGCCCTTGAGCAAACACCTCCTGAATTATCTTCTGATATCGCAGAGCGCGGTATAGTACTGACAGGTGGTGGGGCGTTATTACGCAATTTTGATAAATTATTATCAAAAGAGACAGGTTTACCTGTAACCGTGGCTGAAGATCCATTGACCTGCGTCAGTCGTGGCGGCGGTGCAGCGTTGGACTTTATTAATAACAAAAGTCTAAACATGATTTTTGTTTAATTATAAGTTAGTAATAGCATATGCCATCTAGCCTTTTCGCTCAGTACAGTTTATCGTTACGCAAAACGGCGGCCGTATTGCTAGTGGCTATGACGCTGATGCTTTTAGATAGTAAAAATCCAGACTGGTTTACGCCAGTGCGTAACCTAGGTCATGCTGCCATGCAGCCCATTTATCAGGTTTCGGTTTTACCCAGCTTTGTGAGTCATTGGGCAGATGGTACTTTAAGAAGTAAAGAATCCCTCCGGCGAGAAAATATTCAGTTGCACGCTCAGCTGCTACACGCTCAAGCAAAGTTGCAGCAGCAAGACTACATTCTTGCCCAAAATGCCCGTCTTCAGGGCATATTATCAACGACCAAACCTGAACAATACGACCTAATCTTGGCGCAAGTCATTGGTACTGATACCAATCCTTTGAAGCAAATCGTCATGATTAATCAAGGCAGTAAAGATGGCGTTAAAGTTGGTCAAACTGCCATTGATGAAAATGGTGTGTTGGGCCAAGTGGTTAATGTCTATCCAAATACCAGTCGATTATTACTTATTATTGATGAACTGCAATCTGTCTCTGTGACGGTCAGACGTACAGGCCAGCGAGCGATTGTGTCTGGTACAGGCTCACCTAGTTTACTTAGTTTAGATTATATCTTTAAGACCTCGGACATACGCATTGGGGATGAGCTGGTATCATCAGGATTAGGAGGTCGTTTTCCTGCAGGGTATCGTATTGGGCGTATCGAATCTATTAATCCTAATCAAACTGACAACTTTTTAGATATTGGGGTAAGGCCTGCTGCAAACTTTGTTGATAGCTCATACGTCTTAATTATGCAAGACAGTATGAATACCCAAACGATTACTAATTCATCAAACGGATCAAATAATATAGTGTCATTAGATAACGATGACGTCTTGCAGCTAACTGAAGCTGAACGATTAGTGCTAAATGAAAGCATAGAGCCTTGATTTAAATTTAGAGTTTAAAACAAATAGCTAAATTAACATATTGCGCTTTTGATTATCTAATTTTTAAATTCACTTTAGTGTCATGGCTTTATGCTTTAACTGGCCTTATTCTTTATAAACGTTATTAGCTATTTAACTTATAGAATTTGTTGAGGTATAAGCCATTATAAACGTGTGTTTGCTACTATGACTAAATCGCCACGTACTCCGATGCAAGCTTTGCTGATCGTTATCGCGAGCTTTATAGTTGCTTCCATTTTTAATACGTACCCGATGGATTTGACAACAGCCAAACTACGCCCCATGACGATGATGATGGTACTGGCCTATTGGGTCATGTTTAAACCACGGTATATTGGTGTAGTTACTGCGTTTGTTATCGGCATAAGTGCAGATTTATTTTTAGACACACGTTTAGGTCAACAAGCTTTCAGTGCGGTTATTATGGCCTTTTCAATTCGCTTTATTGGGAAGTATCTGAAAGAAATAAATCTAATAACCGCTTGGTTGGTTGCCGCAGCGGCGCTCACTATTTTCCAATTATGTTTGTGGTTATTACAATACATCACCCAAAATATGTTTTATTCAGAGGGCGTATACGGTCTTTTAATAAGTATTGCAACCTGGCCACTGGTTTACTTAGCCCTTGCTAGATTCTCTAAATAATGTCTCCAAAGACCCGTGCGGATATACCTTACCTTGACCTATTCAAGCCAACTTTATAATTATTTTAACCAATGATTAAGTAAATAGTCTGAGCCTGCCATGCATATCCTATTAGCCTCCTCATCCCCCCGTAGACAACACCTATTAAGACAATCTAATATTGAATTCTCTACATTATCTGTTGATATTGATGAGTCCTTAATACCCAATGAACTACCTCAAGACTACATTGTGAGGATGGTATCAGACAAAGCGTCTACTGCACGCGAATGTCTCAATAAAGCTGACGCGGTAACACATAATCTAACCTTGATCATAACTGCAGATACCATAGGAGTATTAGCAGATGGTCGAAGTATTTTGGTTAAACCTGTTGATAAAGCAGACGCATTTATGATGTGGTCTAGGATGTCAGATACCACCCATCGTATTTGGACAGCCGTGCAACTTACCCTCATGGATGCCAACGGTAACGTTATAGAAACCAAAACAATTTTAGAAAAAACCGAGGTAACGTTTATACCGCTGACACCTCAAAAGATGGAAGCTTATTGGCAAACAGGAGAGCCGCAAGATAAAGCAGGAGCATACGCCATACAAGGACAGGGCGCCGCCTGGGTAGATCGAATAAATGGCAGCTATACCAATGTTGTGGGATTACCTCTTGCACAAACGCTACTTGCCATAGATAAGATGAATGCTAACTATCGAAAATTTTCCTAGCGTCAGAAATCTAACGATATACGACTAAAAGATAAAAAATTTACGACCAAAAGATAGCAAATGAAAACTACTAAGAGTCATCACAACTTTACAACGACAATGTTAAACTAGAAATTGTTAAACTATAAATACAAGTGAATAACTAAAACCTTATAACCTATAAACAAGCTAATCAATTAAAAGGACTGTTATGTCAGAAGAGCTACTCATCAATGTTAGTCCCATGGAATCGCGAGTTGCAGTTTTGAATAACGGTGTGGTCAGTGAAATATATATAGAAAGACATAATAAGCTGGGACTGGTAGGCAATATTTATATGGGTACGGTCGTGCGAGTTCTACCGGGTATGCAAGCAGCTTTTGTTGATATAGGTCAGTCACGCACTGCATTTTTACATGTGAATGATATGCGCCGTATACCGCGCGAATCAAATACAGATGAAAAACCTAAAACGGCTACTGCTGTCCGTGAATATCAAGAACCAACCATATTGACGACGATGTCTGTCGATAGAAACGATCATGTCGCCGAAACTCAAAGTACAATCCCAATTGCTGTTGATAATGCCGTCTCGGATGGGGGTGATGATACCTTCTCTAATCCACCTGATAATGAGCTATCCCAATACAATAAAAATGAGATTGGCTCTGGGATTAGTGAAGGATTGCGTGAAGGATCAAACGAAGGGCTACGTGAAGGATTACGTGAAAAGCAATCTGCTTTAGCAGATGAGTCAAACCATTCAGACAGTGATTTACCAGATACGGTAGGCAATGCCATAACGAAAGTGGATACCAAGCCGAAGGTTCATAATGATAGGCAAGTTATTGACCCACCTCGGCATGAGCTTATCCAGTACCGATTACAAGAAGGTCAAAAAGTATTGGTGCAGGTCACCAAAGATCAGCTAGGAACTAAAGGGGCCCGACTTACTACTAACATATCGTTACCGTCACGTTATTTGGTCTATTTACCGTCAAGCGAACACATCGGTATATCCCAGCGCATTGATAACGAAGAAGAACGTCATCGTTTAAAGACTGAGCTAGGTCTGTTAATGAAAACTGTTAACTTAACAGGTGGCTTAATTGCTCGTACGGCAGCGGAGCGTATACCGGTGCCAAAGCTTGAAGAAGATATCTACTATCTAGTGCAGCTGTGGCGTACCATTCAAGCTCGAAAAAACGAGTGTGCAATAAGTAGTACACCCGCAGTCTTAATATATCAAGAATTATCCTTACCGTTACGCTCTATCCGTGATTTGGTACACGCTGAAACTGATAAAGTGATTGTCGATCATGAAGCGGTATATCATGAAGCGCGTCAATTCGCCAAAGAATTTGTGCCCTTAATTTATCCTCGAGTATTACCTTATACAGGAGAGCAGCCTTTATTTGATGTGCACCGCGTTGAAGAAGACTTGAGAGATGCTCTAAAACGCCGAGTTGGATTAAAGTCAGGTGGCTATCTAATCATTGACCAAACAGAAGCCATGACAACGATTGATGTTAATACAGGATCGTTTGTGGGTGGACGCTCTCTTGAGGATACGGTTTATAAGACCAATCTTGAAGCAACACATGCCATTGCAAGGCAACTTAGACTGCGTAATCTCGGTGGTATCATCATTTTAGACTTTATTGATATGCTAGAACAAGAGCATAAAGATGATGTGCTAGAAAGCTTACAGCAGCAGCTTTCTCAAGATTATGCTAAAACCAAAATCACACAAGTTAGTGAGCTTGGTTTGGTGGAAATGACACGTAAGCGTACACGGGAATCATTGGAACAGCAGCTATGTGAACCTTGTAAAACTTGTGAGGGTAAAGGATTTATAAAGACAGCTGAAACGGTATGTTTTGAGATTTTTAGGGAAATTATGCGCTGTGCTCGTACTTATAATGCGCCTAAGAAGTTTACTGTTGTTGCTCACGCGTCAGTTATCGATTTATTATTAACATCTGAAGCGGATACCGTTGCAGATTTAGAATACTTAGTAGGCCGTGTTATCACGTTTGAAGTTGAAAATCTATATACTCAGGAACAATATGACATAGTATTAGATTAATAGAATTATCCTAAAATGTTATTTAAATGTAAAAAAACGATATAAGATCTTTTATGAAGACTTTGACAGGAAAAATTTCTTGCAATCGAACGTTTAATCTGTATAATACATCCCACTGAATTTATATGAGCGTATCAAGTCGGTGTGAGGCAAATGTGGCAACATATTTAGTAGTAAACACCATTTAAGCTTGACGTTAATACAGCTGAAGCATCGTTTTCGGCACTAATTTCATACTTCTTTGCTACCTTCCTATATGGAAATGGTGGGCAAGGATTTAACTTATTTTATTTTTTGGTTTTATATTTTATTTAATCGAAGAATAGATTTTTATATAACGGCTATTTATCCAACGTTACTTCTATTTAGAATATATCTTTATATGACGTAACAAAAGATGAAACCAATTATTAGGAGCTTGCTGGCATGGCTAACCAGAGAATCCGTATCCGACTAAAGTCATTTGATCACAGATTAATTGATCAGTCGGCACAAGAGATTGTCGATACCGCAAAGCGCACTGGTGCGCAAGTTTGTGGTCCTGTACCGTTGCCTACTCGCATAGAGCGTTTCAACGTCCTAACCTCGCCTCACGTCAATAAAGACGCGCGAGATCAGTACGAAATTCGTACTCACAAGCGTATGCTTGACATTGTGCAGCCAACTGATAAAACAGTTGACGCATTGATGAAATTGGACTTGGCTGCTGGTGTAGACGTTCAAATCGCATTGGGTTAATCATAACTGACGTTACTAATTAATGTGTATTAATTAAAATAGAGCGACTTATCATAATTACCCAAATTATTAATTGAAGATATAAAGAGGTTTAACATGGCGATCGGTTTAGTCGGTAAGAAATGCGGCATGACCCGTGTCTTCACTGAGACAGGCGCTTCAATCCCTGTAACAGTTGTTGAGGTCGATGCAAACCGCATTACTCAAGTAAAAACGAATGACAGTGACGGCTATCAAGCCATTCAAATCACCACTGGTGAGCGTCGTGACAGCCGCGTAAATGCAGCTCAAAAAGGTCACTTTGCTAAAGCTGGCGTAAAAGCTGGACGTGGTGCATGGGAATTTCGTGTTACAGATGAAGAGCTTGAAGGACGTGAAGCGGGTAGTGAAATTGCTGCTGATATATTCGAAGCAGGTCAAATAGTTGACGTAACTGGCACCAGTAAAGGTAAAGGTTTTCAAGGTGGCGTTAAGCGTCACAATTTCAGTATGCAAGATGCGACGCATGGTAACTCAGTATCGCATCGTGCACTGGGTTCTACAGGTCAGAACCAAAGTCCAGGTAAAGTTTTCAAAGGTAAGAAAATGCCAGGGCAAATGGGTAACAAACGCGTTACCGTTCAAGGACTTGAGATCGTATCAGTAGATGCTGAAAAAGGTCTTCTCGTCATTAAAGGCGCCGTACCTGGTGCCAATGGTGGCGATGTCATCGTACGTCCGTCAATCAAAGCCTAAGCAAGGGGATTAACGTGAATTTAAAAACTGTTACAGGCGCAGCGGTTGAGCTGTCTGACACGGCATTTGGTCGTGAATTCAACGAAGCCCTCGTTCACCAGGTCGTGACTGCATATTTAGCAGGCGCACGACAGGGTACACGCGCACAAAAAACTCGTGCTGAAGTTTCTGGCGGTGGTAAAAAACCATGGCGTCAAAAAGGCACAGGCCGCGCACGTGCAGGCTCAATTCGTAGCCCTATCTGGCGTAGTGGTGGTCGAGCATTTGCTGCAAAACCACAAGACTGGTCACAAAAAGTGAACCGTAAAATGTACCGTGGTGCTATGCAGTGTATTTTGGCTGAATTAGTTCGTCAAGATCGCTTGATTCTAGTTGATGATATTAATGTATCAGCTCCTAAGACAAAAGAGCTTATTAGCAAACTAGAAGAACTTAATGCACCAAGAGCATTAATCGTGACCAATGAAGTTTCTGAAAATCTATTTTTATCTGCCCGCAACATTCCGCATGTGAATGTTCTTGGTACAGATGAGGTGGATCCAGTTAGCTTGATTGCGTTTGATAAAGTCATCATGTCTGTTGACGCAGCGAAACAATTTGAGGAAGCACTAGCATGAATAACGCAAGACTTTATCAGGTCTTAAAAGGGCCTGTCTTCTCAGAAAAATCTCAGCTGCTAGGTGACTCGTTGGGTGTACAGGTTTTCAAAGTAGATGGAAACGCCACTAAGCGTGAAATCAAAAAAGCAGTCGAGTTAATGTTTGAAGGTGTCGAAGTAACAAAAGTTAACACCTTGAATGTTAAAGGTAAGACAAAGCGTTTTGGTAGAAGCATTGGCCGTCGTAATGACTATAAAAAAGCCTATGTGACTCTAAAAGCTGGTCAAGATGTAGCTACTCAACAAATAATTGGGGCTGATTCTAGTGAAGAAGTTGTAGATACTGCAACAACTACTAGCGAAACAGCGAACAACGAATAAGGATACAAATCATGCCTATCGTAAAAGCAAAGCCTACATCACCAGGTCGCCGTTTTGTTGAAAAAGTGGTGCATCCACACCTTTACAAAGGTCGTCCATATGCGCCACTTGTAGAGTCAAAAGGCAGATCAGGTGGTCGTAATAACAATGGACGTATAACTTCACGTCACATTGGTGGTGGACACAAACAGCATTATCGTGTAATCGATTTTAAACGTACTAAAGATAATATTCCATCGACTGTAGAGCGTATTGAATATGATCCTAACCGTACTGCGCATATTGCTTTACTAAAGTATGCAGATGGAGAGCGTCGTTATATCATCGCACCTAAGAAATTACAAGTTGGTGACTCAGTAATGTCAGGTGAATCAGCACCGATTCGTCCAGGTAACTGCTTACCACTTAAAAACATTCCAGTTGGTAGTACTATTAGTAATATCGAACTAAAAATTGGTAAAGGTGCTCAGATGGCTCGTTCAGCTGGTGCATCTGTTCAATTACTTGGTAAAGATGGTATCTATGCGATATTGCGTATGCGTTCAGGTGAAACTCGCCGTGTACATATCAATTGCCGTGCAGTTATTGGTGAAGTTTCAAACTCTGAAAACAACCTAAAATCACTTGGTAAAGCAGGTGCATCACGTTGGCGCGGTATTCGTCCAACGGTTCGTGGTACCGCGATGAACCCAGTCGATCACCCACATGGTGGTGGTGAAGGTCGTACAATGGGTAAACATCCTACTACGCCATGGGGTCAGAAGACTAAAGGTCTTAAAACGCGTCATAATAAGCGCACTGACAATATGATCATCCGTCGCCGTCGCGCCAAGAAGAAATAAGGAATAATTTCATGCCTCGTTCATTGAAAAAAGGTCCATTCATTGATGCGCATCTGTTTGCCAAAGTAGAAAAAGCTATCGAGTCTAACTCACGTAAGCCTATTAAAACTTGGTCACGCCGCTCAATGATCCTGCCACAAATGGTTGGTTTAACACTTTCTGTTCATAATGGTCGTACACACGTACCAGTCATCATAAGTGAGCAAATGGTTGGCCATAAATTAGGTGAATTTGCCCCGACCCGTACATATCGTGGTCATGGCTTTGACAAGAAAGCAAAAAAATAAGGTGCTCATTATGGAAGTAACTGCTAAATTACGCGGTGCCGCCATTTCGGCACAAAAAGTTCGACTTGTCGCAGACGAAGTTCGTGGTAAGTCTATTGAACGTGCTTTGGATATCCTTGCGTTCAGCAATAAAAAAGGCGCAGTTTTCGTCAAGAAATGTCTTGATTCTGCGATCGCTAACGCTGAACACAACCACGGTCTTGATATTGATACCCTTAAAGTATCAACTATCTACGTGGATGAAGGCATCACGCTAAAGCGTATCCTACCACGTGCAAAGGGTCGTGCTGATCGTATCAGTAAACGTACCTGTCACATCACTGTTAAGGTAGGAGAATAATTCATGGGACAAAAAGTACATCCAATTGGTATTCGTCTTGGCGTCGTTAAGAAGCATAACGCAAACTGGTATGCTGACCCAAAACAATATTCACAATATCTAATTAACGATATTCAAGTTCGTGACTACCTTCGTAAGAAGCTAGATAACGCGATGGTAAGTAGCATAATGATCGAGCGTCCTACTGGAGCTGCAAAGATCACTATTTCTACCGCGCGTCCTGGTATCGTTATCGGTAAGAAAGGTGAAGATATTGAGAAGTTACAAAAAGAGTTAACCAAAATGATGGGCGTACCTGCTCAGGTTAATATTCAAGAAATTACTTCTCCTGATCTTGATGCCCGTTTAGTTGCAGAAGGTATTGCCAGTCAACTAGAACGCCGTGTTATGTTCCGCCGTGCGATGAAGCGCGCCGTACAAAACAGTATGCGTTCAGGTGCTCAAGGTATTAAAGTCGAATTGTCTGGTCGTTTAGGCGGTGCAGAAATTGCACGTACTGAGTGGTATCGTGAAGGTCGTGTACCTTTACACACCCTCCGTGCTGATATTGATTATGCATCAATTCGTGCTGAGACTACTTACGGAACCATCGGTGTTAAAGTATGGATCTTCCGTGGTGAAATCTTAGACGGTATGGATAGTGTTTATAATCCGCCAAAAGAAGATAAGTCTCGTGCGCCAAAACGTCGCGGCCGTGGTAATCGCCGTAACAATTCAGACAGAGCAAACACAGATAGAGGTTAAGCTATGTTACAACCAAAACGTACCAAATTTCGTAAAATGCATAAAGGGCGTAACACGGGTTTAGCACATCGTGGTAGCACTGTTGCATTTGGTCAATTTGGCTTAAAATCAGTTGGTCGTGGTCGTATGACTGCACGCCAAATTGAAGCTGCACGTCGTACAATCACGCGTAAAGTTAAGCGTGGCGGTAAGATTTGGATTCGTGTATTCCCTGACAAACCTATTACTAATAAACCATTAGAAGTTCGTATGGGTAAAGGTAAAGGTCCTGTTGAATACTGGGTATGCGAAATTAAGCCAGGTAAGATGCTTTATGAGATCGAAGGGGTATCTGAAGAATTAGCACGCGAAGCCTTCAAGCTTGCAGCAGCTAAATTGCCCTTCAAAACTACCATTGTTAAGCGGACGATAATGTAATGAAGATCAGTGAATTACGAGAAAAATCAGTAGAAGAGCTGACTGGATTACTAGATGAGAAGCAACTTGATGCCTTTCGTCTTCGTATGGCGAAAGCCACCGGTCAACTAGGTAGCACACACGAAGTCAAAGCAAACCGCCGTGCGATTGCTACTATCAAGACTTTGATTAATGAAAAACTAAGAGGCGCCTAATGAGTGACGATATTCAACAAACCGAACAATCGGGCACAGGTGTAGGTATTGTTACTGGTAAGGTAGTCAGTAACAAGATGGATAAATCAATTACTGTATTGATCGAACGTAAAGTTCGTCATCCACTGTATGGCAAACAAATCCGTCGTTCTACTAAAATAAAAGCCCATGATGAAAATAACGTATGCAAAGAAGGTGATGTGGTTCGGATTACTGAAACACGCCCTATTTCCAAGACTAAATCTTGGAAGTTAGTAGACGTTATTGAAACAGCGGAAAAAATATAAGCAAATTGCAATTGGCAATAATAACTGGTAGAATACGCGCCCTTACGGTGACTTAGCAAATTTAATTACTTCATATTGCATCTGCTATATTAAGTGATTACATCAGTATAGTTATTGCCTTTTGAATATGATTGGAGTAACGCAATGATTCAGACTGAAACAATTCTGGAAGTTGCAGATAATAGTGGTGCACGACGAGTACAGTGTATTAAGGTATTGGGCGGTTCACATCGTCGTTATGCCTCTGTTGGTGACATCATTAAAATATCTGTTAAAGAAGCAATTCCACGTGGTCGTGTTAAAAAAGGCGATGTTATGAATGCTGTGGTAGTACGTACTAAAAAAGGTGTACGTCGTCCAGATGGCTCAGTACTACGTTTTGATGACAATGCTGCTGTATTGCTTAATCAGAATAACGCACCGATTGCCACTCGTATATTTGGGCCGGTAACTCGTGAATTACGCGGTGATCAATTTATGAAGATTGTATCATTAGCGCCAGAAGTACTATAGATATTTAAAAGCGGGAGTTAACCTATGTCTAAATTACGTAAAGGTGACAGTGTTATCGTTATTGCCGGTAAAGATAAGGGCAAACAAGGCACTGTGCTAGCGGTTAAAAATGACCGAATTAAAGTGGAAGGCGTTAACATCGTGACCAAACATCAGAAGCCTAATCAAGCTACTGGTGCTGAAGGTGGCATCGTTAAGCAAGAAGCATTTTTACATATTTCAAACGTCGCAATTTATAATGCGCAAACCCAAAAAGCTGATCGTATTACTTACCAATTTGATGAAGATGGCAAAAAACAGCGCGTCTATCGTTCAAATGGTGAAGTAGTGGCGACTGCGTAAAACACTAAGGGTGTAATAGCAATGGCAAGATTAAAATCATTATACAATGACCAGTATAAGCAGCAAATCAAAGATGAGCTAGGCTTAGAAAATGTCATGCAAGTACCTAGAATTACCAAAATTACCTTAAATATGGGTGTTGGCGGTGCTTCGCAAGATAAAAAGCTTTTAGAAGGCGCTTTAGCGGATATGACTGCAATTGCAGGTCAAAAACCAGTAGTTACTAAAGCTCGTAAATCTGTCGCAGGATTTAAAATTCGTGAAGAATGGCCAATTGGTTGTAAGGTAACCTTACGTGGCGAGCAAATGTATGAGTTTTTAGATCGTCTCATTGCTATTGCTATCCCACGTATTCGTGACTTCCGTGGTTTTTCTCCAAAAGCATTTGATGGTCGTGGTAACTGCTCTTTAGGTATTAAAGAGCAAATCGTATTCCCAGAAGTTGATTATGATAAAATTGATCGTCTTCGTGGGTTAGATATTACCATAACGACAACTGCTCAAGATGATGAGCAAGGTCGCGCACTGCTTAAAGCATTCGGCTTCCCGTTTAAATAGCATATAAGCAATAGGAATAAAGCATTATGGCAAAAAAGAGCATGATTAATCGCGAATTAAAACGCGAGAAAATGGTTGCTAAGTATGCTGAAAAGCGTGCTAACCTCAAAGCAATTATCAGTGACGTTAATGCCAGTGATGAACAAAGAATGGAGGCCATTCTTGAATTACAATCACTGCCACGTAATTCATCACCAGTTAGACTACGTAATCGTTGTGCCGTAACTGGCCGTCCGCATGGTTACTTCCGTAAGTTTGGATTATCACGTAATATTTTACGCGAGCGCGTAATGCAAGGTGATGTTCCAGGCGTTCGTAAAGCTAGTTGGTAAGGGAGTTATACTATGAGTATGCAAGATACAGTTGCTGATATGCTAACCCGTATTCGTAACGCACAAATGGCACGTAAAGTTAACGTTGCAATGCCTAGTTCTAAGTTACGTAAGTCAATAGCTGACTTATTAGTAGATGAAGGTTACATCGCTTCTGCTGAGGTAACTGATCATGAAAATGGTAAAGCAACTTTAGAAATCGAACTTAAATACTTCGAAGGCAAGCCTGTTATCGAAGAGATCAAACGCTATAGCCGCCCAGGTCTTCGTCAATATCGTGGAAAAGATAGCATTCCATCGGTTCAGCAAGGCTTAGGTGTGGCAATTGTCTCAACCAGTCAAGGTATCATGAGCGATCGTGCTGCTCGTTCGGCTGGTATTGGCGGTGAAATTATTGCGTTTGTCGCATAAATTAGAAATTATATTATTTGTCTTTTTAAATTTCTATTATTCAGGTATAATAAGCGCCTTTATTTAGGCCCTTAATAAAATGAATTTAGATATAAATTTATATTTAGGCTGAATAATATAGAGCTGATTATAATTATTAACAGGCCTAGTGCCTGTTAATTTTTTAATAATCATTCGTTATTTATCTGTTATTAAAGGATATTCCTATGTCTCGTGTGGCTAAAGCCCCAGTAGCACTGCCTAAAGGCGTAAGTGTTACTTTGAACGGTCGGCAGGTTGAAGTTAAAGGCAGTAAAGGTACTATGTCTTTACGCCTGCACGATTTGGTCGAGCTAAATCAAGAAGATGATCAAATTATCTTATCACCTGTATCTGACTCTAAAGAAGCGTGGATGCAAACTGGTACCATGCGTTCAATTCTGAACAATTATGCCATTGGTGTATCTGAAGGCTTTGAGAAGAAACTTCAGCTAATTGGTGTTGGTTATCGTGCACAAGTAGCTGGTAATAAAGTTACTCTTAATGTGGGTTATTCACACCCTGTAGAGTACACTTTGCCTGAAAGCGTAACTGCTGAAACGCCAACTCAAACTGAAATTATTCTAAAGTCAAACGATAAACAAGCTTTAGGTCAAGCTGCTGCGAAAATACGTGGTTATCGTCCTCCTGAGCCATATAAAGGTAAAGGTATACGTTATAGCGACGAGCATGTAGTTCGTAAAGAAGCTAAGAAAAAATAAGGTGAAATGATATGTTTGATAAAAAATCTGCTCGCTTACGTCGAGCTAAGAAAACGCGTGCACATATCCGTCATTTAGGTGTGCATCGGTTAGTTGTTAATCGTACTCCACGCCATATATATGCTCAAATCATTGCACCGACTGGTGGTGAAGTATTAGCTCAAGCTTCAACGCTTGACGAAACACTACGTTCTGGCGCTACTGGTAATGTTGAAGCAGCTACTGCTGTGGGTAAACTCATCGCTGAACGTGGAAAGTCTGCAGGTATCGCCAAAGTTGCTTTTGATCGTAGTGGTTTTAAATACCATGGTCGTGTTAAAGCATTGGCTGATGCTGCTCGTGAAAATGGATTGGAGTTTTAATCATGGCTAAAGTAGAACAAAATGACGGTTTAGTAGAGAAGTTAGTGTCTGTTGACCGTGTATCTAAAGTAGTTAAAGGTGGTCGTATATTCTCATTCACTGCTTTAACAGTAGTCGGTGATGGTAATGGTCGTGTAGGCTTTGGTCGTGGTAAAGCTCGTGAAGTTCCTGCCGCAATCCAAAAAGCACTTGAAGCTGCAAAACGTAATATGATTACGGTTGAACTTGACGGTGGTACCCTTCAGCATCCTATCGAAGCGCGTCATGGCGCAAGTAAAGTATACATGCAGCCTGCAAACGAAGGTACTGGTGTTATTGCCGGCGGTGCTGTACGTGCTGTATTAGAATCAGCGGGTGTAGAAGATGTATTAACAAAATGTTATGGTTCAACGAACCCTACTAATGTAGTACATGCAACATTCAAAGGTCTTCGCGATATGTCAACGCCAGCTAAAGCTGCTGCAAAACGTGGTAAAACTGTAGAAGAAATTTTGGGCTAACCATTTTTTATATATACTGTTTTAAAAAAATATAATAGTAGGTGAGTTACGATGAAAACAATGAAAGTTACTCAAATCAAATCTGGTGCCCATCGCCTTAAAAGCCATAAAGCCTGTCTAATTGGTCTTGGCTTACGTCGCATTGGACACACAGTTGAAGTTGAAGATACGCCTTCAACCCGTGGAATGGTGAATCGCATCAATTACATGGTTAAAGTGGAGGAAGCGTAATGGGACTTAAATTAAACGAATTATCACCAGGTGTTGGTGCTAAAAAGACTGCACAGCGTCGTGGACGTGGTATCGGTTCTGGCTTAGGTAAGACTGGTGGCCGTGGTGTTAAAGGTCAAAAATCTCGTTCAGGTTCAAGTGTTCCAGCTGGATTTGAAGGTGGTCAAATGCCACTATTCCGCCGTGTACCCAAGTTTGGCTTTACCAGTAAAATGGCAATGACTACTGCAGAAGTACGTCTATCTGAGTTAAACAAGATTGACGGTGATGTGGTTAGCATTGAAACGCTTAAAGCCGCAAACATCATACGTCATGATATGAAACGTGCACGTATTATCCTTTCTGGTGAAGTTAATAAAGCTTATACCTTTAAAGATGTAAAAGTGACTAAAGGTGCTAAAGCGGCGATTGAAGCTGCTGGTGGTACAATTGAGGAAACTCAGGAGTAAGTAAATGGCTAAGCAATCTTCGCCAACTGCAGCAATACCAATGAATCCACTTACTTTTATTCGTAAATACGATGAGTTGTGGAATCGTTTGTTATTTTTGATTGGAGCGTTGATTGTTTATCGTTTAGGCTCTCACATACCAGTACCTGGTATTAATCCGGTTAGCTTAGCTGATTTATTCTCTCGTAATGAGAACACCATCTTAAGCATGTTTAATATGTTTTCAGGTGGTGCTTTAGAGAGAATGTCTATAATGGCATTAGGTATTATGCCTTATATTTCAGCGTCTATTATTGTTCAAATGATGTCATCTGTTATGCCATCTTTAGAAGCTCTAAAAAAAGAAGGTGAGTCGGGACGCCGTAAGCTTAATAAATATACACGACAGGGCACCTTATTTTTAGCGTCTTTACAAGCTATATTTATGTGTACTGGATTAATTAGTCAGAATCTTACGTTGTCATCAGGATTGACTTTTTACATACCTGCAGTAAGTTCGCTTGTTGCAGGTGCTATGTTCTTGATGTGGCTTGGTGAGCAAATTACTGAACGTGGCGTAGGAAACGGTATATCAATGCTTATTTTTGCAAGCATTGTTGCAAGTGTCCCTAGTATGCTAGGTCAATCTTTTGAAATGGTAAAGAGTGATCCACAAAGCTTGATCATGTTACTTATCTTTGCCGTACTAGGTATAGCAGTAACAGCTGGTATTGTATATATTGAACGTGCTCAACGTCGTATACCAGTGAATTACGCGCAAAAGCAGCAACAAGGCCGTAAAGTTTATGCTGACCAACAATCTCACTTGCCCTTGAAGATTAATATGGCGGGCGTTATTCCTGCTATTTTTGCTAGTGCATTGTTAATGTTCCCTGCAAGTTTAGGTCAATGGGTAGGTAATTCAGCTGATCCAAGTATGTGGCAACAGTTTTTGCAAACGATGTCGTTAGTTTTGGCACCGGGTCAGCCATTATATTTAGTACTATTTGGTGCGATGATTATCTTCTTCTGTTATTTTTATACGGCATTAGTATTTAGCCCACGTGAAGTTGCAGAGAATTTAAAACGTAGCGGTGCATATATTCCAGGCATACGTCCTGGGTTACAAACTCAGCGTTACTTGGATCACGTTTTGAATAGATTAACCTTTATTGGTGCTATCTATATGACGGTAATCTGTTTAATGCCTATGCTATTACAATCGTCGTTCGGTATTCCGTTTCATCTTGGTGGTACATCACTTTTAATTATGGTGGTCGTGGTTATGGATTTCATATCCCAACTTCAGGCGCACTTAATGACACATCAGTATCATGATCAAACACTAATTAGATAATTTGCTTTTATCAGTGGTTTGCTCATTTAGGAGTTTAATATGAAAGTTCAAGCATCAGTTAAAAAGATTTGTGGTAGCTGCAAAGTTGTACGTCGCAAAGGTCGCGTTCATGTGATTTGCAAAGCAGAACCACGTCATAAGCAGCGTCAAGGTTAATTTTATTGAATTTAAATACGTTTATATTTATAACTTTTATAAACTTATATAATACAATGAAAACAACTTGAAATTTATTGGCGGATGAGTTATCATCCGCCACTTGCCGTCGTTTACTGTTTAAAATTCTATTACGTTTTAGATGTATTTATAGTAAATGGCAAAATCTGAAACATAAGTCCTATTTAATACTATTACTTTAAGACTATTAGTCTTTTAGGATGATAGTTATTGATTATTAGACTCATTTTTCATAATTGGAGAGAAATCAATGGCTCGTATTGCCGGCGTAAACATTCCGGATAACAAGCATGCAGTGATTTCATTGACTTATATATTTGGTATTGGTCGTACAACTGCTAAGAAAATTCTTGAAGCAGTAGGTATCGAACCTTCTACTAAAGTTAGTCAATTGGATGATACTCAGCTTGATGCTATCCGTGCTCAAGTTGGTAACTATATGACAGAAGGTGATCTTCGTCGTGAAGTTTCAATGAATATTAAGCGTTTGGTTGATTTAGGTAGTTACCGTGGCATCCGTCATCGTCGTAATTTACCTGTAAGAGGTCAAAACACAAAGAACAATGCTCGTACTCGTAAGGGTCCGATTCGTTCAATCAAAAGATAATTAACTTAGGAAGCTAAAAGATGGCTAAAGACACCCGTGGTCGCAAAAAAGCGGCACGTCGTTCGGTATCAGAGGGCGTAGCCCACATTCATGCGTCTTTTAATAACACCATTGTAACGATTACTGATCGTCAAGGTAATGCATTGGCTTGGGCCACCTCAGGTGGACAAGGCTTCCGTGGTTCACGTAAATCTACACCATTTGCAGCTCAGGTTGCAGCTGAGGTTGCTGGTAAAGCAGCTCAAGAAACCTATGGTGTAAAAAATGTCGATGTTCTGGTTAAAGGTCCAGGGCCGGGTCGTGAGTCTGCGGTAAGAGCTTTAGGTGCATTAGGTTTTAAAATAAATAGCATATCTGATGTAACCCCAATCCCACACAACGGTTGCCGTGCGCCTAAAAAGCGTCGCGTATAAACTATCGTTACCGTATTCTTAGCTTAATTTTAAGAAAGAATACGGTGTGTGTAATAAGACAAAATACCGTTACTGGTTACTATTAAGACGTAACTCAAGGAGACACAAGCATGGCCCGTTATATTGGTCCAAAATTAAAGCTGTCGCGTCGTGAAGGTACTGATTTACAATTAAAATCAGGTGTTAAACCTTTTGACGTTAAGACTAAAAAAGCAGGTCGCGTACCTGGCCAACATGGCAACTCACGTAACAAAGCATCTGAATATTCGCTACAGTTACGTGAAAAGCAAAAAGTGAAGCGTATGTATGGTGTATTAGAACGCCAATTCGCCAACTACTATAAAGAATCTGCACGTGCACGTGGTGCAACTGGTGAACATTTATTACAGATGCTAGAACGCCGTTTAGATAACGTTGTTTATCGTATGGGTTTTGGTTCTACACGTGCTGAAGCACGCCAGTTAGTTAGCCATCGCGCTATCATGCTAAAAAAAGCAGGCCGTGATGAGTTTGTTCGTGTGAACATTCCTTCAATTCAGGTACAAGATGGCGATATTATTGCTGTGCATGAAAAAGCAAAAGAACAGTTACGTATTAAGAATGCAATTGAACTTGCTACTCAACGTGGTATTCCAGAGTGGATAGAAGTTGATCATAGCAAATTGCAAGGTACATTTAAGAAAGCACCAGATCGTATTGATTTGCCTGCAGAAATCACCGAAAGCTTAATCGTTGAGTTGTACTCTAAATAATCGCTAACAATAATTTGATTAACTAATCGAGGTGACAATATGATGCTAAATGCTACCGAGTTTCTGACCCCTAATGCCATTAATGTGGATGCGGTTGATGAAACCAATGCAAAAGTCACGCTCGAGCCGTTAGAACGCGGCTTTGGGCATACCTTAGGTAATGCTCTTCGTCGTATTCTTTTATCTTCGTTGCCTGGTGCAGCGGTAATTGAAGCAGAGATTGACGGTGTAGATCACGAGTATTCTACACTTGAAGGTTTGCAAGAAGATATTTTAGATTTATTATTAAATCTAAAGGGTCTGGCAATTACTATGCACGATCAAAATGAAGTGTTTCTAACGCTTGATAAGCAGGGCCCTGGCACTATCACTGCGGCAGATATAGATTTACCGCACAATGTTGAAATTGCTAATCCTGATTTGGTTCTTGGTACATTAGGCGAACGTGGCCACCTAAAAATGCGTTTACGTGTTGTTATGGGTCGCGGTTATGAGCCTGCTAATCTTCGTCGTGAAGATGGTGATACTAAAGCTATTGGACGTTTGAAGCTGGATGCAAGTTTTAGCCCAGTTTCACGTGTTGCTTATCAAGTAGAAAACGCTCGCGTTGAGCAACGTACGGATTTAGATCGTTTAATCATTGAACTTGAAACCAATGGTACGATTGATCCTGAAGAAGCAATTCGCAAAGCGGCTACCATCCTTCAGCAGCAAATCTCTATATTTGTCGATTTAGAAGCTGAAGAAGCCCCTGAGCCAGTTAAAGAGAAAGAAGAGGTCGACCCTGTACTATTACGTCCAGTGGATGATCTTGAACTAACGGTTCGCTCAGCAAACTGTCTTAAAGCTGAAAACATTTATTATATCGGCGATTTGGTACAGCGTTCAGAAACTGAGTTGCTTAAAACACCAAATTTAGGTAAAAAATCATTAACTGAAATTAAAGACGTTTTAGCGTCAAAAGGGTTGGAACTGGATATGCGCCTAGAGAATTGGCCACCTGCTGACCTTCGAGTTGATGATCGTTTTTCATACCGCAGCCGTTAACACTTAAGTAAGGATATTTGACCATGCGACATCGTAAGAGTGGAGTAAAGCTGGGTCGTACCGGCAGCCATCGTAAGGCAATGTTCCAGAACATGACAAACTCTTTGTTTGAACATGAACTGATAAAAACAACATTACCTAAAGCTAAAGAGCTACGCCGTGTGGCTGAGCCTTTAATAACTATGGCAAAAGAAGATTCAGTTGCTAATCGCCGTTTGGCATTCAGCCGTATGCGTAATAAAGATATGGTTGGTAAACTATTCGGTACATTAGGTCCTCGTTATCAAGATCGCCCAGGTGGATACTTACGTATCATCAAATGTGGCAATCGTGATGGTGATAATGCACCTATGGCATACGTTGAACTAGTAGATCGTGACTAATATTTATTAGTCCTATTTGCTTGGATCAAGAAAACCTCAGTAGCTTTTTAAATTATGTATTTAGCATAATTTGATTGAGTTACTGAGGTTTTTCTTATTTGTGATGTCCTCTAAATTATTAAGTCCAATGATCTGTAAAACCAGTTACTCAATAAATTCAGAAACATCACTAGCACCTTGACGAATTAATTCTGGCGGCACTTGAGTTAAATCAACGACTGTAGTTAGCTTAGTGGTTAAAACGCCTGCATTTATTAATACATCAATATTGCTATCAAGCTTTTCTTCGATATCGAATGGTTCATCTAACGAGAGCTCCATATTAGGTAATAATAATGAGCTGGTAAGGATAGGTTCGCCCATTTCTTCTAATAAGGCTTGAGCAATTGGGTTTTTAGGTACTCTGATACCAATGGTTTTTTTCTTAGGATGCGACAGCTTTTTTGGAACATCTTTTGTGGCTTCAAGAATAAACGTGATTGGAGCGGGCGTATTGTTTTTAAGAAGCTTGAATTGTAGATTGTCTACTGTAGCATATGTGGAAATCTCACTTAGATCCCGGCACAGTAAAGTAAACTGATGTTTGTCATCAAGTTCACGAATAAAGCGTAATTTCTCAAGAGCGGCTTTAGAACCTATTTTGCAACCAAATGCATAACTAGTATCTGTTGGATAAACAATCAGCAAATCACGATTTAAAGCATCAACGACTTGCTTTATAAGACGAGGTTGAGGGTTTTCTGGATGAATATACAAAGTTAGCATAACCGACCTCACAATAGTTCTGGTTGTTAAAGTAACTGATAAATTTCAATTAAATAATTTGTTTTATTACCTATGGATATTGAGTTTGAATGATACTGTAATATAGATCAACGTATTACAGATCAACGTATTATAGTTCACTGTAATGTTAGTACTAGATCGATGATAATAATGTTTAATCTTTATCATGACATAAATAACATAAAGTCGTCAGTAGTAATTTAGCGTCTTTTGGTATGATATCTGGATTCTTGATATAGGATAAAGCTTGACGATATACATCTTGTTTGAAGGTGCTCTTAGAGGTATCAAATGTAGCATCGAGATTATCCAAAGACACCTCAAATGTTTTAGAGCACATCAGAGTGAATAGACATTCTAATGCCTGAGGTTTGATTTCAACTCGCTCAAAAGCCTCTTGTTGTACTTCTGTACGTCCATCTGGAGCATACCAATATCCAAAGTCATTAAGGGTGCGACGATGAGGCCCTGCTATAGCCCAATGGCTTATTTCATGAAGTGCGCTTTGTAAATAGCCATGCGCAAACATAATACGAGCAGGATTATGTTCGTCGGCAGCAAAATACTCAGGTTCACCATCACTACGATCTAAAATAACGTTATGAGCGGCAAATGCTTTGTTAAAAACCGTAATGAGCCAGTCAGCTTCTTGTCTCTCAAAATCAATGTGGGTTGAGGGCGCGGCCTCTATAACATGATTACTGGATTGTATTTTTGACCACTCATGCTTTAACTCTATCCAAGATTTAAAGATAGCACCTTCATTTACGTAATCTAAGCGCTTAATATGCTCATAGCATGTTGAGATTTGAAATTTTTGGATTAGCACTTGCAATGGTAGACTTGAAAAAAAAGTTTTACCCATAATTATTATATCTAACGACCGTATTCATTCACTATAAGATGACAACACTAGAATTTGATAGTTGGCTTCAGTACAGTTTGTTCAAATGTATAGAAACCTAAATGAAATTATTATATATGAGGCTTATTTTAACATCTTAGGCACTACTTTGAGGTAGAATAAATTGATAAGCGCCAACTATTGAACGTTTAACAATCATCAGCTATGTATATTATTGAACAGCAATAAATACCATCAAATAGATGATCAATGAGAATTTTATAACTATAGTGCATACACATATATTTATATTGAGAGAAATATGACTACTAATAAAACTATGGAAAAGCCAACTGTTTTGGTAAAGGATAATCCAACAAATACTAAAACAGACCAATTGCCAAATCATATCAACCTAGAAAAATGGGAAGAGGTCGGCTATGTGTGGTCTGGAGCTGTAACGCCGCGTGATTTCAAAAGACTAAATGATGTTGTCGTCGATACGTATAAAGATGAGCCTATCGAAATAAAGTGTGTGCTCAAAAGAGAAGGCCAACTGCTAACGCTCACTATGGAATTTGATGGCGCTATTTGGGTGAACTGCCAAAGATGTTTAAAACCTTTGCAACTTGATGTCTCCCATGATGCTACATTAGTACTATTGCAGAGTGAAGAGCATGAAAGCTTGGTAGAGGAATCTGATGACTATCTACTTTTAGAAGAGCTTCTCGCCGAACAAATAGAGAACAGTAAGGGTGACCGCTTACTACCGCTTAAAAAGCTTATTGAAGATGAGCTTTTGTTAGATGTGCCTTTATCTGCAAAACATGATGATTGTGAAATGGCAGTAGAACAAGTAGGGGAGATAATTGAAGAGGATAACGAGAATCCTTTTGCTGCTCTTGAAGCCCTAAAAGGTAAGCTTTAAGTTTAGATATTATAAAATGAATAAGCCCTTTATTTTATGGCGTAAAAAGAGTATAATCCCTCGTTTATTATTCCCAGATTTTCAACCTATTTGATTTTTAATAAGAGATGCTCTTATTGAGGTCAATAGCGAACTCATTTTGCTAAATCCACGTCTGTGATTATTCAAAATTAACAACGTGGATTTTTATAAGCATTCTTAGAATAGGAGCAAGACCCATGGCTGTTCAAAAAAGTCGTAAAAGCCGCTCACGCCGTGATATGCGTCGTTCACACCACCATATGGAAGTTGCTGAATTAAGTATTGATTCAACAACTGGTGAAAAGCATCGTCGTCATCATATGACTAAAGATGGTTTTTACCGTGGTCGTCAGTTGTTCAAAGCGAGCCAAGAAGACTAAACGATAATCATAGTTAATGATTAAAGTTTACGATAAGAGCTAAGTGTTATTAATGGTATTTACCATTAGTTGCTTGGCTCTTTTTTATTTATCTTTTTTTACTTACCTATTTTTAATCTTATGTCTTTAGTTTCATAACCGTATAAAAAAGCTTAAAAATAAGAAGGCTGAAAATGTCATTAAAAACGTCTGGTTCTGCTAAGAAACAAGAACATCATCATACACCTCGTCGAATTGCTGTCGTGTTCCCAGGTCAAGGGTCACAAACAGTTGGCATGTTAGATGAACTAAGTGAGTCTTATCCCATTGTTAAACAAACCTTTGCAGAAGCCAGTGATGCATTAGGGTTTGATCTTTGGGAGATATGCCAAAATGACACAGAGCTTGCTAAGACAGAATATACTCAGCCTGCTTTATTAACTGCAAGCATGGCGATATGGCGATTGCTAAAAGCGCAAGATAATATAGATATTGAACCTATATATTTAGCAGGCCATTCGTTAGGCGAATATAGCGCACTATGTGCAGCCGGTACGTTAAGTCTCGCAGATGCCGTCAAGTTAGTTCATACTCGTGGACAATTGATGCAAGATGCGGTACAAGGTTTAGATACCAAAATGGCTGCCGTGCTAGGCTTAGAAGACAGTCAAGTTATTAGCGCCTGTGAAAGTATTGAAAATGGCCATGAGGATGCAGTCGTTAGTGCTGCAAATTTTAACAGCCCAGGACAGATTGTGGTAGCAGGTAACGCTAATGGTATTGAAACTTTAGGAAAACACATTCAATGTATGGGTAAACGAATGCTACCACTAAAGGTTAGTGTTCCCTCACACTGTGAGCTTATGGAGCCTGCAACCCAAACGCTTGCAGATAAGCTATCTGAATGTGAGTTTAAGCTGCCTGAGATTCCTGTACTACAGAATAGACATGCTACTGATGAAAAAACGGTTGGCGCTATTAAAAAAGCATTAACTGAACAGCTTAATCAGCCAGTATTGTGGACACAGACGATGCAAAATTTTGCAAGCAAGCACATAAATTTGATAATTGAATGTGGTCCAGGAACAGTACTCTGTAACTTGGCAAAGCGCCAAGAGGTAGCAATACCTTGTTTTCCAACTGATAAACCATCACGCTTAGATAAGCTATTTGATGAGTTAATTAAGGAATAATCATGAGTCGTACAATTACATTGGTAACTGGTGCCAGTCGCGGTATTGGTAAGGCGATAGCCAAACGGTTTGCGAAAGAAGGACATTTTGTTATTGGTACTGCCACCACTTCTGAAGGTGCCGATTCTGTTGACGAGTACTTGCATGATGCCGGTGGCATAGGCCGGGTATTAGACGTTAATGATCAAGAAAATATTGACAAACTATTTGAAGAAATAGAAAGCGTATACGGTAGTGTGCAAGTACTGGTTAATAACGCAGGTATGTCTCAAGACGGTTTGTTAATGCGTATGAAAGATGAGGATTGGGATAAGGTTATTGATACCAATTTGTCTTCTATCTATCGTATGAGCAGGCGAGCCATAAGAGGTATGATGAAAGCGCGAAAAGGTCGCATTATCAATATTACCTCTGTGGTTGCTCAAATGGGTAATGCCGGGCAAGCGAACTATGCAGCCGCCAAAGCAGGAGTTGAAGGTTTTAGTAAGACATTGGCTCGTGAGATTGGCTCAAGACAAGTCACTGTTAACTGTGTTGCACCAGGTTTGATTGAAACAGATATGACAGATGAGCTGGATGAGCGATTATTAAACTCTATGCTAGATGCTGTACCTGTTGGACGGCTGGGTCAGCCAGAGGATGTGGCCGCAGCAGTATCCTATCTTGCAAGCGATGAAGCCAGTTATGTTACTGGATCAGTTATTTCTGTAAATGGCGGTATGTATATGTAGAATAGGGTTCTTATATTATGAACCTATACATATAAGTTTGCATAGCAAGAAGATCGGTCTAATATAAATTATATACTTTAGGCTTTCATTACTGGATAAGTCAGTTAAAATAACGTTTAGGCTTTTATAAATATTATTTACAGCCTTTGCAACTTAAAATAATAAGGATGGAGTTTCCTATGAGTGAAGAGATTGAATTAAAAGTAAAATCGGCAGTTGCTGAACAGTTGGATGTAAATGTTGAAGATATTAATAATGATTCATCATTTATTAATGACTTAGGCGCCGATTCTTTGGACTTGGTTGAGCTAGTTATGACGTTTGAAAATGATTTTGATATCACTATTCCAGATGAAGATTCAAATGAATTAACGACGGTTCAAAAAGCGGTTGATTATATTAAAGTGAAGCTTTAATTTTTAAGCTCAATATACCATAACCTGTTAAACTTAAACTGCTATGTTTATATAAGAGGCATATTCTTATTACAGGTATCGATATACTAATTAAAGATCATTGCTAATGCAGTGGTCTTTTTTATGGTCTGATACATTAGTATATTAAGCGTCTAGCTGCTAATTGTTAGATGCTAATTGATAGTTGCTAATTTTAAGTTTTTAGTTATAAAACGAGAATACGCCATGTTTTAGATATTAAAGACTTAATATTTAAAAGCATTTGAAGTTTATAAATTTGAAGTTATAGGAAATAAAACTTAACAATTATCTACACACACTGTGTTATAAATATTAATGTTAACCATTATACTAAATAAGATGTGTGAACAACACATTAATACTAGCGGCTATTGCTAAAATGTTTCTACTGATAGCTTAATAATTAATATGAATCAGGTTATAAAACATTAGATCCAAACATTAAGTTCAATTATAATTAAGTTCAATTATAATTAAGTTCAATTATAAAGGTTATTTCATTTGAATTTATTATGTCTAGCGAATTTAATAGTAGGTAGTAGTCCGTACACTAATAATAACTTAAAGGAGTAAACAATGGGAATTTTTAGTTTTGCAAAAGACATTGGTGATAAAATCTTTAATCGCGATGATGCTAACAAAGAAACTGAATCACATGCTGATGCTAATAAAGCACCAACTGCAAACGAACCTTCTGCTCAATCAGTTGCAAATCTTTTACTAAAGCGTATTCAACAGCAAAATCTTAATATCTCTAATTTGAAAGTTAAATATAACGGTACTACAGATACTGCTGAAATCAGTGGTGATGCAGCTACCCAAGCTGACCGTGAGAAGGCTATTATTGCTATTGGTAACGTACAAAACGTCGCCAAAGTAATTGATAATATAGATATTAAAGAAGATGCGCCTGAGTCAACTATGTATACCGTGAAATCAGGTGATTCATTATCTAAGATTTCTCAAGAAGTTTATGGTTCAGCAAATGAATACAACAAAATTTTTGAAGCCAATAAACCTATGTTGACTAGCCCTGATAAAATCTATCCTGGTCAAGTACTACGTATTCCTAAGCCATAACCTTGTTATATAAACACTGCTTTAATGAATATCTATTTGATTAATATTAGGTTGGTAACATAAGAATATCTAATTAGAATTAAATAGATAGTGAAGTAAAAAAATAAAGCAAATAAAGTGTATTAACGATAATAAAAGAGACGCCTGACTTATTAGCAGGCGTCTCTTTTGTGATCGTTAATATTTCTACAACCAGTTAGAACATATTAATCTTTACAGTTTAGTGAGGCCTGTATTCGCTAAGGTCTGTATTCGATGAAGCCTAGTATTCGTTGAGCTAGGAGGAAGGTTCACTATTTGATTTAATGATTTGTTGTTTTATAGCCCATGTAATATGTTCATCCAATATATGTGTGTGCTGTCCCAATCGTTTTTTTAACTTTAGGATATTGTAGTTTGAATAAGGGGAATTACCAATACCAATGGCTATATTGCGTAAAAAATTGATATAACCTGTACGTCTAATAGGACTGCCTTGCGTCCGTTCTAAAAAATCAGCTTCACTCCATTCCCATAAGTCAGTTAATAAGCTGCTATCTAAGTCATGACGCGCATGGAAGTCATCAATAGTGGTAACTTTGGCATAGCGGTTCCATGGACATATGAGCTGACAGTCATCACACCCAAACACCCTATTTCCTATAGCTTTACGATATTTCTCATCAATAATACCGTCATGCTCTATCGTCAGATAAGAAATACACGCATCGGCTTTTAGTTGATAAGGAGCGGTAATCGCTTGCGTAGGACAGATGTCAATACATGCCGTACAGCTGCCGCAATGAGCAGTTATAGGTGCGTCTTCAGGTAATGATAGGCTTAGAAATAGCTCCCCTAGTACAAAAAAAGAACCTGCAGTCTTATTCAGTAGCAACGTGTGTTTACCTGTCCAACCAAGTCCAGCAGCATCTGCAAGCGGGCGCTCAAAAATAGGTGCGGAGTCACTGAAAGGTCTAAATATGAAAGGCTGAGTGGCATTTATATCTAAATGCTGCCATTCATTAAGTTTAGATTCTATAAGCTGGGCAAGTTTTTTTAAGCGAGATCGCATGGTTTTATGATAGTCACGTCCGCGGGCATAGCGCGCAATTATAGCTGTGTTAGGGTAGTTGTTATCTTCAATGCGCCGCGGTTTTGGCGCTGCTTCTAGATAATTCATACGTACTGAAATAATAGTGCGTGAACCTTCTACCAACAGCGCAGGGTTAGCGCGCTTGTCATGATTTTTTTCCATAAAATGCAGCTGACCGTAGTGACCTCTATCTAGCCATTCGCGCAATCCTTGCATTTGAGCCTCAAACACAGGATTATCAACATTAATGAATCCACATTCTGCAAACCCTAATATATAAGCTTGTGCTTGTATCCATGCTTTAACGTCGCTGGCATCATTGAATTCATTCACGGCAATGTCATTTGTATTCGCAGAATGCTGATTTGCCGTTAAATTAGCATAAGGGTTGGCATCAGAATCTTTATGAGGATTGGTATGCAATGGTGAGGACATAATAAAGCTGACTTAAAAGATAATATAATAGATATGATAAGCTATTAAATGACAAGATAAAACCTTATATAAAACCTACTATAAACTAGGCTATAACCCAGACCAGTAACGAGTCTAAGATTGGGGATTAAAATGAAGCGTGCATCATGTTCAACTGAATCAGATTACTTAAATAGCTTAAATAGCTTAAATAGCTCACATAACTCATATAACTTATATCACTGGGATAATAAGCATTTATTAGCTATGTATCATCCGTCCCAGAGGGTTGATGTTCCTTTATTTACACCTAAGCAAGTATATCGCATCGAGAAACAATGGTTTGACGATGGGAATGATAGTTATGGTCTTATGCAGCAGGCAGCTTGGCAAACAGCATACTGGCTTTACCAAAATATCTGTCAAGATGCCATCAGATCTGATGCTAGTGGCACAACTATGTATAACGTTGGAGTTTGGGTTGGTGGTGGCAATAACGGGGGAGATGGCTGGCTGGTTGCCAGATATCTAAAGCAGTTAAACAATGAAGTAGCTGGTATTGAAAGGACTGGTATTGAAGTAGCCATTATTGAAGTCGCTGAGGTAGATACAAAAGATGCTAAGTTAGCCAAACAATCAGCACTGGATATGGGTGTTAAGGTAATATCGAACATCGACCATATTCAGAATAATCATTATCAATTAAACGATGTGATTAATAAGTTAGATTTAGACTTATGTATCGATGCGCTATTTGGTATCGGCCTAGATCGTAAACCTGAAGGGAGTTATGCAGCAGCTATCGAGTATATTAATAATTTAAAAGGCCGTTCAAAACGGACGCTTACAATTGCTAGCATTGATGTGCCCAGTGGACTTATGGCAAGTACAGGTCAAGTTTTTGATAACTGTGCTATCCGCGCGGATATTACCTTATGCATGGTTGCTCGAAAAATAGGGTTACATATTAAAGACGCGGCGGATTATACGGGTCAAATTATCGATTTTTTTTTAATACCTAGTGTGCTTACGTTTACACCTTCGGCGTGGCTGAAACAAATGCCTTATCCTATCGAAAAACGTCAAAACAATGCTTATAAAGGCAGCTTTGGCCATGGTTTAATTATCGGTGGTAATTTAGTATCCGGCTCTCAAGGTATGGGAGGGGCGGCATTATTATCTGCCAGTGCCGCATTTGCAGTAGGGGTGGGCAAGCTTAGTGTGGCATGCCATGAGAACTTTCATGGCAGTCTTATATCAAGCTTACCTAACGCCATGTGTATGGACTTACACGATGTAGAAGGCGTAATCTCGCTCATGCAGGACTGCGACACGGTCGCTATCGGCATGGGATTAGGACGCGATGACAAAAGTCATGATTTGTTTGCAAGCTATTTAGAAGCTTTGATGAATACTATGGCAGATATTATTATTGATGCTGATGGGTTGTACCATTTGCATACCCTAGCTGACGAAAAACCAGAGGTTATAGAGGCATTAAAAAAGTATTCAAGCCAGCACAGCGTTTGGTACACCCCGCACAGTGGGGAGGCAGCTAGGCTATTGGACGTTTCTGTAGATGAAATTGAAGCCGATAGGGTGCAAAGTATTACAAAATTGGCAAAGATCTTTGGCGGTGATTGGGTGTTAAAAGGGTCAGAGTCTCTGATTTACGAATCTGAAACGCTCTATGTCTGTGCAGCAGGTAATCCTGGAATGGCGAGTGCAGGTATGGGGGATGTGCTCTCTGGTGTGGCGGCAGGCATACTAGCACAACGCAGCTTACAACCCATTAATCGTAGACTTAGCGAAGCGGTATTGATACATGCCACTGCTGGCGATTTACTTGAAAAGGAAGTAGGGCAGTGGGCGCTTCAATCCAGTGGTATGCACACTACTATAGGACGTATTATGCATGCGCTTAGTATATCGCAATAGGACTGCGGTCTGTATAAAGTCCTATACTGCTAACCACCGCAATACTGTACTAATATTCTTTGGATGTTTTCACGCTTTAATTCTATTTCACGATTGTCCAAATATTTGCGTCCACCCTGACCATCAGGCTCATAAATACGCCCACCAGCGTTTAAGTTAGCCAAATTATCACGTAAAGACTGACAACGTTTGGCATTTTCGATCTCTGTTAAATAGCGCTGGCGCTCCGTTTCGGTGGCAGGATTGGCAGATTGAGATTGCGTATTATTTGAAGTCTGGGCTGATTCTGCTAGCTGACCTGGGTCTAATTGACGACCGTCGTTACGCAGAGTGATGATTTCGACCTCTACGTCATCACTACTTGGAGGAAACTGTGAGTATTTTACTTCACCAAAGTCACCCACCGTTTTATATACCGTTGTGGCATGACTGGGTACTGCCAAAGTAAAGCAAGCAATAGCGAGCGACGCGGTCTTAAAAAGTAATCTAAAATTCATATTGTGCCTAAAATAAACAGAGTTATTATTAAGTCATTCTTATTTAAATATATGGTCATTAATATTATAGTCTTCGAATAATAAAATTGCTATGCTATTAATCTGTGCTATTTTTTTGCTATATCCAAAAGTTGAACGCTGTATGTTAGTTGAACGATTTTTGTCATTGATTGCTATTTTATAATTGGTTGCTGATCACTAATCGATAGTCATAATGTCAATAATCTTGTTTAATCCTTATATATTTACCCTAATATCTTTTTATACCCTTATCTTTGGGTATCTCTTCTTGATGTATTGGAAACTGATGGTGATCACCGATAGCTTGACGGTCATTAAAATAATGAGCTAAGGTACGCTTAACTGCTTCAAAGGCGATATCATCCCAAGGTATTTGAGCTTCTTCAAAAAGTGCACATTCCAAGCTTTCTGTACCGACGCCAAATTTTCCATCTTTTAAGTCAGTTAAATATAAAACGTAAATTTGACCAATAGACGGGATATCGTAAATACAGTAAAGATGAGGATTAATAGCGACTGCATCTGCCTCTTCTATCGTTTCACGAGCAGCGCCTTCTGCGATGGTCTCACCAATTTCCATAAAGCCTGCAGGTAGTGTCCAAAAGCCATATCTTGGTTCAATAGAACGGCGACACAAAAGTACCTTGCCCTCATGTATGACTAAAGCCCCGCATATTACTTTAGGATTCACATAATGAATATAATCGCAATTTGGACAAACCAAACGGGTATTATTGTCGCCCTCAGGAATTTTGTATTCTGCTTTATGCCCGCATTGTAAACAGTATGCCATGGTATGGATCTTCCTTTTTATTCTAATCTTTAAACACTTTTAATGGAAAATAGGGTATCAGTATTCTACCGCTGAGTGTTCTATACCGACACAAATAGTACATCATAAATTCGTGTACCCAAATTAAACCAGTAGGTCATCAAGATAGCATACTTAGATAGAATACGTTAGGCTAAAGCTCTATCCGCTTACTTATCATGACTATTTATTTATGACACAACATCGCTCTACCTCTGCAAATCACGCAAATAAGCATACCTCTATATCTCCTCGTTTTGATGAGTTGGCTATTATATTGCCGCCATACCTTCAACAACCACTATTAAAACAATTGGTGATGAAAGTACAGTTTAATATGCGGCAAGAACTTAATAGAGCGGACACTAAAGCTAATGTTACAGCCGATGCAACAGCATATAAAAAAGATAGTGATGTAACATCTTTAGAATATAAAAGCACTGAGCATGAAGACACTGAGCCTACAAACAAATTAAAGTCCGAAAATAACTTAGAAGACAAAAATAACTTAGAGAGCGCTAATAGCTTAATAGCTAGAGACAATGATGAACATAGTGAGATTATAGAAGCACAAATTTTGTTAGATGCTTTATTACACACTCCCAATGCAGACGCATCAGTATTGGTTTTAATCACGAACGAACCCAAACCCAAGCTATTGCTTACAAGGCGTGCAGCGCATTTAAGTAGCCATGCAGGTGAGGTGTCATTCGTTGGGGGTAAGCACGATGAAGAAGACGGTAACAACGTCGTTACAGCACTACGCGAAGCCAGTGAGGAGTGCGCCCTACCTTCTAGCAAAGCTAAAATTGTCGGACAGTTACCCGCGCAAATTTCAAAATCGGGCATGAGTGTGCGTCCTATTGTTGCCCTTGTCGACCCTGGAGTAACTTATGTGCCAGAACTGGGCGAGATAGAACGTATATTTTGGGCAGATTTAGAAACCTTAATACAGGAACCAACGACTGAATATATCTTATCCTACACAATGAATGACAATTTGATTAAAATTAGAACCCCCAGTTGGACAGTCGATAATGAGATCGTTTGGGGATTAACAGGTCGAATTATCGCAAGTTTGTTCGAGATATGTTTTGATCGTAAACTTGATTGGTATTATTTACCTCTAACTTCTGAGTAATAAGGTTTATTAAAGGGCTTAATGATTGTTTATTTGATTGACTTTGTTATCAGTTTTTAATCGAATAGAGCCTGTATATATTTTTTGAATCCGCTTATATGGCTTGGATGTACGCTCAATACTCTGAGTTTCTATTTTTAAACTGCCATCGGTATGTATACCGAGCACTTTACCGCTTAATAGGTGAGTATCAGTTTTATTCAATTGGGACGAGCTAGACGATTCAGGCGATGCAGACGCAGCATGGTTATCATGAGGTCCAGATGTAGGGGCTAAAGGGGTTGATATTGAACGAGGTTGTATCTCAACTTGTTTACCCGTAAGAACACTGGCGTTATTATAATCCTCTATAAAATTATCAAGGGCATATGATGACGCCGTAAGGCCATTATACCGCTCTACCGCTTTAAGTAGGGCTGAGCCAACCGACGCATATAAGTCATCTGCACATAGTGAGAGGGTATTATCAGGATGGGTTGAATTGGCATTATGCAACTGATTCAAGTTTACTGCTTTATAAGCCAAACGCTTCTCCAAAGAGGTATCTAATGAAGGTGAGGCATTGATATTCATGCCCACTCCTATGATAACGCCAACAATCTTATCAGAAATTGAAACAGGTTCAATTAAGATGCCTGCAAGCTTGTTAAACGTCAACTTGTTTAACGTTAATAGGTCAGGTTGTGTATGATGTTGGGTATCGTCTGCTTGGGTGTTATCAAAGCTATAGAATCCTATGTCATTGGCCCACTTTAACCCAATGGTAGGCTTGTCAGCTTGTCTTAATATCTGGTTAATACGCTGTATAATAGGTAAGCACGTCAGCTGATAACCCACTACTAAAGATAATAGCCCCGATATGGAGCTCTTAAGCGGATGATATACAGATAAATAAAGATTTCCTTTTGGCGAATACCACGAACGATCGTATTGACCCCGACCAGAAGTCTGCATCGCTGCCGTCAACATAAAAGGTGTATCGAGATTGATACGCCCACTCTTAACCCACTGCATAAGCTCACTGTTGGTAGAAGAACAAGACCCAAGATGATGATGTGATAAAGCAGAGAAGGTAGGTGCTGCTGAAGCATTCATATATTGACCTATACAAGATATACTGTGGGACTGGATACGTAGCCAAGATTTTAATTATCGCATTTCATGCTTATAAATAACTACGATATTTAAAGATATTTAAATTTTTAAATCAAAATAAGATTAGGGTCTGTTGAACATTTAAATATGGAACTGGCGGCGGTTATTTTTAAGGCAATATGCAGGGAAATTTTAGACACTTAGTTATTCTAAGTTAGAAAATTTCACAATATATTGACAAAAAATAGACCCGCCCCGTAGGGCTGATGCTAAAATTGCCCCAAACGTTGTTATAAACCTAGCTAAGGTCCAATACGCTTCGGGCATTATCGTCGGTTTATGCCTAGTTTGGAACAATTTTAGCTATAAGCAGTCCTAATATTTGAATGTTCAACAGACCCTATAAACGAGAGAATAAGCATGATGATAGTGTGGTTCTTTGTGGCAGGTGCTTTTGCGGGACTGTGTGCTGGACTATTTGGCGTTGGAGGAGGGATGATTATTGTGCCTGCCCTTGTTTGGATATTCACCGCTTATCATTTTTCTCCGGAAATTGTAGCGCATTTGGCAGTAGGTACTTCACTTGCCACCATTATCGTTACGTCTATAAGCTCCTTGACCGCACACCATAAACGAGGCGGCGTACGCTGGGAGATATGGAAATTTATGGCAATTGGCTTAGTAGTCGGTAGCTTAATCGGAGCGGCAGTTGCCGATCAAATAAATGGGCTCATGCTTCAAGCTTTGATTGGTGTAGCGGCGCTTTTAGTCGCATTTAAAATGTTATTTCTATCAAATAAAGAGCAATTGGGCAAACCTCTACCTTCGGCGCCAGTGCAAGTAGGGGCAGGTTCAGGAATAGGGATGGCTTCAGCCATATTTGGGATTGGGGGCGGCAGTTTAACAGTACCTTTTTTGACATGGGCAGGGTTACCTATGCGTCAAGCCGTAGGCACCTCGGCAGCGTGTGGGCTACCGATTGCATTAGCAGGCGCGGCAGGTTTTGCTTGGTTTGGACAAGATGTGGCTAATCTACCAAAGGGCACACTTGGCTTTGTTCATGTGATTGGTTTTATGTGCATCTCTATAGCCAGTTTTATTACTGCCAAACTTGGCGCAAATCTTGCCCATCAGTTGCCAGCGTCAACGCTTAAAAAAGCATTTGGGGTGCTCTTAGTGTTTGCTGGCAGTCAATTATTATGGTCTGGATTATCAGGTATGGGTGTGGTTTGACAGGTTCAAATTATTTTTTTAACTTTCTATTTCTGTTTTTCTTCCCTTTACTCCCTTTTTTCTATCGCATCTAAACCTAGCCTCATCCACTGCATTGCCAGCGTATTACGATCGCTTATCATATTCCAAAGCCCATCTTCACTTAAAATAGAGTGGGCAGTACCTGAGTATTCAAGCGCTTTATCCTCTTCTCGATCTGTCATCCACTGCGGGCTTTGGTAATACGCTACTAACTCAGCATATAAGGCTTCCGCTTCCTGCCAACGCAGCTGAGCGTCTAATTGGTCATTGTAAAGCTCTCGCCAACGTTCAAATTTTTGTTGTAGTTGCTGCGGGGGTTGATCCGCATTATGGTCTCTATGATGATTTGCCATATTACTTACTCTGCATAAGTGGATAGATGTAATACAATACCATAGCGTTTTTCAAACCACACTATCAAGCCTAAATATTAGAATAAAGTATCAACATATAAAGATTTCAACCATTAATTTTTGTATGCAAACCTATCGCCGTAGTATTGTCCAAACTTATTTTATAGATATTATATTTACTAAGTGAATGTCTGAAATCCTATACGAATTAGGGTAAAATACGACGACTTATATACTCGGTTAAGTCTTACAACCAGTCGCATAACTTGGCTAAAAACCTTGATCTAAAACGGGTATATTGTTTTTATTATTATAATTAATTATGTTTGTTTACCCTATCTATCAATTATTAATTAACATGCGAGTTTCATGCGTCTAAAGTCTTTAAAACTATCAGGATTTAAGTCCTTTGCTAACCCCACAACGTTCACTTTTCAACAAGGTATTACCGCCATTGTTGGACCCAATGGGTGTGGTAAATCGAATGTCATAGATGCTATTCGCTGGGTGCTAGGTGAGTCTTCTGCCAAGCAGCTAAGAGGGGGCGCCATGAGTGATGTCATCTTTGCAGGCACTGACACAAAAGCGGCGAAAAGTTTGGCAAGTGTGGAACTTACCTTTAAGCATACTCAAGATGAGCAGACTGGTATCCGCCATGAGTTGAATATTTATCACGAGCTGTCCGTACGTCGTCAGATAAATGCAGAAGGTAAATCAGATTATTATATCAATGGTACACGGTGTCGCCGGCGAGACGTGGTTGATGTATTTTTAGGAACAGGACTGGGTCCACGCAGCTATTCTGTTATCCAGCAAGGTATGATTGGACGTATTGTAGATTCGAGTCCAATGCAGCTGCGCGAGTTTATTGAAGAAGCTGCTGGCGTGTCGCGTTATCAAGCTCGCCGTGAAGAGACGCAAAAAAAGCTGGCAAAAGCTCAAGAGAATCTAGAACGCTTAAAAGATATTGAGGCCGAATTAACTCGACAAAAAAATAAGCTAGCTAAGCAAGCCCATAGCGCGACTCAGTTCCAAAAAGTTAAAGAAGATTTAAATGCCGTTAAAGAGCAGTTAGTTATCTATCAATTGTATCAAGCGAAAGCAGGTCAGCTAGAACATAAGAATGAACAACTAAAACTTGAAAAATCTATTAAAGAGTTGCAGCACAAAGAAGATACGCTTAAGACAAAATTAGACCAAACAAGTGAGCGTCTACATGAAGAACAATGGTTAAAAGATCAAGCACGTGACACCTTGCATGAACAAGAGATGCAGAGCCAACAAGTTGAGCATAAATTAACCAGCTTACAAACCACAATTGATCAATTGGTACATCGGCTACACGTGAATGCTGATAAACAAAAGCAAATGGCTCAGGATCTTGAAGAGGCACAACACGAAGAATCAATCCAACTGGCAAATATTGAGCAATTAACGCCACAACTTGACACCCTAAAGCAGCAACGAAAAAAACGCTTGGCACAAAATGGTCCATTACAAGCTGCATGGGAAGCCAATCGAGATGAGGTAGCCAAGATAGAAGCTCAAAAGCAGGCTTTGAATCAAAAAGCTGCCCTCGATAACCAGTCGTATGATCGACTACAGGTTGATCTGCAAAAGTGGCATCGATTAGACACCCAATGGGAACAAGAGGCATCGAAATGGGATGTCTCTCGTTCACCTCAACAACCATCTAAGCAGATATCTCGTCAGACACGTGAGCATATAGCCAATACGGATATTGTCGACACGAGCACTATTCGTACTCAAATAAAAAAACTGGATACAGACTTAGGTCAACTTGCCAGACAACAAGAGTCTATCGAAGACAGTTTAGAGATAGAAAAGCCCGAGCTCAAAACCCGTCAGGCTGATTTATCTAATAAACAACAAGAACTTGTGAACCTCGAAAAAAAGCATGCCAGTCTGATAGCTGAATATGAAACACTACATGCTATCGTTTATCCGAAGCCTAAAAAGACACCCATTGAAGTCGGCGAGCAAGCCGATAAAACACAACAAGATAATCAAGCAAAACAAGATGGTCAAGCGCAAAAGCTAAGTTCATTCGATGAGTTGAATCCTCAATATAAAGACGATGCGAATGCACTATTAGACAACTCATTGGAACTAAACGCTCAACGTCCAGGTATTGATAAATTATTAAAAAATTTGACGCCTTTACACGAGCAGATTAAGCTCACAACAAAAGGTGAGTCTTACGCGGGCATTTTAGACAAATGGCTTGCCCTGTGGATGGACGCTCGCATAGTGGATAGTGAAAGTCTTGATGAAAATAGCAATGTCAATATTATTACGAATATTAATACCAATACCAACGTTAATGCTAATACTAACGTCAACGTCAACGCCAACGCCAACGCCAATACCAATATAATTAACGCGTTGGTTGCTAGACTGCTAAGTAGTCGGAATCTTATAGAAGGTCAAATTAAGGAACAAAACATAGCAGCCAAACTGAGTGATGAGAGTGATCAGGCCAATAAACACACTGAAGATGAGATAAAAAGTGTGTTTTATTCTAAAGATCAGAGCATTATTAAATCTGAGAAGCGCTCGCGTTTTGATCACTTTATACCCTTGTCTGAGCTAATTACAGCACCGAAACTAGCGGTGTGGGCGCGTATTTATCTATATGCCGTGTCCAATGCAAATCAGCAAAATCATGACCTATACGAAAATCAGGATATTAAGAATGCGCTGTCTGTCTTATCTGAACAGGCGATGGTCATTACGACATCAGGGTGGTTGATAACTGCTGTCGGCGCCATCCATTTAAACAAACTGACTTCTGACACTTCAAATCAGCAGTTCTTGAGTGTCAAAATTCAACAATCACAGCGTCTGGTTGAGCTGGAAGAGAACTTGAATGATATAGAGCACAAAATTGAAACGCTACAAAAAAAGATCAAACAAGACAGTACTTTGATTGAACAAGCTTCGGTAAGTGTCGAAGAGCTTACTGCTAAGCTTTCAGACTTAACCCAGCAGCGCCACAATAACCAACAACGCCGAGTTGAATTGATTGCAAAACAAGAGCGACATCTAAATGAGCAAAACCGCTTAGATATGCAGCGTAAAGAGCTTGATTCTGAACGTCAACAATTAGATAAACAGTTGGCTGATCTGACTCATCAAGCCGCTACTAACAAAGAAGCATTGGCTGCCATAGAACCGACGTTAACCGCTGCAAAAAATAAGCAATGGGCGCTTGAACAAGAAAAAGCTGAGAATGACATCAAAGAGCGGGATGAAAATGATACGCTACGCCAGCTACAATTAGAGTTAAGTCAGGCACAGCTCGGGCATAAGCACAGTCAACAGCAAATTAAACACGTATCAAAAGATATTGATCGATTAAAAAAAGCACGTGTTAATCTTGAAGACGATCACGAAAAGCAAACTGCTAAGTTACCAGCCCTTGACGCTCAGTTAAAACGTATTAGTGCAGATCATCATGAAATTAAAATTGCTTTAGATGAGCGCTTAGCCATTATATCCACGTTGCAAACCACGACTAATGAGCTGCAAAACAAGCGTGATACCCTCACTAATGACCTCAAAGCGCTACAAGAGAAACTAGCACATAGTGTCACTCAGATTGCTATCTTTGATGAACGTATTAGCGATACTGGCGAGCGCTTAAAAGCCTTAAATACTGATGTTAATCCATCTGTTTTATTAACCGACTTTATCGCACACAATCGGCGCATTCCAGAGGATAAAATCGAAACGCTTCAACAAGAAGCTGCTAAATTATCAAAGCAGATTGAAAAAATGGGACCTGTTAATCTTGCCGCAGTTATTGAACTTGAGGCGGTTAATGAACGCCTCTCCCCGCTAGAGCAGCAGATAGCTGATATCACTGCAAGTATGGACACACTGACAAATGCCATAAACTCCATTGATTCTAAAACTAAAGTATTGTTTTTAGAGACGCTCTCTTGTGTTAACCACGCTTTAAATGGATTGTTTGCTAAAGTATTCGATGGCGGTCAAGCAAGTTTAAGTTTGATTAAAGATGATGGACTCACTAAAGCGGAGCAGTGGCGCGCTGGTTTGGAATTAATGGCTCAGCCAAAAGGCAAGCGTAACAGCAGGCTGGCGGTATTATCTGGCGGCGAAAAAACATTAACGGCATTGAGCTTAATATTTGCTATATTTAAGCAGCATCCTGCCCCATTTTGTGTACTTGATGAAGTAGATGCGCCTTTAGATGATGCGAACGTTGCTCGATTTACCAATTTGATTACTGAACTTGCAAGCGATGTGCAGTTTATCTTCATTAGTCATAACAAACTATCTATGCAAATAGCAGATGAGCTTAAAGGTATTACAATGCCGCAGGCGGGCATTTCAACTTTGGTGAGTGTTAGCCTTGAAGATGCAGAGCAATATATTGAACCTGCTGTGTAATCAATCTATGCGTTTAATATAAGTAATTATGTTAAAAAGTTTAATAGTTGAATAGTTAAATAAATGTTAAATAAATTATATAATTAACTTATATATAAAGATAAACTTGAAGGGGTTAGTTGCTCCTCGTGATTTGCTATTAATAAAGTCGCATTAATATAGCACTCAATAAAGCACTTAATAAACAATTGATGGCTTAACCGAATAATGACGAGCACGGCTAAGCATGCTAGACTAATAACGTTTTTATTAATTTAATTTTTGGGACACGTAAGCCATGACCACTGTGCAATATATTCTAATTATCATCGCTATTGTTATTATGGTGGTAGGCCTGTACATGATAGTTCGTGGAATAATGAATCGTAAAAATAATAAAGCCCCGCAAGCTGCCATCCATCATAAAGATGGCATTCCTATTATTCCTCGTCACGAACGCAGCTTCGTTGATGACTCAGAAGAAGAGGATGCTGAGGATATCCTAATCACACCAGATCGTGAGTATCTTCAGCCGCAGATTGATGACACGCCGTCTGCCTCAGATACTGCTAATCATGAATTAACTGGTGATGATCATAGTCAAGGTTACGTAATTAAAGACTCGGATCCAAACGCAGTTAGACATAATGATGCCAGTTTTAGCGAATATGACACTACTGATTATAACGCTAATAATGATGCTGAATCTTTGGATAGGGTTAATACAGGCTATAGTGATCCTACCGATAATATGAGCGGTACAGATACAAATAATGACAACGTACAACCTACAGATCAAACAGCGACACCGATAAGCCAAACTAAGTCAACGCCAGCTTCTTTATCAAGTATGAATCAAGAACCACATGATAATGAAGATGATCTATTTTCAAGCCTAGCGTCTGCCACGGAAAGCCTTATGCCCGTTATAGAGACAGCTCAAGAGCCTGATTTTGAAAATAATAGTCCGGTTCTAGATGGTCATTTGCTAGCAGAGGCTGACCATGATCAAAATAGTCCACTTAATTATGCGCAAGAAAATATTAACATCACATTAGTGCCTAAAAATCAGCATGAAATGATACAAGGTAAAACCGTTTTAAAGCTGGTGTCTCAGTATGCACTCAAATACGGCGCGATGAATATGTTCCATCGTTATGAGCATAAAGATGGAACCGGTATATTATGGTTTAGTATGATGGGCGTTTCTGAAACAGGTGAGATTACACCATTTGATCTAAATGTATTAACTAATACTCGCTTTAAAGGGCTGGTTTTGTTCTTATCGTTACCTCATCCCAAAGCTATGCAAGGCTTTGATAGCATGATGAGTGTGGTAAACTTGATATCTAACGATTTAAATACGTTAGTGCTTGATGAAAGTAATGAGATTCTAACGCGTGAGCGCAGACAGCGATTACGTGCACAAGTTCAAGACTATCAGGCCGCTCACAACGATTATTAATAGTTGTTATACTGGGCATCCTAAATGCTCATAAGTATGATATTTTATAAATCTTCCTTAAAAAAGAGCAAACTCATTGAGTCTGCTCTTTTTTTATATCTATCATTAACCTATCTTTATTATTAACTTATTTATATTAATAATCTCATTTTCAACTGTTTGCGTAGGCTGTGGCTTTAGCCCAGCATATTTGGTTAAAATATACATTTTGATGGGCTAAAAGCACCAGCCTACATTTGATTGCAATAAGTTGAGAGTGGGGTATTAATAAAATAACAATAAGCTTATTTAAGCATTGTTAAGTTTTATGCACCCTAATCATTTAACTGAATTTGTTAACCAAGTTAAGCGGTAAGACTTTCATGGCTTTTCCAACGAACAACCAAGGCAGGGCAGGTACACAAGCTTCCTCTACACCTGACTCAATTGCAGCAACCAGTGCTTGACTGCCAGTTTTCTCATCAACCTCGAAAGGTAGCTTTGGCGCACCTTCATTGATTTCTGTACGGATATAACCTGGATATATGGTGGTGACGTTAATGGGTAGATTATCCATAAGCATCTCTGCACGAATACCTTCTGCCAAATGTGCGAGTGCTGCTTTACTGGCAGCATAAACCGTCAAATGCTTTGGCATTCCGCGCATGGCTGACATGCTAGATATGACCACAAGATGACCGTGATTTTGCTCACGAAAAATCTCCATGCCAGCTTCACATTGAGCCAAGGCAGATATAAAGTCTATTTCAGCGGTGCGCCGATTGATATGAAAGCGACCTGTACCGACACGACGTCCTTCTCCCACACCTGCATTGACGACCACCCGATCAATAGTGCTAAATTGAGATTGAAAGGCTTTAAATACGTCAAATACCGAATCGTAATCACAGACATCAAGTGATTTGACTTCAATATGTACCTCTGGGTTTTGTTCTAATATTTCGGATTTTAGCGCATCTAAACGCTCTAACCTGCGTGAGCATAAAGCTAAGTTATATCCAAGTTTAGCAAAGCCTCTTGCCATACCTGCTCCAATACCTGAGCTTGCGCCGGTAATTAGAACGGTTTTACCTTTGCCTACTTTTTTATCAACTAAATCGCTCATTTTGTTATTGGATAACAACAACGACTTAGTTTCGTGGGCTTTGTTACCTAGACTGCTTTTTAAATGTTTTTGCAGGGTGCTAATGATTGAGTTTTTCACAAATATCCTTATTGCATGAAAAATTGAATGAAAGTTGCATTAAAATAGTTGAACGTAAATATCGGTTTATTAATGCCACGTGAGGTAGCGTTCGCCATCTTTAAATAAATGACTGTGTTCGTTTAGCGACAGCAGGCGCGGCTTATCCTCTTTAAGCACGATGGAGGTGACGCCCGTGTTAATTAGTGTTCGATTAATCTGATACGCCGTTTTACTACTTTGATGTAATAAACCTGAGGCTAAAGCAGCAATAACACCGCCTGAGGTAAATATTAAGACAGTTTCAACCTCTTTTGATTTGGTAAATTCGATGACTTCATTAAGTGCATTTTGTACCCGCTGATTAAACTGTGACCAACTTTCAATGTAATCGTCATCATACTCGCCTGAATGCCAACGTAACATCGCCTCATTAAATAATTCACCCAAACGCAGTTTAGGTGTAGGAGCATTGGCAATGGCTGTCATAATGCCCTTTTCGCTGGCAAAACTTGGATCATACTTAACAAAAACATCTTTATGATTAAACTCATTTAAATGTTCAATGGGCGTAGATTGGGTCAACGGATGCTCAAGGTTCAAGCCATTATTGTAAGCCTCTAAAAAATGAACAGCAGAGTCTCGTTGACGGGCTAGTGTGCCGCTCAGTACCGCATCTATTTTACGCGTAGATGCTGCGTAATGAGCGCCCAGTAGAGATGCCTGCTTTATACCTAGACTTGATAATTTATCGTAATTACTTTGTCCAAATGACGCTTGACCGTGTCTGGCAAACAAAAGAGTAGTCATAATATCCTATGATGTTTATTTATCTTACTATGTATTTATTTATCTTTATGCGACTCTCAACTCACTAAAGAAATTGGTAGGCTAGGCGTGAAGCCTAGCAATTTTAATCATTCTGAAAGGATGCTCGACTAAAGCCTAAGTCTACGTCAAGAATTGAGAGCGACGTTTTTATCTGTAATCTGACATCCATCCTACCTAGTAGAGAGTCTTAATTATTCACAAAACTAGACATCTGTCGATAACTGCTATTTAAACCATTTAGATGATAATGCTTTTTCAGTGACAGTTGAAACTGATGAGGGAAGTCGATTGCTATTTACTAAACGCGTCGCTTCATGTTTGGTGATCAGCTTTAATGCCCGCATATTTAACGCATGCACAATAATCCAAAAATCTTTGAATATCTTATTATCTGTTTGTTTATGATAATAACGATAATAGATTTGCTGCGCGATACCTGCCAAACGGAACAGACCGAAGACCTCATAAAACGCCCAATTATCTGTAGTCAAACCCGTCTTGTCTAGATAGTACTCGACTACTTCTTCACGGGTCATCATGCCGTCTAGGTGTGTTGGCTGTCGACGCGATTGACGCATAATAAAGTTATCATCCTTTTGAACCCAGTAGGCGAGGGCGTTGCCCAAATCCATCAGCGGATCACCTAGTGTTGCCATTTCCCAATCAAGTACCCCAATCACTGAAGTCGGATTTTCAGGATCTAAAACAACGTTATCAAAACGCCAGTCATTATGGATGACACAGGTGCGGCTGTCTTTGGGTAAGTTACGCTTTAGCCATTGGCGGACAATAAAGAAGCTAGGAACATTTGGTGTTTTGGCCTTGGTATAACGACGCTCCCAGCCTTTAACTTGACGCTCGCAGTAGCCATAACCTTTGCCAATAGCATTTAATTCTGGATTGTTATCATAATCGATCTCATGTAGCTCAATAAGCGCATCGATAACATTGGTACACAAGGTGTGAACTTCTGAGCTATCAAGCGAGAGCTCTTTGGGTAAGTTAGCGCGCGGGATAATGCCAACCAGACGTTCCATGACATAAAAGTCGCAACCAATAACAGATTCGTCAGTACAGAGCGCTATCATTTCAGGCACGTACGTGTAATCATTTTTTAAAGCATGCTGTATTTTATATTCACGCACCATGTCATGTGCAGATTTGGCCTTAGTGCCAGAAGGAGGGCGTCTTAAGATAAGATCTCTATTTTCGTAATGAAGACAGTAAGTCCAGTTGGACGCTCCGCCAGAGAACTGTGTAACATCGGGCATACCTTGAACGTCTACGCCTTCTTTTTGCAGCCAGTCAGTGACGGCTTTAGCATCTAATGCTTCAGTTTCTCTTACGCTCGTGGGCTTATCAATTATTGAACTTTTTGAATGAGAATGATTGGAGGTAGATTTGATGCTCATAACGTCCCTTTTTAGTAGCAAATAAGTAGCAAATAAGTAGCAAAAATTTTAAGGTAACTGCGAGGTATCATAAGCCAGTCGAGCCATTAAGATACTTGAAGCATCTTTGTCGAACTTTTCTGACCTAGCGACCTTAATGATTAAAGTACACAGTTAGATGATTGCTATTAACCACGACTAAGACGTTAGTGACAACAATCACAACTACAAGTAAGCGTTGTCATAAACGTAATGGTTAAAGCAATCGGCTTACATAATTATTGATTACTTTGAATTATGATTAATTATTGTGAGTTATCATCTAAAATTATTATTTATCATTAGATTTAGAGCGGCTAAAGCCATGACGCTTAAGCTCAAGCTTAGCAATCATGCCTTTATGGACTTCGTCCGGACCATCTGCCAATCGTAAACTACGCGCCTGAGCATAGAATGCAGGCAGCATAGTATCCTGACATACGCCCATACCACCATGAATTTGCATCGACATGTCCACAACTTCTTGTAGCACATTAGGTGCTACCACCTTAATTGCTGAAATCTCGGTCAAAGCTTCCATAACTCCATCAGTATCCATTTTATGGGCTGCATGTAGAGTGAGCAGACGCGCCTGATCAATTTTGATGCGTGCTTCAGCGATGCGTTCCATATTGCCACCAAGCATCAATAGTTTTTTACCAAAGGCTCGGCGTTCCATACCACGATGAACAGCAAGCTCTAAAGCTCTTTCAGCAGCGCCAATGCAGCGCATGCAGTGATGAATACGACCAGGCCCTAAACGCCCTTGAGCAATCATAAAGCCCATACCAGGTCCACCAATAAAGTTGCTTACCGGTACACGGACATCCTTAAATTCAACTTCACCATGACCATGCGGGGCATCATAATCACCAAATACTTGTAGCATACGTTTAATCTCAACGCCTTTAGTATCAATAGGTACTAATACCATAGAATGCTGTTGATGACGGCCAACGTTTTCATTGGGGGTATGAGCCATAAAGATAATAAAATCAACATCGGGATCGCCAAGACCTGATGACCACCATTTACGGCCATTAAGAATAATGTCATCGCCTTCAACAATGGCAGTAGCTTCCATATTAGTCGCATCACTTGATGCCACATTAGGTTCTGTCATACAGAATACTGATCGGGTTTTTCCATCTAACAGTGGCTGCAAATAACGCTCTTTTTGCTCCTTATTTCCAAAGCGCCACAATAGCTCCATATTGCCACTATCAGGTGCATTACAATTAAAGATATTAGGGGCGACCAGACTACGACCGGTTAACTCTGCAATGGGGGCGTAGTCGGTAACAGAAAGACCCGCACCAAGCTCATCATCAGGAAGAAATAAATTCCATAGGCCAGCGTCTTTTGCTTTTTGACGTAAGGTATAATACTCCTCAGGCCATTTCCAAGTAGTCCAATCGCTATGATTATTATTTTTATGGCTGGCTTTAATGAGGTCTGCTTCGAGAGGGGCGATTTGAGTTTCGATAAAGTCTTTTACGCGATTATAGAAATCTTGTCCACGCGGGCTTAGATCGTACATCATAAATTCCTTTTTATGGATTGGGGTTTTTAATTAAGATCAATGATTATGGCTATTTGGTATCGATATAAATAATAATAATTATGAAAATACTTATAGCATAATTAGATTTAATAAATGTGTTTGGAGCTATATTTTGGCGCGATATATAATGACAATATAGTTATAGGTTAGGTCGATTGTATACTCACAACGTAATAAATAGATTATAAATTGCAAAACCTTGAGTTTAATCAACAGGATTAAACCTTTATTTAAGTCTATCACTAAATTAAATTATGTATATATACAACCATTGACCACTGAGTAATTCTGTTTATATTCATGTATTTAGAATAAGTCTCTTAAATAACTTATCTAAAATACCTTATCTTAAATAACTTATCTAACATAACTTAGCGAAAATGAGTAAGTTCTGTATAAGGTGATGTGGATTGCTCTATGTAAGACGATAATTAATAAAACGATAGGTTTAAATAAAATCTCAGTTAATTTATGAGTTTATACCATAACCTTTGTGACAGATAAATCCTCAATACTTGTGTATATATCAACAGACATTAGTATGATAGAGGCTATAAAATTTGTAACATTTGCTAAGACACAATAAGCTGACTTTAGATTAAAATGATGACAATAGCTATGACTAAAATGAATACAAAAACTATGCCAAAAACTTCTAGTAAGAAGATCTCTAATAAAAAGCCAACTGAAAAAAAGTTATCCAATAAAGAAGCAAACTTACCAAAAGATAATGAGCTAGAATCTATCGTAGATGAAATGCGAACCCTTATCACTCAAGTACGTTATCATAATAATGCCTACTATGTTATGGATGCACCAACCATAACGGATAATGAGTATGATCAACTGCGTCTGCGTCTCATCGAACTTGAAGAACGCTATCCTGAGCTAACTCAATCAGATAGTCCTACTGCAAACGTAGGTGATGATCCATTACCATCTTTTTCACAAGTTGAACATGACATTCCGATGTTGTCATTAGGGAATGTATTTAGCTATGACGATTTGGCAGAATTCATGCGCCGTATTAATGATCGTCTGAGTGAGTCTGACAAAAACCCAACCTATGAGATGGAGCTAAAGCTTGATGGGCTTGCGGTATCACTTAAGTATCATCAGGGTAAATTTGTACGGGGTGTGACGCGTGGAGATGGGCAAACGGGTGAGGACATTACCCAAAATGTAAAAACCATTAGTAACATACCCATGCTATTAAAGGCGGTCAAAGACATCGACGTCCTTGAAGTACGCGGAGAGGTGTTGATGCCCAAAGCGGGATTTAAACGTTTAAATCGTCTTGCTGAAGAAGCGGGAAGCAAAACATTTGCTAATCCGCGCAATGCCGCAGCGGGCAGCTTAAGACAGCTTGATCCCAGTGTTGCGGCAAGTCGTCCATTAGCTTTTTATGCTTATTCAGTGAATCAAGGCCTGCCAAAGCATATTACTACGCAATCGCAAGCGCTGGCGTGGCTAAAACAGATTGGGTTTACGGTCAGTGCATTTAAGGTGGTTAATAGTATAGACGAGGCGCAATCTTATTATGAATCAGTTATCGAAACTCGATCTGATCTGCCGTTTGAAATAGACGGCACAGTGATAAAGGTTGACGATTTGGCGCTACAAAGCCAGTTAGGCTACCTGTCACGAGAGCCGCGCTGGGCAACTGCGTACAAGTTTCCTGCCGAAACTGTGATGACGACACTTAATAATATTGAATGGCAAGTAGGGCGTACTGGTCAAATTACACCCGTGGGTAAGCTTGAGCCCGTTCAAGTAGGCGGGGTGACGGTAAGTAATGTGACGCTGCATAATTTTGGCGAAATTCAGCGGTTAGATGTACGAGCCGGAGACACTGTCAGTGTTCATCGGGCGGGCGATGTCATTCCTAAAGTCACTAGCGTGTGGCACGATCTTAGGCCTGATAATACTCAGCCTGTTACGCTTCCTAAGCATTGTCCAGTATGTGATTCACCCGTTGTATTGCCAGAGGGTGAGGCATTGGCACGGTGTTCTGGAGGACTGTTTTGTCCAGCTCAGCAGCAAGAAGCTTTAATTCATTTTGTCTCGCGTAAAGCCATGGATATTGATGGGTTAGGAGAGCGCTGGTTGATTAGCTTCTTTGAGCACGACATTGTAAAAACGGTAGCCGATATTTATCATTTGCATGAGCATCAAGACGAGCTAATTAACTTTGAAAAATTAGGAGAAAAATCTGTTAACAATCTGCTCAGTGCGATTGAAGACAGTAAAGAGACCACACTGCCTCGGTTTATTTATGCGCTAGGCATCCGCGGAGTGGGGGAGACAACGGCGCAAAACTTAGCACAATACTACGGTGATTTACCCGCGTTAATGGACGCCAGTATTGAAGCACTAGAAGCGGTGCCAGATGTGGGTCATATCACTGCAGAGTTGATTCACGAATTTTTTCGTGCGCAGCATAATGTTGAGGTTATTAAAGCCCTACAAAAAGCTGGCGTTCACTGGAATCCTGTTGAGAAAGTGAGTGCTGATAATTTACCCCTAGATGGTGAGACGTGGGTGATAACAGGCACGTTAGTAGCCAGCGGTATGTCTCGTGATGATGCTAAGGCTAAGCTACAAGCGATGGGTGCAAAAGTATCTGGCAGTGTGTCTTCCAAAACATCTGCATTACTGGCTGGCGAGAAAGCTGGATCTAAATTAACCAAAGCTGAGAAGCTTGGCGTTCGTGTGGTCGATGAGTCAGAGTTTTTAGCGATGATTGATGAATAATACCTTTATCTTAAGATAGCCTATCATTGTCAAACTCGCTGAACTAATTACTTGTAGCGTTTGCACTAGTTTTTCTTAATATGTTAAATGTTAGATAGGGTATAAACAAACGAGTCGGACGTACTAAAAGTGAGTAGTCAAGGTTAAAAGACAGCTGATGCTGTCTTTTTTAGTTTATGGCGTGCTGTTATTTTCTAATCAGTCAATAGACAGCATTTCAACTAATAGTCAAAGGATCAGCTAATATTAAATATCTCAACTAATTATCAGTATAACTTAATAACGTATTAACTTAATTCTATTAAATCAATAGATTAATAATATACGAGTCAGTGAACTAAAAAATATTTCAAACATTTTGGTGTAATAATTTGTAAATGAATTTAAGCGATGCTAATATATGGCTACAAATTATTAAGATATTCCACCTTCTATCTGAGCGAGTCTATTAGGGTATATAGCTATGTCAAATTATAAGACAAATCATGACTCTAACGCTTTCTCAAAACTCAAAAAATTTACGTTCAAACGTAATGATGCTTCTAATAATTCCTCTTCTATCATGCCTGCGACTCATTCATCCGCTACTAATAGAAATACCACTCTTATCATCGTTGATGTGGATAAGACCGAATCTATTAGCGTCAATACCCGTTTGCTCAGATCGTTTAAGCCAATTGTCATTGCTTTATTTAGCACCCTGATAACCTTTTTGATTTTGATCGTTATACTCATTGGATTAAATATCAGTAAAAGCATTCAGGTCGAGCGCGCAAAGAAAGCCGAAGCCGAAGCGTATCAAGCTTCACTAGCGCTACGTAATGAGGTTGAGAAACTACAGACCCAATCATCTAAAGAAGTTCAAGAAAAACTTGGTACCTTAGAAGCAACAGGTAAGACCGTTGATAAATTACAAGACTATTTGGAAGAGCGCGGCGTTAAGTTACCTAATGAAGCATTGGATAACTACCAAGAACAACCTGACCAAGATATTAAAGAGCAAACCGCCAAGCGCGTAAATGAACAAACGACTGAAAATAGTGATCTTAGAAATCACCAAGGTGGTCCTGTTAATGATGATATCAGCCATATTGAAGGATATGGTCAAAGAATTGAAGTATTAAATAAAATAGCCCGCCAAGTACCTCTTGGATTGCCACATACGGGTGCTTTATCCTCAAGATTTGGTAAACGCTCAAACCCATTTACAGGACGATCTTCTGAATTTCATCATGGATTGGATTTCAAAGGCTCAACCGGACAGCCGATTAATACCACGGCCGACGGGGTTGTAATTACTGCAGGCAGGTTAGGCGGTTATGGTTTGGCTGTAAAGGTAAAACATGGTTACAACTATATTACGTTATATGGTCATCTATCTGAGGTGGATGTAAAAGTGGGTCAGAAAGTAAAAGCGGGCGACATCATAGGTAAGCTTGGCTCTACAGGACGCTCTACAGGGCCTCATTTACATTATGAAGTACGCCAGGGTAATGAATTTTTTGATCCAGAGGGATTTATCAGCCTTAATTCTACGATATAACTTATACCATATAAATCTGATCCCATAAAAAACCATATATCATTCCTTTAAATTTAGTTCGTTCTACTAAACCTGTTAGAGTTAGTCCATTAAAGTTAGTCCGTTCAAACAAGTTAATAAATATATAGTCTACAACCAGTTACTTAATACGATTGATTAATGCAGTTTATTATTAGGGTTAAAAAATACGGTTAATAATTAGGATTAATTAATAAGATTGAAAAAAATATGCTTGTCAAAGCAGGTATGGATATGGACGAATAATGGTCAACGAATTTCTCTTATCTATGCTCAATACTATGCTTATGACTATGATCATGACTATGCTCGCCGCCATGCTATTGCCCAAGCTTTTGCTCATTTAAAATTAACACCAATTTCATTTAAAACAACTCCTTAAGGAATATAAATGTTCGGTAACCGCAACGATAAAGAACAAAGTAAAGCCAATCCCATTAGTTTTGCCTCTACGACCAGCTCAAATAGTATTGATACGCTAATCAGTGATGCATGTGAAATTCAGGGCAATATAAATAGCGATAAGTCTATAAAAATTGATGGCAAGGTTATTGGGGATGTGACCGTTAAAGGAACTGTCGTCATATCTACTAGCGGCTGCGTGACAGGAGATATCAATGCAGACGCTTTGATTGTGTATGGTACGCTCGATGGTGATAGCACCACACAAGATATTCACTTACAAGAAAGCGGTCATGTTGAGGGCAATATAAAGACTCAAAGCTTACAAGTAGAGCCGAACGCTACTTATAACGGTGTGGTAACAATGAGTGCGCAGTCTACTAATTCAAAGCCAGTGTTAAATTATGATCAGAAGAAAAATACGGCAACCGATGACGTAGCGTCCTAATCAGTGTTAATCTGCGTATTGGACGTCACTTCAATAGGCAGTATTAAACCCCGTGCATATTCATCTGAGATAACATAATTGAAGCGACTGGGTTCAACATGTGGCGCCGTATAGACCCTAAGTACACCGTCTTTTTCTGAAAAACTATGAGATTGATACCGATCACCGAGTTGATTCAATAATGCATCAACAGGCTCATTGCTTACCATACCTAGTGTTAAAATATGTTGAGCTTGCTGCGGGGTGATATTAGAAAAGGAAGCTTGCGCTTTGACAGGGGAGCTCTCTACTTCAAAAGGATAGTTGAAACTGCTAGGATCAACTGGTTCAATGCCTTTATCAACTTTAGACCAATCTATCTTAAGTACGCCATCAGGTGTTGAAGCTTTTTGAGGCATACCATCACTATTTATGTCCGAACCAGCATTCAAGTCAGCGTTTAAATCAGCATTCGAGTCAATGTTAACATCAATATCAACAGCAGCATCAGTTTCGTTTAATCCAGCATTTGAACTGGTGTTTGAATTGGTTAAAGTGCTATCAGAGGTGCTAGCTGGGTTTGAGGAGTCGTTACACGCAGTTAATCCCAATGCTGCAACGGTTGACATGAGCGCAATTGCAAACATTAATTTTTGACATGACTTTATAACCACAAATGATTGAGACAACATAATCAGAATTCCAAGATAGTATTATACCTTTTTTAAAAATAACCTATAGTCAAAGAAGTCTAAAATGGTTACAAGACAACCGAGTGCAAGTACTACTTCACTAGGATTAGCGAGGTTAACACCGTAACCGTTTAGTGGTTCGATGACTATATTTTTGTCAAACTCGCTGAACCTACCACTTGTAGCGATTGCATTCGTTATCTTCGATATCTAAATTTTAAGATTAGGTATTAGTTTAATCCAGCGCCGATGCTAACTCGACTAATTTGATAAATTCACGTCGACTTCCCGTACTGTCGTTGGGACTATCTATCCCTGATTTGGCCAAATTGGCAACGTCAGCATAGTTATAATCATTCACGTATTTACTTTGCGTTAGTAGTTGACCATATCCTGCGACTGCCATTGCAAAGTTTGTATCGGGTGATGCGACCGTGGTTCTGTTGGCTATTGGAAATGAAATAAGCTGTGAAGTATCACCATTTGGTGCTTTATAGCGAATCTTTAAAAAGCCCAACTCTTTTTTGTTAGTCATATTACTCGTTGATGTTTCCAAATTTTGGTAACGACTAGGTTCTAACAACCCTTTTTCACCAACAGGCGTGACTTCGAATAAAGCAACGACAGACTTACCCGCGCCAAGCTCTCCTGCATCGACTTTGTCATTATTAAAATCTTCTTTTGCTAATACTCGGTTTTCATAACCGATTAAGCGCCACTCCGATACAGTCGCTGGGTTGAATTCAACCTGAATTTTAACATCCTTAGCGACGGTATTAAAGGTTGCTGACATCTCATCAATGAGAACTTTTTTAGCCTCTGATAAGTTATCTATATAGCTATAGTTGCCGTTACCATTATTAGCAACTTGTTCCATCATATGATCGTTATAATTGCCTTGACCAAACCCAAGTGTCGATAGTGAAACACCACGATCGCGATTATCGCGTACGATGTCTAGCATTTCATCTACACTGGAGACACCCACGTTAAAATCGCCATCTGTCAGCATCAATATTCGATTAATACCTTGAGGTTTAAAGCTCTCATTAGCCTGTTGATAAGCCAGATTGATAGCCGCTTCACCGTTGGTAGAGCCTTGAGCGTTTAAATTATCGATGGCATTAAGAATTTTTCGATACTGATTGCCAGGCGTCGGTGGTAATACCACCTCCGTATTACCTGCATAAGTAATCAAGGTTATCGTATCTTTAGCATCTAAATGTTTGGTTAACATCTTAAGGCTAGATTTGGCCAATTGAAGCTTATCAGTTGAGCCCATGGAGCCTGACACATCTAATAAAAACACTAAGTTTGCAGGCGGTTTGATTTGTGAACCAATGGTCTCATCTTCTGATTTTATACCTACTTTTATAATACGATTGGTTGGATGCCAAGGTGCTTTAACCACTTCGGTGCTTACTAAAAATGGCGCTGAGCCCTGCTTTTGCGCCTTACTAAAATCATAATTAAAATAATTAATGAGCTCTTCTACCCTGACGGCGTCCGTAGGCGGAAGGCTTCCATTGTTTAGAAAACGCCTAACATTGGCATAGCTTCCGGTATCTGTATCTATGCTCAATGTCGCATAAGCTTGTTCACTAGTGGCATTGACCGCATTGCGTTCAATATCGGCATAGTTTTCATTTTCATCCAAGTTTATGGGCCTAACTTCGCTTGATGGCTCGACAACGATTGCGGGTGCATACAATGCCATGCTATCTCTATTTTGCGCAGGTGGCATGCGTTTTGCTTTACTTGTCATGGAACGCTGCTGAGAAGGGGCAGCCTGTTCGTTACTGATCGTTGATGAGCTTTCGGCTGATTCGTATTGTTGCTGTCCACAAGCAGTTAAAATCGCTAAACTAAGCACGCTCAAGCCACTTAATAAATAGTGACGCGGCTGTATACCACGAGTCTTAGTATCAGATTTATGAGCTTTTGCATGGTCTGGAGAATGAATCATTAAAATTTCCTTATTAAATGGCCTAGTATCGCATACAAAATTGTTATACCGTTTATATAGCTATGTGCAATGGCGTTACAATAAACGCTATTCACTAAACGCTATTCACCAAATAATATATGCGCTGTGACTCTATTCGCGTACTTATTTGGATACTAAAAAGACAGAAAAATACCGTTAAAAATAAATAAAAATTTGAGTAAATATCATTTATTTAGGCTCTATTCGATAACTAATTACAATCGCAGTATAGAAATAGTGCCCCGACACTATAAACTTTAACCTAATATTAAGAATTAATCATGGAAATATTTTGATTATTAGATGTAAATTTTGGCTCATAACGACACTGTAGGAAGAATAGCAATCTGATCATCATTATTTATAATAGCTATATTTATAGTTTATAACACCTATAACTATCATCACTAGATCAAAAGTAGCTTTTTTTATAGTAGTTTTTATAGTAGTTACATTCATCATAGCGGTGCAGTATGAGTACTAAACGATTGAGGAGATTTTATGGCAGGCGGTAGTTTATTATTGTTGCTCGACGATATCAGCTTACTGATGGATGACGTATCAGTAATGACCAAAGTGGCGGCTAAAAAGACAGCCGGCGTACTTGGAGATGATTTGGCTCTTAATGCCGAGCAAGTAACTGGTGTTAAGCCAAGTCGAGAATTGCCCGTTGTCTGGGCGGTGGCGAAAGGCTCTTTTGTTAACAAGCTAATATTAGTGCCAGCGGCGTTACTAATCAGTTATTTCATACCGTGGTTAATTACGCCACTACTCATGATTGGCGGATTATTCTTGTGTTTTGAAGGGGCAGAAAAGGTCATTCATAAATTTTGGCCAAAGTTATTGCCACATGATGAAGAGCATGAAGCGAGAATGGCGGCGAATGCGGATGGTAATGTGGATTTGGTAGAACTTGAAAAGAATAAAGTTAAAGGGGCCATACGAACTGATTTTATTCTATCTGCTGAAATTATCGTGATAGCCTTAGGAACGCTTACAGCGGCTAGCATGCTAAACAAAACACTTGTTCTATCCATTCTTGCTATTGGGGTAACAATTGGTATTTATGGTTTGGTTGCGGGTATTGTAAAAATTGATGACCTAGGCCTGCATTTGCTACAAAAGCCGGATTCAAGTGAAGGTATGAAAAAGGTAGGTGAATTTTTATTGGCGGCTGCACCAAAGCTTATGAAGTTTCTATCGGTAGTGGGTACTATTGCTATGTTCTTAGTCGGTGGGGGTATTATTGTACATGGGATTGGATATTTAGATCATGCTGTTGAGGATATTGCGCATTTAACCGGTATATTTGAAGGCCTTTCAACGACATTACTTAATGGAGTTATCGGGTTTGTCATAGGAGTAGTTGTATTGGCTATTGTGACAGGCATTCAAAAGGCCCGTGGTGCTCATTAACATTACCACATAATATAAAAGTTCTTTACACATAAAAATAGACCACTGTTTTACAGTGGTCTATTTTATTGCGCTAAACGTTTTAATAACATGAGTTATATCATAGGTAGCTCATATCTTTTATGAATAACATAGATTAGTCGTCATTATTACTGTTTGAATCTGCATCACGCTTATCATCATCACTGGTTTTACGGCTTCGTGATTTAGGTGCTTTATGTGATGTCAAATTCAACAAACCAGTTTGAGGCAGCAATTGCTCAGAGATGTTCTCAATCATGCTTTTGTAGCTCTCGATACTGGTCTTATTCGAATTATCCTCTTCTGATGCTTCTTGCTCCTCAGCACGTTGACTGTGGGAGCTTTGATCAGTTTCAGCATGACCATCAGCGTCTAACTCGGCAGCGTCTAACTCAGCAGCGTCTAATATCTCTGCATTGTCACTAGTGACGTGCTCTACATTTGGCTCATTAGTAAGCGCATCTGCAGGTTGATCTACGCTTTGATCCACATCGCTTTGATTGTCAGAGCTTTGTTCAACATGTTCATCTTTTTGCGATGATGGTTCGCTTGAGTCGTTAGATTGAACCGCAGCTAAGAACACATCCCAAGGCTGGCTTAACGCTTGTAAGAAGGCAGACTCCGTTTTACCCGACTCAATAAGCGTATTACCCTCGGTACCAAGTACTCTACTGACAAAATTACCAACATTAAGCTTTAGTAGCTCAGACATAACATCAGCGGCTGAAAGCTCTTTTGATGCTTGATGATCATCTGATTGTTTGTTTTGATCCTCTGATACATCCTCAGCCAAAGAGCTTGATGACTTAGTCTCCATTTGCGTATTTTGCTTATCAGAACTGACATCTTGACCGTCGTCGTGGACATATTGTTGCGCATTGTCCTGACTTGCACTTGATTCATTTTCAACAGGCGTATAATCAGGATGCTGCCCGCGTGGGTCGTTAGTAGCACGTGGACCTACTGGCATACTCTCAGTTTCAGTTTTGCCTTGTTCGGTACTGTGCGTTGCCACGGCAGAAGTCATTTTTTCAAAGCGCTCTAAATAACTTGGAGACAAAGACTGATAGCCATAATTCACAAAACTAAAGGTCTGTGGTGCTTTAGCCTCAGGGCTCTTAGACCTATTAACAGTGGATTTTGACGCGCCTGAACCTGACGTTTCTTTATGCGCATTTAAGGCCGCTAAGAAGCAGGTAATAACACCATCTTTAGCCAAGCGCATACTCGGCTGCGCTAAGTGAGTATGTATAAACTGACCCACTGAGCCGCTAATCGTCGTAACTCGAGACGCTTGCTCTTCTGCTGCCGGCTTAGAAGCTTTATGGTACGCTGCTTTAATAATGCGTGGATCATTAGCAGCTTGGCCAAACTTCTGAGCAGCAACGTAGCGATCAGCGAATAATGACTCGACATCGAAGGTTAATGATGTGGTATCTTCACTGTCATCAACATTAGCGTCTTTGACCTCAGCATCTTTAACCTCAGAAACGTCATCTTTAGTAGCACTAGAAGATGTGGCTGTTGACTGATCTTGCTGCGAGTCATCTTGATGAGGTTTTGACTTAGTATCTTGCGATTCAGATGACTTCTCAGACTGTACATCAGTCTTATCAGAGTCACCACTGTGCGAACCTTGATTATCAGTATCCACGGTTTGATGGGTATTTTGTTGCTCAGAATCTGCATTTTTAGAATCTGCAGCTTTAGAACCTGTTTCAGTAGCGTCTTCACCATTATCACTACTGTGTTTTTCTTGATTAGCAGACTTGTCAGATTTAGAGCCATCAAGTGATATGTGCACCACTTCCACTTCTTTAAGTGGGCTTTCAGCTTCTGTTACCCGTAAGTTTACTTCATTTGGATCTACCTGATTGTCAGTCTGTGCGCGCTCAGACTTAAATTGGTTCGTTTTATCATTCTGCTGAGACTTATGTTCAGAACGAGGCTCAGAACCATTTTCAGAACGATGATCAGATTTGGAAACCTGTTTAGCGTCACCTCTTTGTATTGGACCTCTTGATTCACGCTTGCTATTCGGGTCACGTTTTTGAAGTTCTGCTGAACCCAATTCACTTTGTACGTTTGATTTATTATTCGTACGATTATCTGAACGGTTGTCCGAGCGAGTGTCAGATTTTTGATGCCTATCGTTTGATTTTTTATCACTGTCTTTATCATGACGACGTCGATTATCTGATTTATGACGCTCATTACGTTTGTCATGTTTGTTACGATTACGTCCACGCGAGCGACGACGGTCTTTGTCATCATCTTTATCACTATCCGTCTTAGCTTGGGTCGACGCGCTAGCAGAGCTAGACTGATCCTTGGTTTCGGTACTTGTTTCTGACCCTGTCAATGCAGCCGCGCTTACATTACCAAATGCGCCGCGACTTTCAGCGCCCGAATTTACGATTGCTTCAATGGCTTGTGCCGCATCCGTACTGCTAATAGTAGATGCCATTTGTGCTTGCGGAGTTGGCGCAAACAAGTTCGATAGCCAAGCAACGGCCGCAGGCTTAGCATTATCAAGCTCAGCCTTGTTTTGATGCGTAGCCTGTGTTGATGAGGGCGGTAAAGTAGGGTTAGCTACAGCGCCCGTTTGTTTGTTATCAGCCGAGTTGCTATTAGCCAAATTTGAATTGTTAGAGGATGCATTGTTAGAGGATGCATTGTTTTGCGTTTTCTTACTTTGATCTTCCGCATCTTGTCTAGGTTGGCGCGTTGGCTGCTGCTCTGGACGTTCAGAATCAGCAGTTTGCCAATCAACATCATATCCAAGACCACTGGTTTCTTGCTGCTGAGTATCTGTAACCCGCTCATAACTTGCCGGCGCAAAGCCATGATGATTAAAATGGATATTAAAGTTAGGTGACTCTAGATGAGCATGCGGTAAAATTGTGATACGCGTGCCACTGTCCTGTTCTAAGTAGACTAAACTTTCACGTTTTTCATTCAATAAAAACGCTGCAATATCAGTAGGTACTTCGGCTTGTACTTCACCGTGACGCTCTTTTAGAGCCGTCTGTTCGATTTGACGCATGATAGAAAGCGACAACGAACGCAGGTCGCGAATCATGCCATTACCATGACAGCGAGGACATATGTAGCCTGTTGACTCTTCAAGTGAAGGACGCAGACGCTGGCGACTCATCTCCATCAAACCAAAGCGTGAGATATCTCCAAATTGAACACGGGCGCGATCGTACTTAGTGGCTTCAATTAAGCGCTTTTCAACTTCTTTTTGGTTTTTACTGTCATTCATATCGATAAAATCGATAACAATTAAACCACCCATATCACGTAGGCGTAATTGACGGGCAATCTCATCAGCGGCTTCTAAATTGGTATGAAAAGCAGTCTCGGCAACGTCGGCGCCTTTGGTGGATTTAGCAGAGTTAATGTCAATAGAAACCAAAGCTTCGGTTTGATCGATAACAATTGAGCCTCCAGACAATAGACGTACTTCACGCTGATAAGCCGTTTCTATTTGACGTTCAACATTAAAGCTTGTGAACATGGGCTCATAATCAGTGTACTTACGTAATTTATCAACCTGTTTTGGCATTACAGCTTTTACAAAGGTTTCAGCCTCAATAAACGCTTCTTCATTGTCTATCCAAATCTCAGAGATATCATCGCGCAAATAATCACGAACTGCACGTGTCACCACGCCAGCTTCTTGATGCACCAGACGTGGAGATGCATATTTTTTGTTTTGATCCTGAATGGCATTCCAGATATTGAGCAAATGATTTAAATCATGTTGCAAATCTTCTTGAGTTTTACCGATACCAGCGGTACGCACAATGACACTCATGCCCTTAGGTAGATCTAAATTGCCAAGCATACGCTTCATGTCTTCACGTAATTTACCAGAAATCTGACGGGAAATGCCGCCACCTTTTGGGTTATTCGGCATAAGTACAAGATATCGGCCTGCTAATGAGACGTAGGTAGATAAAGCAGCGCCTTTGTTGCCGCGCTCTTCTTTTTCGACTTGAACAATGAGCTCATCGCCTTCTTTGATGAGCTTACGGATATTTTCTTCACGTGGATTACCAGATAGATACTCACTAGCAATTTCGCGAACGGGAAGAAAACCTTGACGTTTAGAACCGTATTCAACGAATACAGCTTCAAGTGAAGGCTCTACACGCGTGACGTGACCTTTATAAATATTGGCTTTCTTTTGTTCGCGGGTGCGATTTTCAAGATCAAAGTCGTATAAATGGTTGCCTTTACATAGTGCAACACGTACTTCTTCGTTATGGGTAGCATTAATTAATATGCGCTTCATGGTGTGTCCTATTTGTCATGACACACAATGATTAAGGTTAGGATAGGAGCGTTTAACGTGATAAATGATTGAGAAATTTGATTTTCAAAATTTGATTCTCAATTGTATCGACGGCGTAGCCTTAGATAGCTTAAATAAAGCTAAAAAGACCGCGTTATTACTTACAAATTTTAAATATATTCCAAAGTCAAATGTAGATAATAATTAAGTTATGATCAGGTTATAAAATTAACTTTTTATAAGTAGTTATCTATTTATAAGTAAGCATCTATAAAGTATAAGTCTGCAAACCTTATATTTCAGTTGCGTTGTTATCCAAAGCCAAATAGGAGTGTAAATCCCTTTAAAAAATTCCAATCAAATTTATCTTGGAATAGGCTTTGTATAACTATTAGGCAAAGCGTTCATGTCTATTAAAGTTATTAGCATATGCAGGTGTTGTAGGCACCGTATAATATAAGCATTTTAACGCTAGTATTTGCTAAGACTAATATTTTGAACGCTAATAATGATTGCTAGTTGATTCTGAATACAGTCAAGGGTAGGTTTTTTTGACAAGATAAGTTGTAAGGTTACCTTGAGTCTAATTTGGCCACTTTAACAATACTGTCTGAAAAAGACTGTTATGTAGCGCCTCAAACCTATTTAAGCGTTGTATTCAATATACTTAATAAATCCTAACTTAATGTTTTTATAACTTGTGTCATTATAACTGCAGCTTATTAGGCAATCATTTATTAAATTGATCTGCCGATAAAGCTACTTTATAACTTGTAATTAAAAACTTTTAATTATTAAAACTTGAAACTCTAAATTTGTAAATGTGCACAAAGTTTGACGGGGCGTACTTGGCAAATAATAGTTTTTAAAATAATAAACGCAGGATTATTTATGCGCTTAATTACAATTATTTGACCGTCACTTAGGTGCAATCTCGTCTTTTATTTATCATGTTTTACCAAAACCAATCGTCGTTGTTTACAGTATCAAGCACAAGTTGTAAATTTGCACTAATAGAGGAACAACATCGGTTGTTTGGTGTTAAATAGCGATGGTTAATTAGTTAATAACCAATATCCAAGGCTAATAAATCCCAAAAACATTAAAACATTGTGTTCATGTTAATTTTAAAAGGGTAGTGGTGCCAAATAAGTCGTATTGACAACGGCAGTTGTAAGCTGCTTGAGCCACTTTACCCGTACAGAGTTTATAAAAATAACGTTGTGGGCTGACTTTAATAATTTTTAATCAATATAAGACGCCTTAAAAGTAGGTGTCTTATACGATGTACTTAAGAACCCAGTAAAGTAATAGCACACTCAAATCGAGCTTTTGCATATATCAATACACGGGATATAAAGTCAACGTGTTAGACTATACCAAATCTTTTGCAAAATACCTAACAAAATATGTCAAAATCTAATCGTAACCCTAATAAAAATACATATCAAAACCCTACCAAAGACGCCACTTTAGAGCGAGATATGGAAGGCCTATTGTCCAGTGTGGGGGCTAGTGTTGGGGCAGTTGTAGAGACCAATGTAGACGCTGAACAACTGACGACGCGCCGTAACTCAACCCGTGCTCGTCCCCAAAGTGCTGATGAGGATATCGAAGACTTTGGCCAAGTCAATCATTTGGAAGTTACTCGTAATCAGCATGGACAACGCATCGATAATTTCTTATTGGCCCGTCTTAAAGGCATGCCGCGCGCTCATATCTATAAAATGATTCGTTCAGATGAAGTGCGGGTGAATAACAAACGCTGCAAACCCTATGACAATCTCGAACGTGGTGATGTGGTACGTATTGCGCCAGTCAAACTTGCTACGCGTGAAAAGCCTGTCATCAGTAAAGAATTTGCAAACAGTCTGCTTGATCGGGTGGTTTATGAAGATGCGGGGCTATTAATACTTGATAAGCCGTCAGGTATGGCAGTACATGGGGGAAGTGGTGTGGATTTTGGCGTTATTGAAGCGCTGCGAGAGGTGACGGGTAAGAAATATCTTGAATTGATTCATCGTATTGATAAAGACACCTCCGGGCTTTTGATGATTTCAAAAAAACGCTCTACCTTAAAGCTTTTACAAAATCATTTGCGTGAAAAGACGATTCAAAAACATTATCTATGTATCGTAAAAGGTCAGCCCGCGCTTAATGACGTTAATATTGATGCCCCACTGCTTAGATATAAGTTACAAAGTGGAGAGCGCCGAGTTAAGGTGGATACTACTGATAAAGATGCAAAACCGAGCCAGACGATATGTCATGTCTTAGCTAGATTTGAAATTAACGGTCAACCAGTGAGTCTCATTGAAGCTAAGCCATTAACAGGTAGAACACACCAAATCAGGGTGCATTTGGCTTATATTGGTCATCCCATATTAGGTGATGATAAATATAATGAGCAAGACACGACAGGTGTGAGACGCTTATGTTTACATGCTTGGCAGCTTAATATACCTGAATATAGTGAGGCTATACGTGCACCGCTACCAAAGGATATGCAGTCTATCTTGCCATCAGATGTTAGCCTTTAAAAAAACCATTTAAATAGGTCTACTAGAACACTATCAGCTATAAGCTGACTTTAGTTGACTCGGTATAAACTTATCCGAGTATGACTCAAAAAGCTTTTCTAGTTATAAGCACTACTAATACAAGCACAACTAATATAAGCACTACTAATTATATGACTAAACCTCAATCTGCATTGAAACAAAAGTTGCAGGCTTATATTCAGCTGACGCGGTTCGACAAGCCTGTCGGTATCGAGTTATTGCTATGGCCAACGTTGTGGGCGGTTCTACTTGCAGCGTTAGGTGCTTCAGCGATAAATCATGATAGCGCTGCAATCGATTCGTCTATAACGGCACCTATAGATTGGTACACCCTAAAAGTCTTTTTTATATTCGCATTAGGGGCTATTCTTATGCGAGCAGCAGGCTGTGCTATTAACGACTTTGCCGATCGAAAAGTCGATGGTGCGGTTGAGAGAACAAAAGGACGCCCGTTAGCAGAAGGAAGGTTGTCTGGCACTGAAGCCATTGGGGCTTTTGTTATATTGACATTACTTAGTGCAAGTTTGTTATTTTGTTTGCCTATAGAGGTGTTTTATTGGTCTTTAGGCGCTGTAGTGTTAGCGTTTATTTACCCCTTTATGAAGCGCTTTACCCATTTGCCGCAAGTGTTTTTAGCGGCGGCATTTGGTTGGGCGATACCTATGGCGTATGTGGCCATTCAAGGAAAGCCAGACGGTTGGGCATGGATATTGTTTGTAGCTTATATGTGCTGGACTGTCGCTTATGATACGCAATATGCCATGGCAGATCGGAAGGACGATTTAAAAATTGGGGTTAAGTCCACCGCTATTCTATTTGGCAAATACGATGTGTTGATCATTTCGGTATTGCAAACCCTGTTTTTATTGCTCATGGGCGTGGTGCTGTATCACTACTTTGTAGATACTGTTCTTGGTCTTCTACCTATATTTGCATTAGGCGTGGTCGCAATCATGTTTGGTCAACAAAACAAAGCGTGTGCCACAAGAGAGCCAGCGGCTTGTTTTAGAGCGTTTTTGGCTAATATATGGGTGGGTAGATACTTATTTTTATTGATAGCGGTGAGCTATATTTGGGTAACTTGGTTTTGAATAAAGGTAGTTAATTTAGGGGTTCGGATTATACAGCAGTTAATACTTATAGCAGTTAGCGTTTAGAACAAACAAAGAATAAAGTGGCCAAGATTTGAGTGGCCAAGATTTGAGCGGCTAAAGAAAAAGCGGATGTCATATAAATGGTAAAACACACACGTCATACCCAGCTGGATAATAAAGACTTTGATGCCATATTAAAGAGTAAAGGTCTCACACGGGGGCAGATTATTGAGATGGAGCGTGGCTTAGCCAAGTTTGCCAATACTATGGACTCCGCAGTGCGCATCCCTTTTACTAAGCAAGGCGTCGGTGCAGATGCTGCCTTGTCGACTGTGCCAGTTGTAGGCGATGTGGCAGGATTGGTCTTGACAGGATATGCCTTTATCTTGGGCATTAAGATGGGAGTGCCAGTCAATAAGCTGACTCCGGCTGTTAGACTTGCATTGGTAGACTTAGTGGTGGGTATCGTGCCTGGCGTGGGCACACTCATGGATATATTTATCCGCCCAAGCCGCAGAACTCTTGAAATAGTTCGAGATCATATTCAGGATGAATACGGTATCAAAGAGACCTCGCACATCGACAGACCGTTTATGCACGAATCCCTGCAAGCCAAACAGCAACATTCTAAGTTTTGGCGAAATCCAGTTGTCGCATGGATATATTTACATATTCCAGATATTCTTGGCGTTATATTTTTAGTGCTTATTGGAGTGGTTATATGGACGATTGGTAGCTGGATTATTGATTTATTTAATAAATCATAGTACGGCACTGTATCAATAACTTATGCCTGTACGGTAATCACCAAACGTCTTCCATTGGCATGATTTCTATGCTCACACAAATACACCCCTTGCCACATTCCCAAGCCTAATTTGCCGTTTATTAGCGGTATCGATAGGCTTACCCCGAACATCATACTCTTAAAGTGAGCCGGTAGGTCATCAGAGCCTTCAAGTGTGTGGCGGTATTCGGGCTGATCACTAGGCGCTATTTTATTTAACCAGTCTTCTGTATCCATACGAACATCAGGATCCGCATTCTCATTTATAGATAGACTTGCAGAGGTATGCTGTAAGAATAAATGTACCATGCCAACTTCTGCTTCATTTGGTAGCAAATCACTTATAGTGCGCTCAATGATATTGGTAATGATATAAATACCACGCGCTTTTGCTGGTAGAGTGACGATGTTTTGATAATGTGCCATGAGCTTACCTGTTTATAAAAGCTATTAATTTCTTATAAAAGCTATAAATAATATTGCTTACTATAGTCAAAGAAATCTAAAATGGTTATAAGGCAACCGAGTGCAAGTACTACTATAGTAGGGCAAGCGAGGTTAACACCGTAACCGTTTAGTATTTAGCTGACTATACCTCAATGTTGTATTTAATCCACGTTAATAAATAAAAGTGACAGCCAGTAAAAAGCCTTCAAAGTTTAAAAAAGCCATTATCGAGTAAGTACTGAGCTTGTGAAACTTTGCTTTTTAAGGTGGTGTGTAGCGACTGTAACGTATCGGATGGGATAGTCCCAGTTTCATATTGCTGTTTCGCAGTGCGTTTTAATCGGATTAAGCAGTCGTTAAGCAGTTGTTGAACACGTGATATTTTTTGCGTTAAGAGTTGTTGCTGGCTTTCTGATAACTCAATATGTGCTTGGGTTTCACCATCTTTAGCTGCTTTAGATGGTTGCAAAATCTGATCATTTAGACTGGCACGAAGCAGGTCAGGGAGGGCTCTGGTAAGAATGTCGTTAAATGAGCTTAATGTCAAAGGATCGCTTAAAAGCGCATCGCTATACGTCTTGGTTTGTTCAGCAGTTAGCGTTAGCGTACCAAGCTGCTTGATGATCGACTCTCCCAAAGCTGAGGTATATTGACTAAGGGCTAAATGGCTGTCCGCTTTCTGAGCGGTTTGAGCTATTCGATCGGTCTGAGCATTATCATTTGAATCGTCGCTAGAATCATTTGACAGAGAATGGGAGATAGAATTGGACGTCAAGTTGGGTTGCAAGCTTGAAAATTGATGTGCCGAAGGGGTCAAATTGACTGCATTATCGCAGTCTTGCAAATAATCTTTGCCGCGCTCAAGTAGAGATTGTTCAGTAGGTTGGTCTAATTCACTACTTTGTGAATGTTCTGGTGCTTTTATGGTTTGTTGACCAGGGCCTGCATCTTCGCCTTGATGGAATTCACCATATACGGTTTGTAAATAATTACGATTGGCTAAAATGTTGCTCGCAACTTGTGCTTGTCCATCGTTTTGAGAACGCACCATAAAATCTAGCATAGATGAGAGTTGACCATAGGTAACGTCTTTACTCGTAAGGTCATGTTCACTATCAATAATGGTGTTTTCAGCGTAATCGATCTCTAGTTTTAGATAGTCGTCTAATATTTCAGGAAGGCGGGTGCTGGCTAGTTTATCCATAGTGAAACGCTGGTCAGGTGCTAAATTTACACTATTTAAAGTTACATATTGTGCATGAATTTTACCCAGTAATTGTCTAAAACTGATGGGTAATGAAGGATGTCTACGATAACGATCAATAGTCTCTGCAATTTGTAGTTGCTGGGCAGTTGCTTTCGTAGGCTGTCCAGAGCTGCCTTTATATCCGATATGTTGTTGCCCCTTATTCTTATTCGCTAGCAAATTCTGTGACGACTTTTTTCTAACAACAAACGCCGTTGGCACGATAACCAACATACTGACAATAAGTAATAAAAGAGGATAGGACATAATTAATAATCTTCAATATAAAAGGGTGATAATTAAATAAATTTAAGCGATTAAGAGAAGCTGTTAATCATAGTAGAAGAACTGATAATCAATGCAGTTTAAACATTAGAGATGGCTTGCGCATAAAAAAGTCAGATTCATATACTGTGATTTCATGGTAGTAATATTGACTACCCTTAACCAGTACCAGTTTTAGAATCTGACCATCAATTACGGCTTTAAATTTTAAAACCTGACATCATTAACTTATCAATGAGTTTTAAGCCTACTGAACCCGAGTTTGGTAATCCCCTGTACGAGTATCTACGCGAACCACTTCGTTTTGCTGAACAAATAAAGGCACGCGAACGGTGGCGCCTGTTTCAAGCGTGGCAGGCTTGCCGCCCCCGCCAGATGTATCACCGCGCACACCTGGATCTGTCTCTACTATTTCAAGCTCAACAAAGTTTGGAGCGGTAACAGACAACGGCACACCATTGAACAAAGTGATGGTACATAAATCGTTACCGTTTTCTTTTAACCATTGCTTCGCATCTTCCATTGCAGTAGCATCTGCCTGAAGCTGCTCATAGGTTTCTGGGTGCATAAAATGCCAAAACTCACCATCATTGTATAAATAGTTCATTTCGGTATCTACAACGTCTGCCGCTTCTAGACTTTCACCTGATTTGAAGGTTTGTTCCAAAACTTTACCGGTACGCAAGTTACGCAGTTTGACACGGTTGAATGCCTGACCTTTACCTGGTTTTACAAATTCATTTTCAATGATTGCACAAGGGTGGCCGTCATACATAACCTTTAGGCCAGCTTTAAATTCGTTGGTTGAAAAACTTGCCACAATATTGCTCCTGATACTAATTAAATTTATAACTCATAATCATTTATAATACGCTCCATGATAAACCATTTGAACAAACAAACAAACCTGAAAATACCGATTTACACCGCAAACACTAGTGATATCAAGCATGCAATCAGTGTAAAACAATGGGGATCCGCCCCAAACGCAGAAAAAAGCACTTGGCAAGCTAAGTTAGCGGATGTAATTACTGACGTCGATACTCTATTGTCGCTGCTAAATTTGAGCGAATACAAAAATGAGCTTTATGGGCCGTATCGTTCTTTACTGTCGGATAGCTCTGAGATAACCAGTAACTCTGAAATGATGCAAAGCCCTGATATGCCAAGTAGCTGGGAATTACCCCATGCATTTAAACTAAGAGTACCAAGAGATTTTGTCAAAAAAATGCAGCTTGGCAATATAAACGATCCCTTATTACGTCAAGTTTTGCCAGATCCTCGCGAATTAACAAAGATAACTGGATTTGTGACAGATCCGCTTGCAGAAAATGAGATGAACCCTATTCAAGGTTTACTACATAAATACCAATCACGTATTTTAGTGACCGTTACGGGGGCCTGTGCGATACATTGTCGCTACTGCTTTAGACAGCATTTTGACTATCAAGCCAACATACCTAAAACCGAACAGTTAGTAGTTATAAAGCAATATATTCGTCAACATCCTGAGGTTAATGAGGTCATATTGAGTGGGGGTGACCCTCTAAGTGTGACCAATCGCCGCTTGTTCTTATGGTTAGAAGCACTCGAAGATTTGCCGCAAATCACCACCATTCGCTTGCATACACGATTGCCCATCGTCATACCAGAGCGGTTAGATAATGAGTTGCTAAAACGATTGCAATCAAGCTGTTGCCATATAGTTATGGTCGTACATACCAACCATGCCAACGAAATAGATAATCATACGGCACACTATTTGATGCAGGCTAAGGCCAGTGGTATTACGCTTTTGAATCAGGCGGTGCTACTTAATAATATTAATGATACCGTAGCGGATCAAGTCGCACTAAGCGAGCGTTTATTTGAAGTCGGCATATTGCCATATTATCTACATTTGCTTGATAAAGTAGAAGGCGCTGCCCACTTTGATATGCACCAACAAAAAGCCGTCGCTTTGTACTGGCAAATGTTGGCCAAGCTTCCAGGCTATCTGGTTCCTAAATTGGTGCAAGAGCTACCTAATAAGCCCTTCAAAACCCCTGTAGATGTGTATCAATTTCAATCGAAGGATTAACCGGATATTGCTAGACTTTAAACTAGGGCGTGTCTTCATTTGGAACTTTAAGATTTATGGGCTAAAAGATGGCTATATTTTAGCCAAACTGTGTCTAATTTCTAGCTAATATATCTATATTATTTGCGAAATTATCCTTGTTTGACAAAAATCTATCTCACCTTTAGCCACATAATCCAATTGAAGACACGCCCTAATAATTATAGATAGCTTGTATCAAACCATCATTTCATAAATATAGAATAGTGAGTGTAAAATGTCTTTACGTTTTCATAGTTTAATTGCCAAAAAATGTGTTTTGAAATTAAATGAACACTCTAAAAAATCCAATCAGCTACTTAATAATCCTTTTTGCTTTAAAAGCCTCTGCTTTATAAGGCTGAGCTTTAAAACCCCGCTTCCTACAAACCTTAGCAGGTTGTCTGTAGGTATAGCCATTCTGACAATGTTTGGCTGTACACCAACACCGCCAGATCACCGAGCGCAGGTGACAGCGCCTATTTATGAAGGAGGTGATGCAGATAGAGGTAAAGAGCTGTACGAAGAATACTGTGAACAATGTCACACACTGCGTCCAGGCAGCAACAAAAAAGGCCCGCAACTCGTTGGGGTTTATCATTCGCCCTCTGGTGTATTGGATGATTATAATTATAGTGATGTCATGGACAATGCAAATTGGATCTGGGATTTTGAAACTTTAGACCCTTATATTGCTGACCCTGAAGCTGTGCTTCCTGATACGCGTATGCTTTCTGATCCAATTCCTGATGCGCAAATCCGAAAAGATATCATTGCCTACTTATCCACGTTAGGACGAGATGCGCCGCCCGTAGAGAATCAAAATCAGTAATTAAGGGCTTAATCCTAAGACGTACAGTGGTTGCGTCTTAAATTTTGCCTACCGCTATTTGTGCTTACCGTTATTTCTGCAATAGAGGGTAAGGGTTTACAGCACCTGATGCAGTGTATACTCCATAATGAAGATGGGGCGGGGTGCCTTTGGCATTACCACTATCGCCAACATAACCTATGATATCTCCAGCCTCTACCCAGTCACCTACCTTAATGTCTCCATAATCCTCAAGGTGTGCGTAATAATGACCGACACCCCCGGGACCAGTAATAGAAACAATATTGCCGCCTAGGGTATTCGTTCCTACTTTAAGCACAATGCCCTGAGTGGTGCTCATAATGGGCGTATGCCGCTCCGCAAATATATCTATCCCTTGATGCGATCGCCCATTACTACGTGCAGCCCCCCATGTATCTGTCAAATGAGCGCCCGCTACAGGATTCGGTAAACTATTTACCGATGGCGGCTCTCGCCTTAGAAGTTTTGTATAATTGATAGAGTAATTGATTCGGCTTACAGTTGATTCAAGTTCGTTTGTCACACTTTTGGGTAGTTTATCAGCTGCTTTGTCGATAAAATTATCTGACAAATAATCTAAAAATGGCTCAGGAATATAAGCGGCATAATAATGACTAGGAATAACCACAACTAAAGCCCCTGCCAGTACCATTAAAGATACTAATTTAAACACCCATTTAATCATCCTAAAAATGGGATTAGCACGTGAAGACGATTTGGCAGGTGAGACTTTTTTCGAAGAAGGTTTTAGCATAGAAAAATGTGACGTGACTGATAAATAGTTAAGATCGAAGAATGAAGCATAAAGCCTTAAAAGCTAAAAAATAGCTAATAATCGTCTAATTATTATCTAATAAATAGTTAAAACCGTACCATCTAGGTACGGCTGGTTTAAATCTTAATGAGTTTTAGGGTTAACTAAACGCCTAACCTTAGATAGAGTGACCTTAATCTAAGACAAGCTATCAATCCCAATATGGTCACAAAGTTACTAGTCATATGAACATCACTACGATGCAGTTAATCATCGTGTCGCTTGGATGAATTTGATTGGTTGTGAGCGTTTAAACGAGACTCAGCTTCCCGTTGATGATTTCGAGCCATACGCTGCTCAAGGGTCATCTCCGCATCACGAATTCTAGGATCTAAAGCTTCGACATCTGGATGGGCATCATTGAAATCTGTTTGATCAACGTTTTTTTGAATCGTATTTTGTTCATCGGCCATGGTAACATCGCCATCTTGCTCGTACCCATGTGCGCGATTCTCATCGCCAGTATGTTCCTCTATGTCTAAATTATTTCGTATACCCTCTTGTGCATCGTAATTATCAATGGCTTGAGCATCTTTATCAAGATCTTTAGCAATTGAATCAGAATGAGACGCACTCTTCGGGTTTGCAATGGCTTCGATGACATAAGGCGTTAGATTCTCAGCCGCATTTTCTAACGTGTGCGAATTTTCACGCGGCTGTGCATATTCTAAATGCTCATCAAAGGTGTCTGTTAATAAAGCATCAAAACGAACGGCGTTATACTCAATCAGCTGTTCTGATTCTTCACTTGTGATATTACCATCCCTAAGCGCGGTTAATACGTGATCCTCAAAGGTTAACCCCATGAACTTACCTTTGTGTTCAGCTTTTTTGAAGTTTTGCCATAAAGGTTCTACTTTGAGCAGCATTTGATACGCATTTTCTAAACGGCCCGTGGTGTCTTCAGGATCGGTCGTATAATAAACAAACTTTTTAAGCTGATCACGAAATGGGTTGTCTGCGCCATCCTGCATTATCAGATCACCCACGAGGCGTCTTAATTCATCACTAGGTTTATCAACAAACCTGCCACCAGGGAAGCAAACAAACTTAACTAGTCCTGCCGCCATACGGTTTGGAAAGTTGGCATAAAACTCAAAAAAGGCATCTTGGATAGTGTTTAAAGAATTTTCAAGCGCCAATTGAGCATGCTTTTTTTCAGATTCAGACTGAGTGCCATGCGCGTAAAACTGCAAAATGGCCGTCATAATAAACAAATGGGCATGAATGTCAGCTAAGCGACCAGAGAGCATCTCTTTACGTTTTATATCACCCGCCAAGATACCTAAGGCCATATCTGCCGTTAAGGCAAAGTTTGCACTCAAGCGGTTAATGGTCTTGTAGTAAGGGCGTGTAAAGCTGTCTGCAAAGTCAGGCGCTTTACTACTACCCCCAAAGTAACCGGCAATAAACGACTTAGCGCCGCGATTGAAGGTATATCCTAAGTGTTTAAAAAACATGTTGTCGAAATCTTTTAGCGCTTGCTGTTTATCATCGCTTTGAAGCATTTGTAGCTCATCAAACAGATAAGGATGGCAGCGCATAGCGCCTTGCCCAAATATCATGAGCGAACGGGTTAAAATATTCGCGCCTTCAACCGTGATAGAAACTGGAATAGCTTGATATGGCAAGGCTAAAAAGTTACGTGGCCCTAACTGAATGGCTCGTCCACCCACAATGTCCATACCATGATTAACCAAATCACGCATGGTTTCAGTCGCATAATACTTCGCCATTGCTGTCATAACTGAGGGCGTGCCGCCTTGGTTAAGACCACATGTTACCAAATGACGAAATGCTTCGAGCATATAGGTTTTGCTTGCGATGTCGCTACTGGCTTCTTGTACGCCTTCAAATTTGCCCACAGAAATTTTAAACTGCTCACGAATTTTAGAAAATGCACCGACATTTAAATAGCCCATTTCACCAGCTGCAGTAGATAAAGCAGGCAATGAGATACCGCGACCCACCCCTAAACACTCCATAAGCATACGCCAGCCGCGCCCTGCATTTTCAATACCACCAATAATAAAATCGAGGGGTATAAAAACATCTTTACCAACGACGGTACCATTCATAAAGGGTGAGCCAGGGTTATGACGTGGACCAACCTCTACCCCTTCATAATCTGCTGGAATAAGGGCGCACGTAATACCATAGTCCGTTTTGTTTTTATCCCCTAACAGCCCCTTTGGATCGTGAAGCTTAAAGGCCAGTCCGACCACTGTTGCTATGGGGGCAAGTGTAATCCAGCGCTTGGAGAAATTCATGTTTAAGCCAAGTACTTCTTCACCTTGATACTGTCCATAGCAAATAACGCCAGTATCAGGTATAGCGCCTGCATCAGATCCTGCTTCAGGTCCCGTTAAGCCAAAACAGGGGATTTCAGTACCATTGGCAAGCCCGGGTAACCAGCGCTGTTTTTGCTCCTCACTACCGTAATGCATGAGTAATTCACCCGGTCCAAGCGAGTTTGGAACCATACAGCTCACCGCTGCGGTCAAACTACGTGAGCCGATTTTGCTCATAACTCGGCTTTGTGCATAGGAGCTAAATTCACGACCTCCGTAACTTTCAGGAATAATTAATCCCAAAAACCCATTATCTTTAATAAATTGCCAAACGTGTGGCGGTAAGTCTTTTTCATGATGATGAATTTGCCACTCATCGAGCATTGAGCATAGCGTTTCGGTCTCATTATCCAAAAACGATTGTTCTTTATCAGATAGCGTGGGAAAAGGGTAGCTTGAGAAGGTTTCCCAATTTGGCGCCCCCATAAATAGCTCTTTTTCCCACCAGCTCGTGCCCGCATCCAAGGCTTCGCGCTCGGTATCGCTCATGCTTGGCATGGCTTTGCTTAACGTATTATAGACAGGCTTACTTATTAAGGATTTTCTTAGGAACGGAATGAATAGAATTAAACAGATCAAAATTATTGGAATGCCCAGTACTAATGACCAAGGGTTTATAAATGCAGCAGCGATGGCAACTAAGATAAGAAGCGCGGCGCCAACTGTTCGACTAAGTCCCATTAAAAACACCAGCAATAGTGCAAGAAGCTGCATTAATATTGCAAGTATCAGTAAGCCAACAAAAGAGAATGCGATCATAGTCATAAAACCAAAATAAAGTGTTTAAATCAAAAGTATTTTAAATATGCCAAAGTAAGCACGTCACACAAATAAAGCAATAACGAGAGCTTAATTTAAGCTTATATACTATTTATAACAAATTTAGCGTAAAAATTTATTGTTTTATAGTACAAAGTATGAAGATTTAACGCTTTATCAACGAAATTATCAGTTTGATAGCTCTAGCTGATTCTAACTGGCCGTTATTTATATTAATTTTTATAAAATAAGTTTTTGATAAAGTGGGTTTTTGATAAAATAGTTTTTGGGCAAGACAATGTAATCTAAGTGTGTTTTAAGTTGAATGAACAACTGGGCTGAAACGACAGCTTAGAAACCGTTCGTCTAGACAAAATTAAGTAGCAGAAAATGTAAAAATAGAAAGCTTTAAATAATTAATTTAAAACGACTATTGACTTAAAACGATGATCGACCTTAAACGGCTAATGATTCAAAACGACTATTGGCTAAAAATTAGTCTCAGCCAAAGCAAGCATTCTAGGGCATGTGCCAAATATAGACCATTTAATATGATTTGATTAATATGATCTTATTAATAGGGTGGTTTGATATGATTTGATTAATATAGTGGTTTGATATGTCCTGTCTAATAAGGATAAGTGCCTTGTTCGGCAAAAGACAAGGTTTGATTGCGCCCAACGATGATGTGATCCGCTAAGTTTAAATCAACAAGATCACAGGCCTGTTTTAACTTTTCAGTCAAATGAATGTCTGCTTGCGATGGCGTCGCGTCTTGATTGGGATGATTGTGAGCGACAATAAGCTGACTGGCGCCATGTTCGATCGCATGACGTAGTACTTGTTTGATACAGACTGAACAAGATGAAATGCCGCCCACAAATAGCACTTTATAATCCAGTAATGACAAGCCATTATCTAAGCACAATACTGCAAATACTTCTTGGTTCTCGCGGCGTAGCTGCGTAGTCACATAATCCTTGACGACCTGAGAGCGGTTCAAACGATTGCCCGTTTTAAGCTCACTATTTAAATAGCGTTTGCCCATCTCCAAGCTGGCGAGCAATTGGGCATATTTTGCACTACCAATACCATGACAGGACAGCACCGTCTGCTTTGGCGCAGCCAGTAATTCTGCGATACCTCCAAACTCATGAATAAGGCAACGTGCCAGATCAAGTGCAGAGTGCCGTTTGGTGCCTGTACGTAAAAATATGGCCAGTATCTCTGCATCAGTCAAACTTTCTGCACCATGATTCAGTAGCTTTTCGCGCGGTTGGTCGTCCTGATGCCAGTCTTTTATTGCCATATATAAGTAACTTGAGTAAAGAGGTTTAAAGAAATGTATAACAGACCCTAATTTATAGTCATAATATACAATTTAAGGCCGTAGTTTATCAAAACTCAACAGTATATGGGCTTAAATTGCGTTTAAATAATTGTAATTTAAAAAATAGTTTCAGTATATAAGTTTTCAGAAATTAAGCTTTTAAATTAATTAGCTTCAAAAATTGATTGGAACATTTGCAAAAAAGTTTCAATATAGTCAAATAAATCTAAAATGGTTACAAGGTAATCGAGTGCAAGTAATAGCATAGTAGGGCGAGCGAAGTTAACACCGTAACCGTTTAGTATTTCGCTGACTATAATAGGTGAGAGCAGTAACTTATTAAGATCTCTGGCCAAAAAGTTGTCCAAAATGCGTCTAAACTTGTTACCATATGCGTTTATGTTTTAGCTCACTAAATTACTCGAAAAATCTTAGCTCAGCTGCTATTAATAACTATAATCAACAATAGCTATCACCAACTGCAACAAAAGGTATCCTTACCCTATGAGCCAGATATTCACTCCGGTCACTACGCAAACCAACAGTATAAAAAATATCATTGTTGCAATTACTGGGGGTATTGCGGCGTATAAAGCGGCCATACTGGCCCGTTTGCTAATAAAAGCAGATTTTGAGGTACGCGTAATAATGACTCAGGGAGCAAAAGAATTTATAACACCGCTAACCTTTCAAGCTTTGACAGGTAATGAGGTTCATACAGAGTTGTTAGATACCACCGCTGAAGCTGGCATGGGACACATAGAATTGGCCAAGTGGGCGGATTTGATGATTATTGCTCCTGCTTCAGCCAATACCCTCGCGAGATTAGCAATGGGTATGGCGGATGATTTGCTAACTACGGTAAGTTTGGCCACTGCAGCACCGGTGGTAATTGCACCGGCAATGAATCAACAAATGTGGGCGCATCCAGCAGTTAGACTCAATATAGATACCTTGGCTGATTTAGGTTATGACGTCATTGAACCTGATAGCGGCATTCAAGCCTGTGGCGATACAGGATCAGGCAGACTTCCAGAGCCTGAGGTTTTGCTACAGCATATCTTATACCGCCAAGCCAAACGTTTGGTACCACAAACATTACAAGGTAAACGAGTCACCATAACGGCAGGGCCCACCGTTGAAGCGATTGACCCTGTAAGATTCTTGTCGAATCATTCATCAGGAAAAATGGGCTTTGCGTTAGCACGCGCGTGTCAGAATGCTGGTGCTGAGGTGACCTTGATTGCAGGCGGTAAGGTAAGCTTAGATACCCCGCTGAATGTCAATCGTATCGATGTTCTCTCAGCCAACGATATGTTACAAGCAGCGACCCAATCAGCAGAGTTAGGGTGTGATATATTTATTGCTACTGCTGCTGTTGCAGACTACCGCACTCGAGATGCAGCGCCGCAAAAAATCAAAAAAACACAAGAGACGATGACATTAGAGCTGGTTAAGAACCCTGATATCTTAGCGACTATTTCGCACGCTCATCCAGATATGTTTGTCGTTGGGTTTGCCGCAGAAACTCAAGATGTTGAAAAGTACGCTCGTGGCAAATTGGCATCAAAAAACCTAGATATGATTGCTTGTAATGATGTCTCTCGTTCAGATATAGGGTTTGCTAGTGATGAAAACGCCATGACGGTATATTTTGCAGATAAGTACCAGCAGCCACCTTCAGCCTTAGATAAAGCTAGTAAGTATAATATTGCAAAACAGCTGGTACAGCTAATTGGTGAAACTCTTTAAACGCAAACGTTTAAAAAAGCGTTATATGGCACACTCACGACTATAAGTAAATTGTTAAGGGCAGCAATGATGCAACATAATACGATGAACCAAAATGCCGTCGACCAAGCCGACGTTATGAACTCAACCATTAAAACATTATTAGAGCACCGCTCAGTGCGTCAGTTTACCGACGAGCCTATCAAACCTGAGGTGCTAACGACTTTACTTGAAGCCGGGCGTGCGGTCTCTACATCAAACTTCTCCCAAGCCGTTAGTGTGGTGCGTATTACCGAGCCGAGCCTACGTGAGCAATTCTTTCAAATCTCAAATAATATAGATGAAGACGCTTATCAAAAGGCCTTAGGGTCTGGTAAAAAATTTGGACATACTTACGTCAAGTCAGCGCCAGAGTTTTTGGTATTTTGTATGGACACACACCGTCACAACCAAGTAGTTCCAGAAGCACATTCCGATTGGATGGAAGTCACTTTAATAGCTGCGGTAGATGTTGCTTTGTTTGCTCAAAATGTATTAACTGCTGCTGAGTCATTAGGCCTTGGCGGGGTTTATATCGGTAGTATGCGAAATGATATTACCCGTGCTAGTAAACTGATCAAAGCGCCAAAGCATGTGGTTCCACTATTTGGTATGTGTTTGGGTCATCCAACTCCAGAGGCAAAACAGGTGGGGTTAAAACCTCGCTTGCCTTTGTCTGTGCTATTATCTGAAAACCAATACTGCCCAGCCAGTGATGAGGCCTTGCAAGAATATAACGACACAGTGCGCGCCTACTATGAGCAGCGAGGGGATAAAGCCTCAGACTGGACACAGCATATGGTCAAAACCTATGGCGAGCCATTGCGCCCAGATGTCATGGATTACCTAAATCAGCAAGGGTTTGCTAAACGCTAAATACTTTACTTATCTAAACGTTATAGGGAATGTAACCATGTTAAATATGACTATGCCTGACATTGGTTTGAAAACTCTAGATTCAATCAAACCCGATAATGTAGTTAGACCACAGCGAGTAAACCAGCATGCATCAAATTTGCAATTCGCTAATCAGCGACTTATAGGGCGGAGTCTAAAAGAGCTGCATCTTAATAATCGACATATTCACATGCAGTTGCTGTTTTAATATGTCAGCTGAAACGCTTTTAAATACATTTATCTTTACCATAGCATCGTTACTACATGGTATTAGCGGATTGGGAGTTACGCTCGTTACGACCACCGCTTTGGCAAGTATGTATCCGCTGCAATATGCCATCATTCTTATTATATTCCCCTCACTTGCGCTCAACCTAATGACATGGATCATCGGAGGCGGGCGCAGTGTCTGGGGTAATATTACCTATTACCTCAAGCACTATTGGCTACTGGCACTTATGAGCTTACTCGGCAGTCTGATGGGCGTTAAGCTGCTGATGTGGGTGGATAGCAGTTATATTTTATTATTATTGGCAGCAGTTATCGCCTTTTATGTTATCAGCAATGCGCTAGGTAAAAAAATCATATTGCCAGCCACCACCCCTGTTCTGATTTGCACAGGGTTGGTAGCAGGTATTATTGGTGGCTCAACCAATGCCATGTCGACCATTTTGCTTATGTATCTGCTCTCCATTACCGATGATAAAAACACCATCGCGAAGGTAGGTAATATGTGTTATCTGTTAGGTAAAGTGGCTCAAATTATTGTATTACGCGAGCCCATTATGGCGTTATCGAGTAGTGAGTGGTCACTCATTGCGCTATTAACTGTTATCTCTATTGCCAGTTTGCTTGTCGGTATCCGCTTGCGTCAGTATTTATCGCAGCAGCACTTTCGTCAGTTGGTATTAGTTATCCTTACCGTATTAGGTATAAGAGTCGGCTGGCAGGGAATTATGTCGCTGATATAAGTGATGCTGATAAGCGATAAAGATATCTTACCGATTTATGGAGTAGCCCTTTATGCAACCAACCTCTAACAATCAATCTTCATCTAATTCTACTACCCCTTTATCAGACGATATCATGACCATTGACGACCTTGATGAGTTAGAACAACACATTCGAGCCCTAATCAAGATTGAATCACGCTTTGCACCTGTATTTGCGCAAGTGGGCGTGCCTAGTTTGCGCCGTAACGCGGGCGGATTTACCGAGTTAATGCGGGCGATGGTGGGTCAGCAGTTGTCGGTTGCTGCGGCTCGTAGCATCTGGCAAAAGTTAGACAGTGCCCGGTTAACCTCACCACAAGCTATTGCTAACGCTGATGATGAGACCTTGCGAGCCAACGGGCTATCTCGTCAAAAAATACGCTATATTCGCTCATTGGTGGCGCACGATATCGATTATGAGGCGCTAACAACTTTAGCGGATGATAAGGTGATTAACACCTTAACCGCTGTGATAGGAATTGGTAAATGGACAGCAGAGATGTATTTACTGTTTAGCCTTGGCAGGGCAGACGTACTGGCCGTGGATGATTTGGCAATTAAGGTGGGCGCTCAAGTATTATTAGGGCTAGAGTCAAGACCTACGCCCAAACAACTTAAAGCATTATCGCAGCCGTGGTCGCCGCATCGCAATGCTGCCAGTTTGTTATTGTGGGCGTATTATGGTTGGCTTAAAGATCGGGATGCGATGCCGATTTAGCCCAGACAGTAGCGGTATACTGCCAGCTTAGGCGTGTTGCGGGGGCTAGGTTTTGAGAGCGTGTCGAGGTAACAGCAATCTCTCAAACTGTGCCCCCGCCACGCCTAGGCTGGGAGATATAGCGGATGGCTGGAGTGGCTACAAAATTAATTCTTATTTATCTTCTTGCAACTCAAGCAACCGCTTATACAACGCATTTTTCTTAACCCCAGTGATATCTGACGCCAACGCCGCGGCTTTTTTGACAGATAAATCCTCAAGCAGGCGTAGCAGTAAAGTGTCATGAATATTGTCATCGGCTGAGTCGCCGCCTACCTCACCGCCAACGACGACGACAATTTCACCTTTTTGTTGATTGTTGTCTGCGGCTACAAAATCAGCCAATTGTGCTAGCGTGGATTTTTTGACTGTTTCAAAGGTTTTGGTCAATTCTCGGCATAGAGTCGCAGGACGGTCAGCGCCAAATATACTTGCCATGTCATTAAGGCTTGCGACGATACGATGCGGCGCTTCATAGAAAATTAGGGTTTCCGTACGGTTGGCGTAGTGTTCTAGTTGTTTGACACGTCCGTGCGTTTTGGCGGGCAAAAAACCGACAAAGCTAAATTTATCTGAGGGCAGCCCCGCCACGCTTAAGGCCCCAATTGCTGCGCAAGCGCCAACAATAGGCACCACATTGATATTGGCTTGATGCGCGGCTTGCACCATTTGATATCCAGGGTCGCTGATCAGTGGTGTGCCTGCGTCGCTTATGAGCGCTACAGGGTGACCGCTTTGCAACATTTCGATGATTTTTGGGGTTTGCACCTCGCTATTGTGCTCATGATATGCCCAAGTTTGGGTGTCTATACCGAAGTTTGATAACAGTTTACCTGACGTTCGGGTGTCTTCGCAGGCGATAATATCCACTTTTTTTAGCGTCTCAATAGCGCGTAGCGTCATGTCGTTCATGTTGCCGATGGGCGTGGCGACGATATATAAATTAGCTGAGGCTGATGCTATCGAACTTAGGGACTTTTGAGTGTCGTCGTGCGCTACCATATAAAACCTTAATACATCTAAACTGTGTGAAAAGTGTTAAATATGACACAAACTGCGTAATCTAGTTAGATTTGCAGGCTGGGTCGATACTATCAGTTTAGCATGTTGTGTTAATATTAAATCATATTACATGCTATTAAGTGAGTATCATGCCTGCAAACCCATCCTTATTAAAATCTCCCACGCAGCGAAATGGTGGGCGGTATGAGCACCTGGCTTCTGAATTTTTGCAGTATCATGGTCTTACCGTGCTTGAGAGAAACTGGCAGCAACCTAAGGTGGGTGAAATTGATTTGATATTGATAGAGCCTGGGCGCACGTGGGATATTTTAGTCTTTGCTGAGGTGCGTAAACGTAAATTATCGGTTTATGGCACAGCAGCGATGAGTGTGACGCGCGCTAAACAAAGAAAGCTGATTAAGGTGGCACATTATTTTTTGAAGCAGCATCCGCAATATGCCAATCTTGAATGCCGGTTTGATGTGGTTGCCTATGATGAGTCTACAACCTATTCTAAAGCGCATTCTAATCAAAATGCGTTGTCTCAACAGGAGCTATCAAATGATAGGATAGTAGCGGCGCACGATATGAATTCGCCTGAGTGGATACAAGGTGCGTTTATGGCATCGGCTTGGTGAGTACCTTAATTACAATACGTTTTCTTGGCGAATGCTTTTAAGTGGCTGTTTACAAGTAACTGTTAATAGATGACTGATTAAGGGAATTTGTTTAAGGGTAACTTTTTAAATAGTTACGTAATGTGTCTTATAATATTATTGTTTCTAGTTAAACTAAAGCTACAATAATTGAGTGCTATAAAATAGGGCATGTAAAACAAGGTATTCAAAAACAGGATATTTAAAAACAGGGTATTCAAAAACAGAATATTTAAAAACAGGGTATGTAAGTAGCGTTCAATTATACTTTTAATAAATAGCCTTTAATGAATAGCGTTTAATGAGCAAATAAATTAAAGACGTATGAGCAAACATAAGGACATATTAATCATGGTGAAATCTGGTTGGCGTAGTAAGGCTACAACTAATAAAAGCGCGGGTATTAATATAAGTAAGGCTACTTTTTGCTTTATGTTAAGTGCTACATTCTTATCGGGTTGTAGTACGTTGCAGCCCAATCAACCACCAGGGACGTATGGGGTTCCCGCTACAGATCGCACGATTGCACAGCGCATTTTGGATAAAAGTATTGAAAATACGGCCAAAGCCAACATTCACGCCTTAGACGATACTTTATCTCAGCGCAGCCGTCTTAGTGTAGATAGCTTTTATAGTAATGTATTACTGACAGGTGAAGTTCCAGATAATGAAACCAAACAAAAGATTAAGCAGATTGTGTCATCAATGCCAGATGTAAAGCAGACCTACGATTATTTGAATGTTGGACCGCAAAAAGGAGCCAGTTATACGGTTCATGACGGTTATATAACTTCAAAAATATCAGCGAAGGTATTAAATAGTAATGTCCTTAGTATTTCACAGATTGATGTTATCACCGATGACGGTGTTGTTTATGTCATGGGTAAGCTTACCCCAACCCAACGTGGTCATTTAATCAATATTGTAGAGCGTACTGTGGGAATAAAAGAGCTCGTATTATTAACAGACTTGATAGACAATAATGGCGCCATAATTGATGAGAATAACATCAGTCAAGAAGAAGGGCTTGAACCGCCTTTTGAGCGCTATATAATTACGGACTCTGTAGCAACGCCTGCCCCTGCCGCACAACCAAACAGTTATGGTCAGCCTAATCCCAATATCCAGCCGTATAATCCATCCAACGCTGGATATAATCAGCCTAGTCCATCGTCATACCCAGCTAATCCAACTTACAACCCAGCAAATCCAAGTTTCAATACACCTAATACACCTAATACACCTATTCAGAATGGGACAATACCCAGCGCGCCTGCCCAAAGCGCGCCAGCGCAAGGCAATACAAGCCAGCAAGGATCAAATGGGGCTTCTACTAATGGTGCGTCAAGTAGTCCATATATAGAGATGTATAAGGATGAGGTACCTGGTTGGTAAAGAGTGTATGAGTTAATAGGGTCTATAGGTTAATAACACTTATTGTTTATTTATGAGTTATGTCGAACTATGCTTAATGAGCTGCGAGTTTAAATGTTTTAGGCAAATTTTGTTAAGCCTTGTTATAATCCCCTATTAACAGACCCTAACCATAATATGCATTATAATATCAACCCAAAATTTAATAATAGGTAGATTCAATGAGTATGAACGCTGACGATTTAATCGCTTTTCTACAGCCCCATTTCCCAGATGCATTTATTCAAGCAGCCAATCAAGGCAACAAATTTGATGTGCGTGTTGTCGATTCAAGCTTTGAGGGCAAACGTTTGGTGCAGCGCCAACAAGCGGTTTATGCTTTAGTCAATGATATTATTTCACGCGGTGACATTCATGCGCTCAACATTCAAGCATTGACACCCGCCGAATGGGAAGCGAAACAAGCGGGACAATAAATTCATTGATTTAAGGTATATATTGACTGTTAAATGAAATGTCATAATATACACTTTAGCCATCTCTTAGCCTTGTTTTTAATAACGTTTTTAGAGTTAATTCGATTTAATTTTGTATTTTATATCCACCGCATTTATAATTTTAGTTAGTCTAAGTTTATGCTCATTATAAGATAAGATATTGCATTACAGATGATTGGTAATGCCTTAAACATAACTGATTACAGATGTTTATCTTATCGTCATCCCAGTTAGGACCACACTCAATGGATCAGTTTTTAATTAAAGGCCGCAGCCGTATCGCCGGTGAAGTCACTATTTCAGGCGCTAAAAATGCCGCTTTACCCTTATTGGCAGCCATGATTTTGGCAGAAACCCCAACCACCTTGAATAATGTCCCTTCATTACAAGATGTGCGCACTTTAATCAAATTGATAAGTGGCATGGGCGTTACGATCAATAAAGAGGGGAATACAGTTACCTGTGATACCAGCACTATTGAGAACTATTTTGCGCCTTATGAACTGGTTAAAACCATGCGAGCTTCTATCCTAGTGCTAGGGCCTTTGTTAGCCAGATTCGGTGAAGCTGAAGTGTCTTTACCAGGGGGATGTGCGATAGGCTCGCGTCCTGTGGACCAACACCTAAAAGCGTTTGAAGCAATGGGTGCGATAATTGATGTCGAAAATGGCTATGTGAAAGCCAAAGCGCCTGAAGGTGGACGTCTGATTGGTTGTGAGTTTAGCTTTGATATGGTGACCGTTGGTGGTACTGAAAACGTCATCATCGCGGCAACTTTGGCACGTGGCACTACGGTATTGGAGAACTGCGCGCGTGAGCCCGAAGTAGTAGATCTTGCAAATATGCTGGTAGCCATGGGGGCTAAAATAGAGGGTATTGGTAGCTCAACGATGACGATAGAAGGCGTTGAAAGCCTTAAAGGTTGTGACTATTCGGTATTGCCGGATCGCATCGAAACAGGCTCATATTTAGCAGGCGCTTTAATGACACAAGGAGATGTAACGACATTAAATACAGACCCTAGCTTATTACAGCCCGTGCTACATAAGTTTGAAGAGATGGGTGCTACAATTACCACAGGGGACGATTGGATCCGTGCGCAAATGACGGAACGTCCAAAACCTGTAGATATTAGAACGCAGCCACATCCAGGCTTCCCAACCGACATGCAAGCACAGCTTATGGCGGTATGCTGCTTGGCTGAGGGGACGAGTACCATAAGCGAAAATATTTTTGAAAATCGCTATATGCATGTGCCTGAATTAAGTCGTCTTGGTGCTAATATTACTATCGATGGGCATACTGCCATTGTCCGTGGCGTTGAAGCATTTAACGCGGCTCCTGTTATGGCAACCGATTTGCGTGCTTCGATGTCTCTTGTAATGGCCGCCGCCGCCGCTGAGGGCGAGAGTGTCATCGATCGTATATATCATATTGATCGGGGTTATGAAAATGTGGAAGAAAAGCTGCGTGGCCTCGGGGTAAATATTCAGCGAATCAACCCTAACAAAGACAATTCATAATCACCGGTTATCCTAAGATTTCAAAATTTTATAAGACGCAGCCATCTATGACTGAACACAACGAACTACTTAATCAAGCGGACAGCGACTATGCAGGTTTAACGCTGGCACTCTCTAAAGGTAGAATTTTAAAAGAAACGTTGCCTTTATTAAAAGCTGCGGGTATTGAGTTACTCGAAGACCCTGAGAAATCTCGTAAACTTATTTTTCCAACCTCGCATGATATGGTGCGAGTCCTTATTCTCCGTGCTAGTGACGTGCCGACATATGTCGAGCATGGTGCAGCAGATTTCGGGGTTGCGGGTAAAGACGTGCTACTTGAGTATGGCGCTAAGCATGTGTATGAACTGCTTGATTTAAAGATTGCACAATGCAAGCTGATGACCGCAGGTATTGAAGGGGCTCAGTTGCCCAATCGTCGTCTACGTATAGCCACTAAATATGTGAATGTGGCACGTGCGTACTTCGCAAGCCAAGGTCAACAAGTTGATTTGATCAAACTTTACGGCTCTATGGAACTGGCGCCATTAGTTGGCTTGGGTGATATGATTGTTGATGTGGTTGATACCGGAAACACGTTACGCGCTAATGGTTTAGAACCAGTGGATCATATCTGTGAAGTATCTTCTCGCTTAATTGTTAATCAAGTGAGCTACAAACGTAAATTTGATCTTTTAGAACCCATTCTTGAAAGTTTTAAGAAAAGTATTGCCGATTAGAAACATGACGTCATTTAATTACTAGTTAACTATTAAAGCTCTATGATATAAAGCTATAATTATGTACAGCAAGATTTTAAAAAGTTAGTTGTTCTGAGTTAATTGTATGGTGAATGAGATACAATTACACTTATTGATGCAAAGCATCACTATCGTTAGTGATGCTTTTTTATGCACAAAACCTTAGTACACTATATGAGCGACTATAATCAGCGAAATACTAAACAGTTACAGTATTAACCTCGTTAAGCCTACGTGAGTAGCATTTGTACTCGGTTGCCTTAAAACCATTGTAGACTTCTTTGACTGTATTTTAAATTGAAATCATAGCATTTGAGCCCCATATTAGAGTCATAATACCTACTAAATTTATTTCTATCCCCTATCTTTAAAGTTTATTGAATTTAACAAAGGACTTCGTATGCGTATCTTAACCAGTTCCGATGCCAACTTCGATCAACAACTGGCTGATCTGCTCGCTTTTGAAACTGTTAATGATACTGATCTGCTCAAAACGGTTGATGACATTATTCATCAAGTTAGGCAAACAGGGGATGACGCGGTATTGGCGCTCACCCAAAAGTTTGATTCACACCCAGCAAGCTCAATGCAAGATTTAATTCTCACACAAGATGAGTTAAAAGCTGCCTATGATGAACTGGACGAGACGATAAAAGCTGCGCTAGATACTGCAGCACAGCGTATTAAAAGCTTCCATCAGCGCCAAGTACAGCAAACTTGGGAATATACCGATGAGTTAGGTATCCGTTTAGGTCAAAAAGTCACCCCACTAGATAGAGTGGGTATTTATGTCCCGGGTGGTTTGGCATCTTATCCTTCATCTGTATTGATGAATGCGATACCTGCTAAAGTGGCTGGCGTTAGCGACGTTATAATGGTGGTGCCTGCCCCAAAAGGGGAGCTAAATAAATTGGTTTTAGGGGCGGCATATTTATCTAATGTGGATAAAGTATTTACGATTGGCGGTGCTCAAGCCGTTGCTGCTTTAGCCTATGGCACACAAACCATTCCTAAAGTCGACAAAGTTACTGGACCTGGCAATAAGTATGTGGCTGCCGCTAAGAGAGCGGTATTTGGTCAAGTTGGTATTGATATGATTGCTGGACCTTCTGAGGTATTGGTATATGCAGAGGGTGAGGCTGACGATAATGCACAGTGGTTGGCCATGGATTTATTGTCGCAAGCAGAGCATGACACTGTGGCTCAGTCCATATTTGTCACGACCAGCCGCGAACAGCTGGATGCGGTTGCACGAGCAATTGATGACGCACTTGAACAGTTGCCTAAAGCAGAAATTGCAAGAGAAGCTTTAGAAAATCGAGGCGCTCTGGTATTGGTAAAAGATCGTAGCGAAGGGCTTGACGTTATCAATAAAGTTGCTCCTGAGCATCTTGAGTTATCCTTAGATGATCCAGATGCAGTTATTGATGATATTCGCCATGCAGGTGCTATCTTTATGGGTCGACATACTCCCGAAGCTATTGGTGATTATTGTGCTGGTCCCAACCATGTACTACCAACCTCGGGTACGGCACGTTTTTCATCACCACTAGGTGTTTACGATTTTCAAAAGAAAACATCGCTTATTTATTGTTCTACTGAAGGGTCTAAGTCTTTGGCACAAGTCGCTGATATTCTAGCGATGGAGGAAAATCTTGAGGCCCATGCACGGTCAGCCCGATATCGCAACCAAGAGTAATAAGTAAAACGACAACAACTGTCGCATTATTTTTCTCTAAGGCATTTATAAGGTAAATTTAGTATTTACCAGAGTAAATGTCATGATAATATAGCTAACGATTTTAATTAGTTATGGTGACATCGACTTACCTTGATAGGTATATCGCATTTTATACCAACTTATAAAGTCACATTTCTTTAATAGTCATTAGGCAAGATTAGATTGTAAAATAGGTCTGATAGTAGACTAAATAGACAGCGACTAACGTATTATTTCCAACGTTTTCTAATGATATAAGCCTTCTATTTAAAATAATAATGATGATGAAACTATGGAACAAAAAGTAGAGACTCGATTGTGGTCAATGAGAGCACGTAACCTGACACCCTATGTACCAGGTGAACAGCCAACACATGACGACTTATGCAAATTAAACACCAATGAGAATCCGTTTCCACCTTCTCCAAAAGTGGCTGATGCCATTGCCCAAGTTTTGCATAACCAAGCTGACGAATTAAGATTATATCCTGCGCCTGAGTCTACTGATTTGCGTGAGGCGTTGGCTTCTGCTTATGAGTTAGAACCAGATCAAGTGTTTGTGGGTAATGGCTCAGATGAAGTTTTAGCATTTGTATTTGCTTGTTTCTTCCTAAAGGAGCGTCCATTACTATCACCCGACATAAGCTATAGCTTCTATCCGGTATACGCAGAGACTTTTGATATTGAACTGGTAAAAATTCCATTACGCGAAGATTTTAGTATTCGTACTGATGATTATCGTCAACCTTGTTCGGGTATAATCGTGGCTAATCCCAATGCGCCAACGGGGCTGCTTTTACCTTTAGAGTCTATCGATAAACTTGCGTCAGAGCATCCAAACGCTGTGGTAGTCATTGATGAAGCGTATATCGATTTTGCGGTTTCAGAAGCGGATGAAGGCGTATCTGCGGTCAGTTTAATTAATAAACATGACAACTTATTAGTGACCCAAACGTTCTCAAAGTCACGTTCCTTAGCAGGTCTACGCGTAGGTATGGCGTTTGGTAATGCCTCATTGATTGAAGCATTGACTCGAATGAAAAATAGTTTCAACAGCTACCCATTAGATCGTTTGGCGCAAGCTGGCGCGCAGGCGAGCGTACTTGATACCGCGTATTTTGAAGAAACGTGTCAACAGGTCATTAAGCTGCGTCAGTCTTTAATCAAAGACTTAGAGGCCTTAGGTTTTGATGTCCTACCTTCTCAAGCAAACTTCGTGTTAGCCCGCCCTCAAGGGCTTGACGCTAAACAAGTGGCTCAGAATCTACGCGATCAGGGCATTATCGTACGCTATTTTGATCAGCCTAGATTAGACGAACATTTGCGCATTACAGTGGGTACAGAGTCTCAAAACAAACGTTTGCTTGACGCCCTAAAGCAGATGCAGGACTAACCAAACAAATTACTGAGTTTAAAAATTGCTAAATAAATTAATTAGTAAACTGACGAATAAACTAACAAATTAAAAGGACTGGCAGTAGCACAGCCCTTTTTTTATTGAATAAGTCAGTTGATGGCTCTTTAAACTCTATTTATGTCAGTTATGTCTGCAATAATATTGACAGAGTTTATTCTACAGAGCTGATTATTTTTTAAGTAAGTCGATTAAGTTTCCAACCTTATCAATACACTCTTGATATTCTAGCTGGCTTTCAGATCCCACAGTAATTCCTCCGCCTGCCCATAACGCGACAATACCCTGATTATCAGCTTGCAATGAACGAATCAGAACGTTCCAGTTGCCTGTGCCATCAAAATTCATAAACCCCATCGTGCCACAATATGCGCCTCGAGCGCCAACTTCTAATTCAGCTATAATTTCTACCGCGCGTTTCTTCGGTGTACCCGTTATTGAACCGGCGGGTAAACTGTTAAATAATAGCGTTAATGGATGTACGTCTTCCTTTAACGTCGCTGTAACCGAGCTTACCATGTGATGGACATTGCTAAAGCTTTCAATAGCAAAGAGTTTTGGTACTTTAACACTGCCAGTTTTGGCATATCGGCCAAAATCATTTCTTAACAGATCCACAATCATCACATTTTCTGCACGGTCTTTGTCGCTATTAGCCAATTGGACTTTGAGCCGAGCATCCTCCTCTAAAGACTGACCACGCGGTAGAGTCCCCTTAATAGGCTTGGTCAAAATCTGATGATCACCTTCATCGTTCTTATTAAAAACAATAAATAATTCAGGGGAGCAGCTCAATAATTCAAAGCTCATTTTAGAATGGATTGAATTTTCAGATGCTAAATAACTATTGAGTCCCAAATAGCCTGCATAGGGCGCTTTGGTATTGTTATAAAGTTTGGGCAAGTAGTTGACTAAAGGTGCTACATCTATATTAGCATCATTTATACTTACGGTATTTTGATCAGCGCTAAGGCTAGTGGAACGTTGGGCTGACCATTTTTGCGTTAAGTTTATCTGATAGCTATCGCCGTCATACAAATATTGCTGTGTTTTAGCGAATACGTTGGCATATTCTTGATAGGACCAATGTCTTTTTAAATGTATAGGAGGGGCGTGCAAAGCCAGTTTGTCAGCTTCTAATTCATGAGATAAAAAGACTTCGACTTGCTGTAATAGTTGAATAGCAGCATTGATGGCAGTGGGGTCACAATCTAACGTCCCACACAATTGCCAACTGTTATCATTGGCAGGTTTTAAATATATATCATAATGTCCCATAAAAGCAGCAGGTTGATTGCATAGCGCTATTGATTCATATCTCGGACTTAAAGATTTAGCAGCAATGTCATAACCGATAAAGCCCATTAATCCCTCGCTATAGCTAACTTGAAAATAGCTACCCTGAATATAGCTATCATCTAACAAGTCATCTTCATCTTGATCAGCGCTAAACTTATCAAGACCCTTACAATTATTATCTGATGTCAAAGTTGAAGCAGAATCATGCCGTTCAGAATACTCAATAAGCTCATTGATCCAGTTTGCGTATGACGTTTCATAAGTGTGATGAGTATAGTCAGTTAGTGTATTCGTACTGTCTACGATTTCATGAATACCAACCTCATCCTTAGTTGCTGTTATAGCCTCACTTAGACTCTCATTATTTTGACTACTTTCATGTGTATTCTTATGACATCGGGTGGGCGTCTGACGCATTCCTTTTATTATTTCAACTTTTATTAAGCTAGTCTCTGTTTTCAAAGTCCCTTTTGAAGCGTTATTACTAGGTATGTCATCAGCATGAGAGTTTTTATCATGCTCTTTTTTAGCATGAGAATATTTAGAACAAATGTTAAGAAAGTCAGACGTTGAAATCTCAGCATCTATTTGATTACGCTGTATATTTTGTTCGATATTATGTGCAGATGGAATTGGATTAACTTGCCAATAGACCTTAGGTAACAATCCAATAATAGGATCATGGTCGTTATTTAACCAGCATACTTGCCACGGCAATGACTGGTTTTGAAGCCAACGAGTAGCGCTATTATTCGACTCTATATTATTTGAAGTCTGAATATTTGAAGCGGTATCGTTTGACTGTGCTGCTAATAGGACATGTGTGATATAGGGGAGTAGCTCATGGGCAGGCAAGTGATTGAACGTAAAATGATGATAAATCATACAGGTTAAATATATCCTAAGAAAGTTACTGATTTAAGGTTTGTTTAGGTTGATTAAGTGTTAATAAATGGGTTTAAGATAAATATCAACATAACCCTTTTTACATTGCACCAAACCCTGATAACACTGTTTAAACTGATATTAAGAGAGTTAAATCCTATAATAAAATCATTATTTACATAATTGAATGGATAATTAATTAAGATTATCCTATTTTTATGGCAAATGTATATTTTGTAATTTACTTATAATTCATAATATTAAATATGGGATAACAAATATGAAAGACAATTCTAAAGGTTCTAAAGCACGTAAAATAGTGTTAGGCGGTATTGATACAGCGGGTCATATTGCACGAGATAATCTAGAGCGGTTTGGATCTTTATTAGATTCGCTTAATGCTAAGTCTGGTAAAGCCAGTAATTATAGGGCAGTTGATTTATCTAGCTATAATTCTAAATCTGTGGACAATCTTTTTAGTCAACAAGCTGTAAAGTCCTCACAACAGCTGATCGGTAAGCGTTTTGCAACTTATGGTAAGTATGCCAAAAAAGTCGTACCGAATAGTATTTTTGATAAAGCAACTGACAGTGCATTCACGCAAATAGCGAAACTTGCCGCCTCATGGAGCAAAGTTGATCTTCCCGAGGATCATCGTTTTGAAAATCTAGAAGATTTGGATGACCAGCAAAGAAATGCCTTAGCGCATGATATTGCCAACCAGAATCGCGCTTTAGCAACGCTTGGCGGTGTGACTGGTCTTGCAGGTTTACCAGGCATACTTGCGGACACAATGTGGTTGTTATTAGTCTCTCTACGCACGGTGTATCAGATATCAACCGTATATAACAAGCCGTTAGTGGGTAAAGAAGGCGTGAAAATGGCTTATACCATCTTGTCTAATGCTGATCTTAGCAAAATGCAAGAGAAGCAAGCGCTATTAGCAGGCCTTGGTATGTCAAAAGGGTTGTTGAGCAATGCTCAATCTTCAGGGTTACGCAATGAGCTTAATAACATAGGTTTGCAGAGCTCTAACGTCAAATACTATGCAGAACAGGTTGATAATTTAGCCGATCAATTCAATATTGATATCGATAGTATGAATTTGAATTGGATGTTAAAGTTATTACCCATCTCTTCGGTAATGATTGCGAGTTATTATAACAGTCATTTGATTGAACAGGTTATTGGTGTGGCTAAGGCGACATTCGGTCCTGAGCCAGTGGAAGCTAAAGAAGCCTTAACTGATCAACGCGCGTCTTCTTCTGAGGATAAGGCGTCTGATGATGCTATTACCTCTCATGACAACGTATCTGACGACTATTCGTCTGACGACAACTCATCTGACAAAAAAGATACTGATAATAAGACATCTGATGAAGAAAACACCTCTGATAAGAGCGCTGATTCAGCTGAGTCGTCAACTAAAGATTAAATAAATTTAGTATATCGTAAGATATCCATATGTCGTGAAGAGCTTAGCGGTGATTTTAACTTGCAACTGTGCTAAATAATCGGTAAAATCACCGCCTTAACTTCCCACTGAGGAAGGCTAGAGAAGCAAATGATTGGTGTTTTGTGCTGGAATAAGCCAGTGACAAGGTGGCTAATTATTAAATGCGCTAGTGCCTCAGTTACATACAGCTAAGCTGTATATCGGACATAGAGAGAAATTATTATGCGTAAAGATATCCACCCAGAGTACCAAGAAGTATTATTCCACGACACAAATGCTGACGTGTACTTCTTAACTCGTTCAACTGCTAAAACTAAAGCCACACGTGAGTATGAAGGTAAAGAATATCCTTACTATCCACTTGATATCTCAAGTGCCTCGCATCCTTTCTACACAGGCGAGCAGCGTAAAACGTCTAACGAAGGTCGTGTTGCTAGCTTTAACAAGCGTTTTGGTGCATTTGGCGGACGTAGTAAAGCTAAAAAAACTGACGCTGAGTAATACTCACTTATCTAAACTTAGTAAGTTAGTTAGTAAATTACAGCTTTTGAATAAATTTTATTTATTAAAATGCCACCGTTTATTGCGGTGGCTTTTTTATTGTATAAATTAGATCTTAGGGCTGCATAAAGTTAACCATGCTTAAGCTGATGCGGTCTAAAACCTGATGCTAATAACACAACGCCATACACAACTGCGCCGAGCGCACAAATAAGAAGCAATGCTATGACACGGTATAACTGTGACGAATGGGTAGGGAAATAGGGCAGTACATAATAAAGTGCGCCCGTCATCACTACACTTGCAGAAGCAAACTGTAAAATAAGCTTCCTCCAATGTGGACCAAAGCGGAACAAGTTGCGTTTGTGCAGTAGATAATACAAAAGCCCAGCATTAACTAAAGAGGCACCAGTGGTGGCAAGGGCTAGGCCACCATGTAAAGGCAGTTTAAAATAATAAAAAATACCCACAAATATTAAGCTAAAAATCATATTTGCTATGACGGTCACAATCCCAATCTTAACAGGGGTCTTGGTATCTTGACGGGCAAAGAAGGCAGGGGCAAAAATTTTAATGAGCATAAACCCTAATATCCCTCCTGCCATACTACGTAATGCAAACCCGCTCATATTAGCGTCCTCTAACATGAACTCACCGCGCATAAAGAGTGTTTGCATGAGCACATCGGACAATACAAATAGGGCACACGCCGCTGGCATGCCGACGACAATAATTAGACGCGCCGCCCAGTCGAGTGTCTTACGAAACGTGACATCATCTTTGTTAGCTTCACTGGTCGATAGGCTGGGTAGAATAACGGTTCCAATCGCCACACCAATCAGTCCCAATGGCAGCTCTGTTAACCGCTCGGCTGCGTACAACCAGGAGACCGATCCTGTTATCATCAACGAAGCTAGTATGGTGTTTAATAACAAATTTATCTGTGTGACAGATACCCCAAATATGGCAGGCAACATTAAATTTAAAATTCGGCGTACCCCTTCATGCTGAAAATCAACTTTAGGTTTGACCAATAGCTTTTGCATATAGAGCTGAGGCAGCTGAATAAAAAATTGCAATAGACCTGCAATGGCGACAGCGTAGCCAAGAGCCATGATAGGTTTATCGAACATCGGTGAAAATATAAGCGCACCCGATATCATACAAAGATTAAGTAGCACTGGCGCAATGGCTGGCGCGGCGAAGCGTCCATAGCTTTGTAAAATACTGCTCGCAAATGCAGTCATTGAGATAAATAATAAATAAGGGAAGGTTAAACGTAGCAAGTCACTAGCCATATTAAACTTTTGGGGATCGTCAGCAAAGCCCGGTGCAAATAATGTAATTACCCAAGGTGAGGCGAGCATCACAACGACGGTAAGCATAGATAATATTAGTAATAATGCGCCTGAGGTGCGGCTAACTAATATTTGAACTTTTTGGAGGGTAAAGCGTTCTTTATATTCAGATAAAACGGGGACAAATGCTTGACTAAAGGCACCCTCAGCAAACAGCCGCCGTAAAAAGTTAGGGATTTTAAAGGCTACCAAGAAGGCATCCATCAACCCGCCAGCCCCAAAAACACCCATAAGAACCATGTCACGTACTAGACCTAGTATGCGTGAAAGCATGGTCATTGAGCTTACAACCATTGTAGAGCGAAATAATTTACTTTTTGCCATGTAATCTAAGCGCCTTTGTTACAAAGTATTGTCTAAAATTGCCAAAAATTGCATAAAAAAAATTCGCAAAATTTCAATTTATTATAAAATTTTGCGAATTATATCATTAACTGTCATTCCTAATGATATTTTAAAGATAAGATGTCAAATGAAAGATACGCTTAAATTAAAGGACTGCGGCGCTAAATACAGTCACTAATAATAAAAACCACTACTATTAATAAAAACCCCTATTATTTATAAATTCACTACCATTTATAAAAAATCACTATCCATTTCTATAAGTTGACTTAGCTTTTGGCGCAATTTAACCCAATCAAAATGTTTGCCTGGGTCTGTTTTGCGCCCTGGTGCAATATCGCTATGGCCTGTGATATGGCGGCGGGTTTGAGGGTAAGCTTTATGAATAGCCGCAATAGCTGCCGTCAAAGCGTCGTATTGTGAATCACTAAAGTCACGAAAATCGGTGCCTTCAAGCTCAATACCTATAGTGTAATCATTACATTCAGGCGTACCCAAGTAGCTTGAACGTCCGGCGTGCCACGCGCGATCTTCAAAGTTTACAAACTGAGTGATTGCACCATTACGTTCTATAAATAAGTGAGCAGAAACCTTCATACCTTCTATAGTTTTAAAATAGGGATGAGCATCCCAATCTAACGTGTTGGTAAAAAGTGACTTAACATAATGCTGTCCCTTACTGTCTGTCTGTTCAAACTCAAAGGGTGGTAAGCTAATATTATGGATGACGATGGCACTAATGACAGTATCTTTAGGACGATCGTTAAAGTTAGGGGACGACAGCCATTGCGCTTCAAGCAATCTTCCAGAATCGATGCTTAGAGACACAGATGGGGTATCGTAAGTGGAGAATAGTTTATACATGGTCTCTACCAATGAAGGTCTCTATTAGGGTGTTACTTCAATTCGTATCATGACAAAACAATGGGCTAAAAATACCTAAATCTTGACATACATCGTCAAATAACGGATTAATATAATGATATTATCTGCGTTAATTTCCTTGTATGACTGCGATTTATCTTATATTTATCACCACTTTCAAACTGAGGGCACGCACTAGTTAAGGTGACTGTTTATTTAATGTACAACAATATAAAAATCAAACGAGATTATTGATGGTATAAAATGTTTCGCATGCTATTATTTAATCATTGTATTCCTAAAAGATTTTGATGCAGACAAGTGGTGTGCATATCTTGCAACATGATAATTAATAAGGTTTGTTATGTCATATTCAAATTTAACGTCATTTGTTTGTTTTAACTATTTAAAAAAGGCGGTTAATCATAGTAAAAACAATTATTTAGACTTTATAATATTACCTTATCAATTTACTACTAAATTTGCCATACCTTTTGCATATTTAATATGTACTATGAGTTTAGGGTTGTCTCAAAATGTTCAAGCTAGCGAAATCGCTTCAAATTATAACTTTAATAATAACTTTAATAATAACTTTAATAATAACTACCAAAAAACATCTAAACAAGAAACATCCAAACTAGAACCATCCACAAATACTGATCATCAATATCTTATTAACCAGTTAATTAAAAAAGCAGATGAGCAAAACCTTGCAACGCATCCTACGTGGCTACGTCTTCATTATTACAAAGGGGGCGAACAGAATTACGAGAGTCAAATCGATTTGCCTCATTTTTTTATTAGCCAAAATGGTAAAGTAGATCCAAAAGCTGAATTAATTGCATTTATTGAAGCATCCATCACTCAAGGGATTGATGGAAACGATAGTGTGGCATGTCGGTTTCCTGCAAGAATGCATTGGTTAAAAAATGAACTGGGTTTAAAACAAATAACTCCTAACTGCCCTGATTTCGACAATTGGTTCAAAGCACTTGACCCTAAACGGTTGTCCGTCGTATTTGCAGAAGAGTACCCTGATCGACCTGTGTCGGCATTTGGTCATACTCTGATGTTAATAGATTCAGCTAAAAGTCTGGCAGATCCTAAAGCGATTGATGAAGCGCATGCCCTAAATGATACTGTAGCGGGAGATCCTGAGGATTCATTTATCATGTACGGACTAAACGCAGCATTTGGTGGCTATCCCAACGAAATTACTATAGAGCCCTATCCAATAAAACTGGCTGATTATTTGCAAAATGATAATCGGGATGTCTGGACCTATGCGTTAGATTTGTCGCTAGACGAGGTTCAACAGATTTTGCGTCATGTGTATGAATCTAAAGACTTAGAACTGCCTTATTATTTTACAAAAGATAACTGCGCTTCGGAAATATTACGCTACATTGATATTATTCGTCCCCAAGGTAATTTATTAGATGAATTCACCTTAGCAGTGGTACCTTCTGATGTGGTTCGGTTGTTAAAACGAGAAGGATTAATTAAAGATTATGAGTATTTTCCAGCAGACCTTACCCTAAAGCAAGCGAAGATTAACAACTCTCAGTTAAAAGATATGCCACGTAGTAGTATTGACGATGATAATAAGCTGCAACCGACTAATTTAGTTCCTGTCGATAACAATCCCTTAAATGCACATGAATTGCAGCGAACGATGATTGGGGTAGGAACACATGATAATACTGTCTATATCAGCTTGGCGTATCGTGGCGGATTTAATGATCTATTAGATCGACCCAGTGGCTATCCGCAAAATTTCCATCTTGAAGCAGGTAATCTTGAATTAAGAGTATATAAAGATGACGCTAAGTCTAAAGGCAGCCATGACCATGTAGAGTTACAAGAATTAGCTATATTACGTGGCAGGTCTCTTAATCCATTGAATACCGCTCGTAACGGAGAGTCTTGGTTGTCTAGTTGGGGCGTAAATATTCAGGCCACTCAAGTAAAAGATGGTTCTAATATGAACCGCGATAATGCAGATAATGATCCACATACTAGCCACCTTGTAGGTAGCGTCGCCTTTGAGAAAGGGGGATCAGTCGCTTTTGGCAACCCTACGGTTGGTTCGGGTGAATTACCACCACAGCTATGTTACGCACTCGGTACGAGTGTGGCACAGGTGGGTAAAGGATTAAATAAAGGATATAGAGTGGGCGCAGGCGTTAATTTGGGATGCCGTTATCACCTTAATAGCCGTGCCAGACTGGTAGGAGAGGTCAAAGTGCCATACTGGTACCACGGCGACTCTAAAAATGATCGTATCAAAGACAGTTATTGGCAGCCTATTGTTAGTTTAGGGGCTCAATATGATCTGGGTAAAAATCATGCCATTAGATTGCAAGGTAATTATGAGTTGCAAGACGCTATTGAAGGGCAGGACGACATTCGATTATCTTATGTAAACTATTTTTAAAGCCTTTTAATTATGATTGTTCGATGGCTTTTACTGTTTAGGAGATGACGTTATGCTAGATTCTTACGACCCTATTAAATCGGCCTTACTAAAAGCTGGAACTTATAAGGCTGACCCTCTTACAACCGAAAGCTGTGAACCTGAAATTTATAAAGCGACACCAATATCAATTCCCGATTTTCTAGCAGGTATGTCTCAATTAGGGGTTATAGGTGTTATTGAAACCACAGGAATAGTAGAGGCTATTCATCGTGAAATCGTATTACGTCCCATTGGCTTATTGAATCATAAGTATGGGAATATTTGGAATAAGGGGATTAGTAGCCGCATTTATGGCTATATCAAAGGTATAACTTCAGTAGTAGGTCATAGCATTGCTTTTGGTTTTCGTCAATATAATAAAACTTTGGAACATAAATATTCTTATCCTTTACCTGATAAGTTTCATGAATTGGTTAATGTCATTAATGGGGTAATGGGTGATCATTTAGTGACTAATAAAAATCCTTTAGCACTATCTATGCAGTTATACGACAGCCGCGGCGAGCTAATACCTATTGCATATTATCCACCAAACTTTAAAAGTTCAGCATACTCATCAGAGCCCTTAAACAAACAAGCCATCTCATCAAGTTTACCTAAGTCGTCTACTTTGGCTTCCAACGTTGTTATTATCTTACACGGACTATGCATGGGTTATCAAAACTGGCATCCAAATGAGGCGGATGCTTTAGGCCTATCGATTTTGAAAAAGATACCAAATACTACCGTGCTTTATTTAAACTACAATAGTGGTCAACGTATATCTGTTAATGGTCGCGAGCTGTCTAATCTAATGCAAACCTTAGTACAAAATTATCCTAACATTGAAACCATTAATTTGATTGGGCATAGTATGGGCGGTTTGGTATCGCGTAGCGCTTTATTCTATGGTAGATCATTCCCTAATAATTGGGTAAATAAGGTTATTAAACTTATTACACTTGGTACCCCTCACCATGGCGCTGTTTTAGAAAGAATTGGAGATAGCGTACAGCAAACGATCAACAGGTTACCCTTTGCAGGATCTCTAAGTAGACTTGGAGATATACGTAGTGCCGGTATTATTGATTTACGACATGGTAGTATTCGAGATGAGGACTGGCATACTCTAACTACCCGTAGCGTACTTCCTAATCATGAGCGTCTGGTTACACCATTACCTAAACATATGACCACCTATTTGTTAGCAAGTACGTTGAGCGAAGAAAAAGACACGTCTAAAGTTAGCCAAGTGCTTGGTGATGGTTTGGTCGATATTAATTCAGCGCTTGGTGAGCAGGACGAATATCATAATTTGAATGTACCAAAAAGCCAAAAAGCTGTTTTGTACGGTGTCAGTCATATGGCATTGTTGTCAGATCCGCAAGTTGTTAAGCAAGCCATCACATGGTTATTAGAATAAAATTAGTTTAGTTGAACTAGTAAATTTTTAGTTAAAAAAGCTTAAGATTAAATAGGTAGCTTAAACGATAAAATAGGTAAATGCCTGAATAGTTTTTAATATTAATAAGTGTGTTTATCCTATACATACATCTTGCTTAACTGACTTAATTTATATTTAAAATAATAAAATAAGCTAAGGTGAGTTAAATGTCTCAAACCGATTCAATACAACCAACAACCGAACAAAATTTTTTAATAATAGGTCAGGGTGACATTGGATTGCCAGTGACCAATCAATTGGCTAATAATGGATTTGTGGTAACAGGTTTGGCTCGGGGCAGTCGCCAAGATTATGAGCTTAGTGACCACGCTTACTATATTCAAGCAGATGCACTTGAGATTACAGCAGATCAGTTAAGTCCCTTTACTCATATTTTGATAGTGGTAACGCCTGATAATTATGATGCTAAAGACTACCAACATACTTATTATGGTATAGCTGAGCATATTGCCAAGCTTGAGCCTCAGCTGCCAAAGCTTGAACGGGTAGTGTTTGTATCCTCAACAGGTGTATATGGTCAAGATAGGGGCGAGTGGATAGATGAGACAGTAGAGCCGTTGACACCAAAGCGAGAAGCGTCAACATATATATTGAAAGCCGAAGAGGTCCTACGCCATGCATATGGACAGCGGTCAGTGATTTTAAGACCGAGTGGTATTTATGGAAAAGAGCGTTTAATGCGTGTTCGCAAAGCGAAAGAAGATCCGAAGCCTGCAATGCCCCCTTTTGCGTGGACCAACCGTATCATGGACACCGATTTAATAAACATTATAGTTCAAATAATGTGCTTATCAGCAGAAGATGGGCTCAAGCCTATATATATTGCAACCGATTATGACCCCGTAACTTCTTATACGCTCATGAGCTGGCTTGCGAAGCGTGTGGATAGCACACCGCCGGATTTGGCATCTGATGAGGAAATAGAGCCGTCATCTCAGACAAGTTTGGATACAAATATTAAGATGAGTGGTAAACGTTTACACAGCAATATACCGCGTCATTGGTTACAATATCCAGATTGGCGAAGTGGTTATATGCATATATTGCAACACCTTTAACGATAGATTGTGGATGTAATATGGCTCTACGATACAAAATGCGTTAATACCTGTGTTAAGCAAATAATAGATAGCTAAGTCACTGATAGTCAACCAATTAGGTAATCACCCGAAACATACGATATAAAAAGTTAGTATTATGAATACAGATATCTACAATTTAGACGCTCCTTATCCAAAAGGTGCGCCTTTTGAAAGAAATAATGAGGATCTGATGGCCAAGTCGCTATTGCAAAAACAGATTGAACAAGCGGGCATACAACATCCGAATTATGATGCGTCTACGACTGCATTAAATCCAGATCGTCCTTTGACAGACATACCTGTGCCTGCCCCGCGTTATAAACAATCGCTTGATCAGTTGTTGTCTAAGCAATATCCAATGGCAGCAAACTTGCCAATTCAAAAGGATGATAACTCAAGGTGGAGCTTGATCGCCTCTCCTGAACTCGCTTCACACTTTGAGCTATTGCAATTGGGGGGATTGATTAATCTGCCTTCAGGGTTTTTTGAACCCAAAGCGAGTAGCAGCGCCCCTTTATTAACACCCTTGACTCAAATGACCTTGTTAGATATGTCAGACATATATAAGGCATTTAACCAGTATCCTAATTTGACCCGTTATGGATTTAGTGACGACACTAATCACCCTAAAAAATCTAAAAAACCTAACAGCTATGTCGCTGATAAAACTCAAGCTGATCAAACAAACTTTGCTAAAACAAACTTTGCTAAAATAAGCGCTGATAAAACAGACAAAGCGAGTACTGCACAATCAATAAAGAAAACATCGATCCATCAATTATCTGACCATCAATCAACGCTTGATAAAGTCTCTACTATTGAAGTATTTAATGTGGTGCCAGAGATGATCAATGATATATTTGCACCCAATTGGGAGACCATTTTATATCCTGAACGCTTTGATAATGGCGTCGATAGTATAGCGACAGATATATTGGCCTGTAGCACTGCGGTGCATATATTAAAGCAGTGCCAAACCCGTAAAACAGTCAATAGACGTCTCACCGTGGCGCAAATATGCCAACATATGCGCAGTTATGTACTTAGTCAGTGTAATATTCATCCGCAATTTGAAAACCAATACCGACAGATCAGACTGTTTGAAGGTCATGTTATTATGGCAGCAAGCTATTTGGGTATGGATGTTGTACATGCTAAACAGCACTCAACAGCAACCTCAAAGAATGCACAGGGTATGACGAGCGATAATGTAGGGCAAGCTGTTTATACCAATATATCCTCTCAATCTTCACTACTAACTCGGTATCCCAATATTAGTGACTATTATATTAATGGATGGTCATGAGCTAGGCTTTGCTGTTTCTAACCTAAATTAGCGCTATAATACGCGCATTATTAAGGTTGAAAATTTTAAGGTTTTTCTTTTTATATTTTGTTTTTATAGGGTTTTACATGGCAGCTTCTTCACACAACACGTTTAGTAGTAGTAAACTTATTCAATTAGCATTGTCCAATGATGTTTTGAAATTTGGCGAATATGTGCTTAAGTCAGGCCGTATTAGTCCTTATTTTTTTAACGCAGGCTTGTTAGCAACTGGAGAGACACTATCGTTGCTGGCAAATGGATATGCGCAAGCTTTAGCAGATCAAGTCAAATATGCAGACAGTGAGGAGCTCGTTATATTTGGCGCAGCGTATAAAGGTATTCCTTTTGTTGCTGCTACTGCGCAAGCGCTTTGGAATAACCATGGTATAAATGCACGATGGGGCTATAATCGTAAAGAAGCGAAAGATCATGGAGAGGGCGGTAGCTTGGTGGGCGCTGATGTTAAAGGTAAAGCGGTATGGGTGCTCGATGATGTTATTACAGCGGGCACTGCCATGCGTGAAGTGGTTGATATTTTAGATGCCGCCGGCGCTACGGTTTCAGGCATTATTGTGGCTTTAGATCGTAAAGAGCGCGGTCAAGATGCGCAATCTGCCATTCAAGAGCTGTCTCAACGCTTGAATGTACCTGTCAAAGCATTGGTAGATATTGATGATATTATTGAGTACGTGGCAGTAAATGGGGAAGATACTCAGCTTGCAAAAATGCGTCATTACCGTGAACAATACGGTGTATAAGCGCTAAGATTATTGCCTTTAGACTATTACTTAATACTATTGATTTAGAACTACTGATTTAAAACTACTGATTTAGAACTAGTCAAGCCAAATAAGTTTAATTATAAGTAAGCCGTATTTAATATAATCTAACCACTCAGACAAATCATTAATATAAATTTATGCCTAATAAGGCGTATAAATGGAGTAAGTTACCATGAGTCAAACGTCAACGAGTCACTCACTGAATATCTTGGTGGTAATGGATCCGATATCTACGGTAAATTATAAAAAAGATTCGACATTGGCGATGATGTGGGCAGCCAGCGATCGCGGTCATAGTTTGGGTTACTGCCAAATACATGATTTATGGTTAGATCAAGGTACGCTGAAAGTCGATGCACAAAAAGTAACTGTACGCCGTGATCCTGAAAATTTTTATACGCTTGATTCAAAAACGACCCAGCTCATCACCGATTATAATGTGATTTTGATGCGTAAAGACCCGCCATTTAACATGCGTTTTTTATATAGTACCTATATGCTCGATCATGCTAAAGATGCTGGTGTGCTTGTTGTCAATGACCCTCAAGCAATAAGAGATTGTAATGAAAAGCTATTTGCGACATGGTTTAGTGATCTTATGAGCCCCACTATCGTCACCAGTAAACAGTCTCATATTCGTAAATTTATCAGTGAACAAGAGGATGTCATTGTCAAACCATTAGATGGAATGGGCGGTACGGGCATATTTAGATTGACTGCAGATAGCCCAAATATAGGTGCGACGCTAGAGATATTAACAGAACTTGAAACACTTCCGATAATGGCCCAACGTTTTTTACCCGAGATCAAAGAGGGCGATAAGCGTATATTAATTATCGATGGAGAGATTGTGCCTTATAGCTTGGCCCGCATTCCAACTAAGGGTGAAACGCGCGGCAACCTAGCGGCTGGTGGTCAAGGCGTCGCTATGCCAGTCACCGATGAGGAGATGGCTGTGGCAAAGCAAGTTGCACCTATTGTTAAACAAAAAGGGCTTATGTTTGTTGGGCTAGATGTTATCGGTGGCAAAATTACTGAAATTAATGTGACCAGCCCAACTTGTGTACGTGAAATCAATACACAATGCGGAACCGATATTGCTACCGATTTAATGATTGCTATCGAACGTAAGAGACTGTCAGTATAGCGAATCTTATAACAATTGATGTGGCTTTAGCATGTCCTATACGTTTGAGGTCCTATACGCGTACAGTCCTATATGCTTAACGAGGAACTTATGATACATAATGCATTCATCCGATTCTGTTAGTCATATAGTGATACATAGTTAATATGAATATAAGTTTGGTTTATTTGTTATGTCATAAATAATTGTTTTTAATAGTGTATTTATACTAATAGTTTAGTATTATAAAAATTGATGCATGATGTACATGGAGTACCTTATTGCATCACTATAATTTATATAATGATTACATTATTTATAGTTAACATTTAAAAAGTGAAGACTAACTATTTAAAATAAGCTTTATATCTAAAAGCGCTTTAATTACTCAACAAGGATGTCATATGAATGCATTAGTAAAATCAATAGTACTTGTTACTGGTCTAGGTATTGGCTTGATGGCAAACGCAGCGGATCAGCTGAATAATACACAATGGACTACCTTTAATGATGGTAAGCCTGATGCCGTGCTAGAGTTTAAAGAAAGTCAAGGCAAACTGTCTGCTAAGATCGTTAAGGTGCTTGATCCGCGTGCAGCAGGTAAGAGTGTTTGCGATACGTGCGAGGGCAAGTTTAAAAACAAACCGCTAAGGGGTGCAACTGTGCTTTGGGGCTTAAAAGCAGATCCTAATAATCCCAATAAGTATGTCGGCGGTTCTGGTATTGAACCTGAAACGGGTATGACCTTCTCAGGTAAAGCTGAGTTAAATGGAGATACGCTAAAACTACGGGGTTATAAAGGTATTTCATTATTGGGCAAAACACGTATTTTGAAACGTCGATAGATTTAGGCGTACCCTGTACCCGTTTATACACATTTTATACTTAGTTTTTATTATTAATATTACTTACATATATCAGTACGTTAATGAGCCAAGTAGCACCTACTAAAAGCTACTTGGCTTTTTTATTATTTAAACTAAACTGCTTGGCTAATAGCAATTTTTCAAATAATAACTATTTTCAAATTGATAGAACTAACTATTAAATTTTATGTATGACGTCAATATTTTGGATTCAAACGGCTAAGTTAACTACCTTTAAGATAGTGATTTATAATAGAATTATTTGAAGTCTTAACTGATATCGAGTTTTTTTGCTTAATTGTTATCCGTCATAATGTTTGAATGTTCAACAGCCCCTAGTTTGTGGTATGATTTTTTAATTTAATTTTAAACCTTTTATATTTTGTGGTTAATCTACGATTAAATTAAGGTTTTAATGATAATTTTTCGAACAATTGGTTAGGAGCGTATCTTGTGTCTGTATCTTCTGCAGTTAGCAGCAGTCAATTAAGTTCAGCAGCGAGCGTTGCACCCCAAGTATTGATGATGGCAGCAGGTACAGGTGGACATGTATTCCCAGCGTTGGCCGTAGCTGAAGAATTGAGCAAACGTGGGGCAGATATTCATTGGTTAGGCACGCCCAGTGGTATGGAAAATGATTTGGTCAAACCAGTCGGGTATACGTTCCATGCCATTGAGATGCAAGGACTACGTGGTAAAGGGGTTGGACGACTCTTAAAATTGCCATTCACATTATCAAAAGCCATCTTAGCCAGTATTCAAATTATTAAAGCAAATCAAATTGATGTGGTGGTGGGTTTCGGTGGCTATGTAACGGCGCCTGGGGGTCTTGCAGCCAAAGCCACGAATGTACCGCTTATTATCCATGAACAAAATGCAATCGCTGGTATGAGCAATCGTTATCTCTCCAAAATATCTGCAAAAGTATTACAGGCTTTTCCGGATACCTTTGGTGACAGCGACAGTCCAAAAAATCCAAAGCTTGAAACCGTTGGTAATCCTGTACGAGACGCCATATTTAATATTAAACCGCCACAAAAGCGTTATGACCTAAATGATGAAAGCCCTTTACGACTATTGGTAGTTGGCGGCTCATTAGGTGCTCAAATATTAAATGAAACTGTGCCCGCGGCTTTGGCAAAACTTAACATACCAATTGAAGTCCATCATCAGTGTGGACGCAAACATGTCGAAATCACCCAAGCTAACTATACGTCTGTAGATAAGTCACTACATAACGTTGAAGTCATGCCGTTTATCGTCGACATGGCAAAAGCTTATGCGTGGGCGGATGTGATTGTATGCCGAGCGGGTGCACTGACTGTGACTGAAATTCAAAACGTTGGTTTAGCGGCTATATTTGTCCCTCTACCTCATGCGGTCGATGATCATCAAACAGCAAACGCACGTTCATTAGCCGTTGAAGATGCAGCCTATTTAATCCCTCAAAGTAAATTCTCTGCCGAATATCTGGCTGAAATATTAGTTGAATTAGATCGAGAAAAATGTCAATCAATGGCGATAAAGGGTAGAGAACTTGCAAACCCAGGATCTACGATGATAACTGCAGATTTTATCTGGTCACATATTGTACGCTAGTCAGTAAGCACATAATATTAACGTTTAAAGCAATAAATTTTTTAATAATAAAGTTTAAGATGCGACAGTAACGTCATATAAAATTTATCGACCCTCTAAATTTTATTGACTTTATTAATCCTATAAAGATGTACCGATGCTACTTTAGATTGCTAAATGTTTGAAATAGCAATGTGTTTAAAATAGCAATGTGTTTAAAATAGCAATGTGTTTAAAATAGCAAAGTATACACCAATCAGACTTTAAGAGAGACGTATGTCAAACAACACCCAGCCATTACGATTAATCGAAATACCTGAAATGCGCCGTATTAAATGCATTCATTTTATTGGAATTGGCGGTGCTGGGATGTGCGGTATTGCCGAAGTACTTAAAAACCAAGGCTATGATGTGAGTGGCTCAGACATTAAAGAGAGCCCCGTGACCAAACGATTAGAGTCACTGGGTATTAACGTTTTTATAGGGCATGACTCAACAAATATAAGACGTGCGGATGTGCTCGTTGTCTCTTCTGCGATAGATCGTAATAACCCTGAAATTCAAGCCGCGTTGAAAGCACGTCTACCTGTGGTACGCCGTGCAGATATGTTAGGGGAGTTGATGCGATATCGGCACGGCATTGCTGTGGCGGGCGCGCATGGCAAAACGACCACGACAAGCTTACTTACCATGATGATGACGGAAGGGGGGTATGACCCAACGTACGTGATTGGAGGTAAGCTTAATGCGTCAGGTAAGAACGCTGCATTAGGCGCAAGTCGTTATCTTATCGCTGAGGCAGATGAGTCGGATGCTTCTTTCTTGACCCTACATCCTATGGCCGCTATTGTTACCAATATAGATCAGGACCATATGGAGACGTATGAGAATAGTTTTGATAAATTGAAAGCGGCCTATATTCAATTTCTCCAAAATATGCCCTTTTACGGATTGGCCGTTGTATGTGGCGACGACAAAGAGTTGTCTGCTATGATAGATGATATTGGACGCCCTGTTCAGACGTTCGGTTTTGAGCCGCATAATAGTGTCCAAGCCACTAATGTACGCATTGAAGGCACTAAAACTCATTTCACCGTACTACGTAAAGACCGTGAACCTCTAGATTTAACCCTAAATATCCCTGGCGAACATAATGTACTAAATGCATTGGCGGCGGTGACGATGGCAACGGATGAAGGGGTAGATGACGATGCCATTAAGCGTGCTTTGGCGAAATTTGCAGGTGTAGGGCGACGCTTTGAGCAGCTCGCTTGTGTCGAAAAAGACGATGGTGATGTCCTATTGATTGATGATTATGGTCATCATCCAGTCGAGGTGGCGGCAACAATCAAAGCGGCACGTGAAAGCTATCCCGAGCGCCGCTTGGTCATGCTATTTCAGCCACATCGCTATAGCCGTACCCGTGACTGTTATGATGATTTTGTCGAAGTATTATCTCAAGTTGATGAGCTGTTACTACTAGATGTATATAGCGCAGGCGAAGCACCGATATTAGGTGCTGACACCAGATCATTAGCTCGCAGTATTCGATTGCGTGGCGAAGTAGAACCTGAATTAGTAGATATCAATAACTTAGAACCTGTCATGCAGCGCATATTAAGAGCCAATGATATGATTATTGCCCAAGGCGCTGGCAATGTCGGTCAGATCAGTCAAGAGCTTGCAGCCAATAATTTATATATTCTAGAAAGCCCCTAGTTTAATTCGATTAATTATCAAACCCGTGTCTAAGAAGTCAATAACTATGAACCAATCTTCTTCTAATTTACAAACCCACGATTCAATGCCGATACAAGATGCGAGTATTTTTGGAAAAGTCGCCGTTGTCTATGGCGGTAATAGTAATGAGCGCGATGTATCACTTGATAGCGGTAGTGCGGTATTAAAAGCATTACAATCTAAAGGCGTTGACGCTAAGCATTTTGACCCTAAAGATCATGACATTACTGAGCTTAGAAATTATGATCGAGTATTTAATGTATTGCATGGCCGCGGCGGTGAAGATGGTCAGCTTCAAGGACTTTTAGACTGGTTAGGCATTCCTCAGACAGGATCAGGCGTACTGGCTTCTGCTATTGGCATGGATAAGGTACGGACCAAACAGTTATGGCAAGGGTGCGGCTTATCTACCGCACCTTTTTCGCTGTTAACCTCCGATACTGACTGGCAACAAATTGTAAATACCTTAGGCCTGCCTCTAATGGTCAAGCCTGTTCACGAAGGTTCAAGCATTGGGATGAGTAAAGTTAATACTTTAGATGAGCTGCCCAAAGCTTATGAGCTTGCTTCTGGTTGTGGTGATGTGGTTATGGCAGAAAAGTGGATAACGGGCCGCGAATTCACGATAGTTATCATAGATGACGAAGCCTATCCTGTTATCCGATTAGAACCCGCAGACATTTCAAACTTTTATGATTATGAAGCTAAATATAGTCGTAATGATACTGCCTATCACATTCCATGTGGGTTATCAGATGAAGAGGAAGCATATTTACAGGCACTAAGCGTAGCCGCATTTAAAGCGGTTAATGCCTCGGGGTGGGGCCGAGTTGATGCGATGCAAGATGAAGAGGGAAACTTTTGGTTGTTGGAGATAAATACAGTCCCCGGTATGACAAGTCATAGTTTAGTACCCATGGCTGCAAAAGCAAGGGGTCTTGATTTTGAAGCGCTATGTATGCATATTTTATCGCAAACGCTTTAACATGCCATAGCTGATTTACAGTTGTAACTTTAATAAATTATAAAAGGCGACTATCTTAGTTTAGCTGATGTTAATATATGTTTTTATATTATTTTTAAAATTATTAGCATTGGTGTACATGCTATTTATAAACACAATATAAATATGTTGATATCAATAATTTAGCGCCTAGCGTGATATAAACGTAAGGTTTAGTCATAAAACGATACATGGCAAAGAGTCTTAGCGCTATCGCTTAAATACTAAATACGTTACAATTATATGTTGTATATTAAATAAATATAATGGTAGCTTCTGTGAATAAGTTCTCGGTGAATTTAAAAGACTCGGTATCTCCAAAAGTTTGGATAGCCCTAGGCATATTGATTTTTATTATTATCTTTTACTTAGTTTCTGTTCAAATATATAAGAGTCAGCCAGCGAGCATTGTGATCAACCCTGAAAGTTTAACTACATCAGAGCTTGAAGCGTTAAACAATGTTCTTGCAGACCAAGAAGTGGGTAGTTTCTTTACAGCAGTCTTACCAGATATTGAAAGTCTAGTGATGACTGAAGACTGGATTGGCCAAGTTAATATTAAGCGTCAGTGGGGAGAGGGTATTGTCGTTACAGCATTACCTCGTACACCAGTTGCTAAGTTTGGTAGCGAACATTTTATTGACAGTACTGCCAACGTATTCCAGCCTGTTAATTTAGCTCAATTAGATCGAAATGATCTCATCATGCTTCAAGGCGAGAACGAGCAGGCATCTCTGATTATGCAGCAAATGCAACAAGTTAATCAATGGTTTAGTAAGCTTGATATGCAGGTTGAAGATATTATCTTGACACCGCGTATGACCTGGGTTATTCGATTTGATAATGGGCTGCGCGTTATTGTTGATAATGAACGAACTTCTCAGAAACTGATGAATTTGAGCGATCTAATGCAGAACCAATTGGCCAATCGTCACGCTGATATTGTTTCGGTAGATTTGCGATATAAAAATGGATTTGTGATAGATTGGAGAGATCAAGCTGTTGCTCAGTATAGTTAACCTATTTTCACACTTTTACACGTTGTTTTGATGCTATCTGAATTTAGATTGTTTGAAACGTTTTAATTATTATTGTACACATATATGTTCTTAACTTTATGAGTAAATCTGAAAATCTTTTAGCAGTCATTCATTTAAGCGCCACTGCAGTCTATGTAGTTATTGGCGATATTGTTGCTGCTAATGATATTAGGATTAAAGGTGTTGGAGAAGCAAAGACTGAGGCTTTTCAGCAAGGTCAAATCAAAAACTTTAACCAATTAAAACATAGTATCAAACGTGCCATTGTTGAAGCAGAAGAGATGGCCAATTGCCGAATTCATAGCGTTTGGCTAACCCATGCTACTCCTGAGCTTCAAAGTGCTAATTCATTGGGGCTAGTAAATATAGATAGCGGCTCAGTCGAAACGCAGCATATTGTAAATGCGCTTAGTAATGCTAAAAGTAGTGCGCTGGCCAATACCCATTATTTGATGCATCACTGTCAGCAAGGCATCTTTGTTGATAATCAAGATGAAATGGTTGATGACGCTATTGGCCTGCATGCCAATCAATTGAATGTTGCTTACCATCTTATGATGATGCCTGCGGCAAGCAGAAATAATATTCAAAAGCTGATTCAGGCATGTGATGTTACGATAGATCATATGCTATTTGATGCGGTCTCTACCGCAGAATATAGTTTGATGCTTGATGAGCGTCAGCAAGGTGTCTGCTTAATAGATATTGGCGCTAGCACGACCAGTATTTGCGTCTACAAAGAAAACAAGCTTATTTTTACGCACTGTATCGCAGAAGGTGGTACAAAAGTAACTATGGATATATCTGCCGAGCTTGAGCTGACGATGGCGGAAGCTGAAAAACTTAAATTACAGCGTGGGACTGTGGATTTATTAACCATTGACCCAAGCCGATTTGAGGTCATACCAGTGCCAGGTACGGATGATGAGAAAACCGTTAATCATTTAGAGTTGGCACAAATCATAGAAGCACGTTATATTGAGATATATAGACAGCTGTTTCAGATTCTAATCGACGAAGGTTTAATTGATTATCTGGAGCGGGGAATTGTATTGGCAGGTGGCGGTAGTCAAATTGATGGTATGGTTTTATTTTCAAAACGCTTACTGAATTTGAAAGTTAATATGACTAATTCGCACAGCGCTATATCCGCTGATGATAGCTCTAATGATGATGAAAAGATTAAAGAGCTGAATAAAAGAGTTAATCAGCGAGTTTTGCAAACTGCTTTTGGTGCATTATTATATAGCCAAAGTGAACAATTCAGAAATAGCGAAAAAAGCTCTACAGAAGCTTTAAAAGTAAGCAAGCTTGTACAGATTAAAAATAGTCTAAATCGTTTTTTTAAAAATATAATTTAATTTTCAATATTTCACTGTCACCACCATTTTATTATTGGTTTTATAATAAGATAAGTGAAGTGACCACAAGGAGTGATAATGTCTAAGTATACAATGGCTGATAATAGCCAAGATTTGAATAATGGTCAGGCGCGTTTCACCGTATTTGGTGTTGGCGGTGGTGGTGGTAATGCTGTAGAACACATGGTACAACAAGGTGTTAAAGGCGTCACGTTTGTGTGTGCAAACACAGATCGCCAAGCTTTAGATAGATTGACAGCAGAACATAAGCTGCAGCTTGGCGCCAATACCAACAGAGGGTTAGGTGCTGGCGCAAATCCTGAAGTAGGCCGTGAAGCCGCTGAGCAAGAAGAAGACGCTATTCGTAAGCTTCTTGAGAACTCAGACATGGTATTTATTACCGCAGGTATGGGCGGTGGTACGGGTACCGGCGCTGCACCAGTTGTTGCTCGTATTGCAAAAGAGATGCAAATTCTGACAGTAGGTGTGGTGACGACTCCTTTCAAATTCGAGGGTGGTAAACGTGTTAAAGCTGCCAAAGATGGTATCGACCAATTATCAAATTTTGTAGATTCAATTATCACTATCCCTAATGATAAGCTGCTTAAAGTTTATGGTAATATCTCTATGCAAGATGCCTTTAAGAAAGCAGACGATGTTCTCATGCACGCTGTTCAAGGGATTGCGCAAACCATATCTAGTGAAGGTGTTATTAATATCGACTTTAATGATATACGTACTGCCATGACTGCCAAAGGTCATGCGATGATGGGTATCGGTCGCTCAAGTGGTGATGATCGCGCGCGTCAAGCTACCGAGAAAGCAATTCGTTCACCATTATTAGACAATTTGCTATTAGAAAATGCTAAAGGTCTTATCGTTAATGTGGTGTCGTCAGAATCAGTAACATTAGATGAATTAAACGAAATTACTGAAGTGGTTAATGACATTACGGATATTGAAGAAGCAAATATCTTTATCGGTACCGTAATTGATGAGAAGCTTGGTGAAGATTTGCATGTGACTGTTATTGCAACTGGTTTAACACTTGATGAGTCTAAGAACCAACCCAATCAAAATATCCCAAGTCCATCGAGTGCAGAAAAGGTGAACCCTAAAGAGCATGCATCCGCTTATAAGATTCATCAAAGTAATCAACCTGATACGCATCAGCAAGCGGCTACAAATAGTCCAGCAGCTAGTAAAGTTGAAACCAAAACAAACAGTATTCAGGATTATTTAAAGCGTCAACAAAATCGCTAAATTCAGTGTTGACTTAACTAGGTAGAATAATAGGAGTGGGTAGCGACTATATTTGGCTACAGTAGTTAGAATAGTACAATTTTGAATAGTATAAGTTAGATAATACGCTCCTTTATTCTCGTTAAAAGCCAAGCAAACACTTGGCTTTTTTTGTGCAAGTAATAGTACAAATAATAGTATTAATTTTAATATAGTGGCCGTAAACTCATAAATATAACAAAACAGCACCGTTCAATTAGGATTTATCCATGATGAAACAACGTACCATTGCAAACACCATTTCAGTCGTCGGTATTGGTCTACACAGTGGACAAGAAGTAACTTTAACGCTCAAGCCTAGTGATGAGAATACAGGCATACGATTTGTTCGCACAGATATAGATAATGCGCCATTTATCAATGCTGACGCATTTTTAGTAAAAGACACGATGATGTCCTCAAACCTAATCGTTGATGGCGTCAAAATAGGTACCGTAGAGCATTTACTTAGTGCGATAGCAGGATTAGGTATTGATAACCTCTTAGTAGAAGTCTCTGACGCAGAAATACCTATTATGGATGGAAGTGCTTCTCAATATATAGAGCTACTGCTAAAAGCAGGCATCAAAACGCAAACTCCCCCCAAACAATTTATGAAGATATTGAAGCCAGTTCGTGTTACAGAAGGTGACAAATGGGCAGAATTGATGCCTGATGATAAATTTAGTATGGATTTTAAAATCTCTTTTAATCATCCAGGTATTCCCAAAGATACACAGCATTATACATTCGATTTCTCTACCCAAAATTATATACAAAACGTCGCTAAAGCGCGTACATTTGGTTTTATGAAAGACATAGAATATATGCAAAGCAACAACCTTGCACTAGGCGGAAGTCTTGATAATGCTATTGTTCTAGATGATGACGGTATTATGAATAAAAATGGGCTGCGCTATAAAGATGAGTTTGTGCGGCATAAAATATTAGATGCTATTGGGGATTTATATTTAGCAAAATACAGCCTAATTGGAATGTTTAAAGCTTATAAGTCAGGGCATGGTTTGAACAATAAATTAGTTAAAGAAGTCTATTCGAACCCAAATAATTTTGAAATTGTAACAATTTATGACAACACTGAAATGGCGAATAGCTATAAATTATAAAATTCAAGTGTTTTTAATATCTTTTTAATACTGTGTAATACCATTTAAAGAAACATTTTGGAAATATCTATAGAGGTGTAAACTTCTACTGTAAACCTATTTTTGGAAATTTGATGAATTAATTCATAATCCCCTAATTTCAATGACTTGGAAAGTCTCATATCAAAATAACCCTTAATAATCAGCCCTTTGAATTAATTAAATTTAGCTAAATATATTCCTAAATCCCAACAAAACCCCTTAAGAAAGCCACACTCTATTACAAAAAATAACTTTACAGATAGGTTCTAGTAGTGTTTTAAAAGCCTTTCAAGACTCCTTTTTAACCGTTTATCTTTAATGACATGCTTTAATGCGTGTGTTATAGTTCTTCTCGTTGTTTCGGTTAAGCCCTGATTAATATGGGTTTCACCTTTACAAGCAGTCTTAGTCGATTGCAAGGAATGTAGATTAGTATGTTTTTGATTCCCATCACTATGATGAATTGAAGCAGAATAAGTTACGATTACTTCTATATCTTTTAGTTGGCTGAATGTTAATGATTGTTCTTTTAGTATATTGATTAGGTTTTGAGACTGATAGTTAAGATGATTAGCAGCAGTTTGAGACTGGATTGAAATTACCAAACACTCATTTTCGTATTTAACTACTGTTAACGAATTTAAAATCTCTTCTGGTAATCCAAATTTGAATAAGGTTTTAATTTCAGCAGTTAGTTTTTTTAGCCTCAAGTATTGATCACCTAATGTCTTCGGTAAAGAAGATGCTGAAGATTTTTGATGATCAATACGCTTTGCTAAATGATTAGGTTTTACTTTATTGTTCATCTTGATTCTCAAATATAATTAATAAGTTATCGCCTAGTATTATCATAAACAAATTATGATTTAGTTTTGGCTTAAGTTTTTGAGTATAGATATAGAATAATCGATTGTTCATTATATGTCACTTAAGTGGATTTACGAGGTTAGTTAGCCACTTTTAAGTACACTCGATATAGTGAATAAAGATGTATTTATATTTCGTAATATTATTTTGACTTTAATGATTTAATTGAGTCATAAATGAAATCAAATAGCTGTTAGACAGGTAAGTTAAGCAGCTCATTAAAAGTTTAATTTTAGGAGCGTTATGAAAAAGTCACTTATTATTTTGTCGTTAATGGGTCTTAGTGCCACTCAAGTAAATGCATCTGTTCAACATACATACCAACCAAGCACCCCATTAGCATCAGTTAGTAATACTTCTATTACGCCCCTGTTGAATTCAGCAGAAATTACTAGGGTTAATCAAATCTCAACCTTAGCGCCGACTAACAGTCATATTCAACGGGTACAAAATCTTGAGCTATTAAGTGCTCAAGCTCAGCAAAAAGAAGATAAATTATCTGCTTTGGCTGAAAAATTAAATGAAAAGTATGCGACGACATCTTTTGCGACTACCGCAAATAACCCGTCTCGTTACTCAAATCAGCTTGATAGCTCAGCACCACCAGCGATTGCTGCTGCACGTGCTGCAAGAGCAGCTCATTCTAGAACGATTGGCTTATGTGCACGTTATGTACGTAAAGCATTACAAGCTGCTGGATATAGCTTTACACCAAACCCATCGGCTTATCAGTACGCAACTCGCGGAACTTTAGCGCAAGCTGGATTTGTTAAAATTAGCAATAACTCTGCACCTCAAGTAGGGGATGTAGTAGTCTATAACCGTTCTGCAAAACATCCACACGGTCATATTCAAATTTTCGATGGTAATAATTGGGTTTCTGATTTCCGTCAAGCTAAGAAGAGTCCTTACAGCGCAAATTATTCTTATACAACATGGCGTGATGCCCGTTATATGGATAATGCTTCAAACAGCGGCATTTATTTGGCTATGGACGAATAATAGTTATTTTGAACAATAGCTATTTTGATTAATTGTTATCTAGAAAAATGATTATTTAAAGGTTTAAACAGCTATCGTTGATTTAAATATCTTTAATTAAAGCAATCTAAAGACAGTCCATCAAAAATTAAGCTCAGCATTTGCTGAGCTTTTTTTATATGTAGTCCTTAACTTTTTAATAAAGGCTAACCCTAAACTAATCTGCACTAAACTCAAGTTTTAAGCTTTAGTCTTAAGCATAAGTAAAGCCCAAAAAAAAGACTGCTAATTTATTGCAGTCTTTTTAGTCGTTTTTTATACGATACTAAGAATGATTTATTCACTGTAACGAATAAGGTTTGAAAGCTTAGGATTTGCATTCGGATTGCGTCTAAGAAGTAGTGCCATACGACCAATGCTATGAATAAGCTGTGCATCTGTCTTTGCTGCCAGTTCATCGCCAAATGCTTCTCTTTCTTCTTTACTGCCTGGAGGAGTTTTAATTTTGATTAGCTCATGATCGTTAAGAGCCCGATCAAGCTCATCAACTACGGACTCACTCAAGCCATTACCGCCGATGGTTACAACGGGCTTTAAGTGATGGCCAATGCCTTTTAATCGGCGCAGCTCAGTGGTGTCTAGTTTAGAGGTTGCTTTGTTTGAATTACTCATATAATCTCAGTATTGGTTATTAGGCCTAACTTGATCAGCCATTTGATTAGATGATTTAAATATTTTATTAACGTAGCTATATGATCGTAGCTATATGTTCTCTATAAACGATATGCAATTAAACTCACATAATTACGATCTTGCCTCAATTAAAGTCACAATGTAAATAACTCTAATCAAAGCTCGCCTAGTATAATGAAAATTGTATAAAATTGCATATAAGGTTTGTTGAATAATTATTAGCTCAGTCAATAAATAATAATAAAAACAAGCGACTGCTTAAGATCTAATATTATTTAATGAATATCCGCATTGAATCTTGTATAGTCTGCGAAATACTAAACGGATAAGGTATTAGCTTTTTTTAAGCCTACTATAGTAGTACTTTCACTCGGATGCCTTGTAACCATTTGAGATTTTTTTGACTTTAGTTAATACCTCATTAAATATTATATGAAAGCTCAATATCCCATGCAATTACCCTTACGTCATTTAAGCGATTGATGTAAAATTAATATTTAATTCTTAGCATACGTCATGTTTTGATAAAGTATCACATCCATTGAAACTGAGAGAGAGTTGTGGCTACTCGTATTACAAATAAAGGCTTATCCAAAAGTAGTAAAGCTTGGATGAAAGAGCATCTTGAAGATCATTACGTTTATCTTGCGCAAAAAGAGGGTTATCGTGCGCGTGCTGCTTATAAATTATTAGAGATAAATGAGAAAACCAATCTCATTAAAAAAGGCATGACCGTTGTCGATCTTGGCAGTGCGCCTGGCAGTTGGTCACAAGTCGCTGGAAGATTGGTAGGAGATAAAGGCATACTTATTGCATCAGATATATTAGAGATGGATGCTTTAGAAAATGTCACATTTATTCAAGGTGATTTTAGAGAAGAGGAAGTCTTCGATAAGTTAATGGCAGAAGTCGGCGATAGAGAAGTGGATGTGGTGTTATCAGATATGGCCCCTAATACCAGTGGTCACAAAGCTGTGGATCAACCGCGAATGATTTACTTGTGTGAACTCGCGGTAGATTTTGCCCTAAAAGTATTGCCTAAAGGGGGCTCGCTCATCATGAAGGTGTTTCAGGGTGAAGGCACTCAAGCACTTCGTAACGATATGCAATCGCAGTTTTCAAAAGTTCGCAGTATCAAACCTGCCGCTTCTCGAGCACGTTCAAAAGAGATGTTTTGGGTGGCGACCAAATAAACGAAGCTATCTAATCATTACACCCACCATGTAAGACCCAAAAAAATAAGTCCATTTAAGTGTTGAAGAGGATAAAAGTGCATTATGTTCTTGATTATTTATCATAGTGACCTAATAAAGTAAGTATTAGATAAAATAAATATAAGATACATTTTGCTAGATAAAAGCTTTCTTAAATTTTTTTTCTAGTAAATTATCCTAAATTTTTTCCAATAATTTTACATATATCGTTTAAATCAATTCGCTAAACGTAGCTTTATATAGATTGATTTTTATATATAAACAACAGAAACATATTCAAGATGTATAAAGCAGGTGACGATACGTCATTGTAAGTGTGCACCGTGATATAATGGTAAATTAGACATAATTTTGAATACATCAAAAAGTAAGGGATGGTATAGCTTGTGAGCGACATGGTAAAAAATACCTTATTGTGGCTGGTTGTTATCGGCGTTTTAGTGCTGGTATTTAGCAACTTTGATAGCGGTAATGAGCCAGATGCGCTCAATTACTCTGAGTTTGTAACTCAAGTCACTGAAGATCAGGTAAAAAGCGTAAAAATAGACGGTGAGCAAATCACTGGTGAAAAAGTGAATGGCTCAGAGTTTGAGACAATTCTTCCGCCCGTAGCAGATGATCAGTTAATGCCTACCTTACGTGAGCATAATGTTGAAATTCAGGGTGCGGCACCAGAGCGTCAAAGCGTGATGATGCAATTATTAATCGCAAGCTTCCCTGTTTTGCTTATTATAGGTATCTTCTTATTCTTCATGCGTAACATGCAAGGCGGTGCTGGCGGTAAAGCGGGTGGCCCAATGAGCTTTGGTAAATCTAAAGCTAAAATGCTTGGCGAAGATCAAATCAAGGTTAATTTTGATGATGTCGCTGGCGCTGAAGAAGCAAAAGAAGAAGTTGTGGAAGTTGTCGACTTCTTAAAAGATCCGGACAAATTTACTAAGCTTGGTGCGACCATTCCACGAGGTATTCTAATGGTAGGCCCACCAGGTACTGGTAAGACTTTACTTGCAAAAGCCATCGCTGGTGAGGCTAAAGTACCTTTCTTTTCGATTTCAGGCTCTGATTTTGTTGAGATGTTTGTTGGTGTCGGTGCTTCACGTGTTCGTGATATGTTCGAGCAAGCTAAAAAGAACGCACCATGTATTATTTTCATTGATGAAATCGATGCCGTTGGACGTAGCCGTGGTACAGGTATGGGCGGCGGTAACGACGAACGTGAACAGACCCTCAACCAATTATTGGTTGAGATGGATGGTTTCGAAGGCAATGATGGTATTATTGTAATAGCTGCAACCAACCGTGCAGATGTTCTAGATAAAGCATTATTACGTCCAGGTCGTTTCGATCGTCAAGTGCATGTCGGATTGCCTGATATTAAAGGCCGTGAAGAGATTCTTAAAGTTCATTTGCGCAAACTACCCAATACCGTTGGGGTGAATGTAAATGCTTTAGCACGTGGTACGCCAGGGTTCAGTGGTGCTCAGCTTGCCAATCTTATTAATGAAGCTGCGTTGTTCGCTGCGCGCCGTAATAAGTCTAGTGTTGATATGAATGACTTTGAGGATGCTAAAGATAAGTTATACATGGGTCCTGAACGTAAGTCTATGGTATTGCGGGAAGAAGAACGCCGTTCTACTGCTTATCATGAAGCAGGTCACGCACTAGTCGCTGAGATGCTTCCTGGAACAGATCCTGTGCATAAAGTTACGATCATGCCACGTGGTTGGGCATTGGGGGTAACTTGGCAGCTACCTGAATTTGACCAAACTAGTATGGATAAGTCTAAAATGCTAAACGATATCGCCATATTATTTGGTGGTCGTATTGCTGAAGAAGTATTTGTGAATCAAAAAACCACTGGGGCTTCTAATGACTTTGAGCGGGCTACTAAGATGGCACGTGCGATGGTTACCAAATATGGTATGTCTGATGCACTAGGCATTATGGTCTATGAAGAAGAGGATAGCTCTCAAGGTTATTTTGGTGGTATGACACGTACTATTTCTGAAGCCACTCAGCAGAAAGTGGATGACGAGATACGCCGTATATTAGAAGAGCAATATGATATCGCTCGTGAAATCATAGAAGCTAATAAAGATAAAATGCATGCTATGGTTGATGCACTTATGAAGTGGGAAACCATCGATAGAGATCAATTGCAAGATATATTGGCAGGTCGAGAGCCACGTGAACCAAGAGATTATCAAGAGGTTGACGTTACTCCAAAAAAGGATGAGGCGACAACTAGCAGTCCAACCCCGCCACCGCTTCCAGCGATGTAACTTAACTGTCGAATATTTTCATACTTTATGTCAAAGCCTTCTCAACTGAGAAGGCTTTTTTATTTTTTAAGCTTGTCTATTCTTTTATTAATATCTAACTGTAATATCTTTAACTATGACACAAACGCTATGAGATCGTTTTTAAGCGGTAGGAGTATTAGGATAGAATTAAATATCTGTTAGAATAGCTAACTATTGAACATAGGTGCTTATATACTTAGAATTATTCGCCATCTATATCCTAGCTAATCTTATGACTAAAAGATAATCTTGTTATGCAATTACATCACCTTCCAGATACCGTCCTATCGGTTACTACAAATAGCGGCTCGCATAAGACATTGGATTTATCCAAGCCTCATGTCATGGGCATACTTAATGTTACCCCTGATTCATTTTCTGATGGTGGACAATTCAACAATATAGACAACGCACTACAGCATTGTAACCGAATGCTGGATGAAGGGGCAGCCATTATTGATATCGGTGGTGAATCTACTCGACCTAATGCAGACGTGGTTGCTGAAAAGGAAGAATGTGAACGGGTAGTACCCGTAGTCGAAGCCATACGTAAGCGCTTTGGTGAATCGATATGGCTGTCTATTGATACCAGCTCTCCTGTCGTTATTGAAAAAGCGGTACAGTCCGGTGCCGATATATGGAATGATGTACGTGCACTAAAAAAAGATGGCGCTATGCAAATGGCAGCCAAGCTTCAAATTCCTGTTATTTTGATGCATATGCGTGGTGAACCTACTACGATGAATGCTAAAGCCCATTATGAAAATGTGGTAGATGAAGTGATTAAAAAGCTTGATGAGCGCATTCAGCTAGCATTAGAGACAGGAATAAAACCGCACAATATAATTATTGACCCAGGGTTTGGTTTTGCAAAAAATTATACGCACCATAAAGGGTTACTTAATCAAATTAGTACGCTGCATGATTTAAAGTTCCCTATTTTATTTGGTATTTCACGCAAGCGATTTTTAGGAGAAGTATTGAATCGCTCTGGAGCTCCTGCATTTGATAATCATCACGCCATTGATCGAGACGGTGTGGGGATGGCCGCAGCGCTACTGGCAGTTCAGCAAGGGGTAAGTATTGTTCGTACTCATAACGTGGGACTAACCAAGCAGGGCTTAGCATTATGGCAACAACTAAATAATTAATGGGTAGATATTCTTAATACGTTATAATTAAGGTCTGTTAAACGACTAATTAAATCAGTCATATAATAGAGCATGAATTTAAGACTCATTTAAGGAGTATTATTTTGTCCAGTAAACCAGAACCGACTAATGAACAGCGCCGTATTATTTATCAAGCACGTCGCGGCTTAAAAGAGCTCGATTTTTATATTGATCCCTACGTTAAGGATCATTATTTGACATCCGATAGCGACGAGCAAGCGGCATTTGCTCAGTTATTGACCTATGAAGACCCTGATTTGCTGAACTTTTTTATGAATCAAGACACCCCCAATGAGCCAGAAGTCGCTGATTTGGTATTAAAACTAAAAAATATTCAACATGGGGATAAACTCTCTTAGGCCTGAGCGTTTATACATATTAAACGTTTATTCATATTTAAAAAGTTTATGTTTGTTGCCAATGAATACTATAGATGCCAAAGTATATCCTCAGAGCCGAATGGTTAAATATTATAGTATTGGCTATTTATTTATAGTCAATGTTATGGGTATGGTCATAACTGGCACATGGTGGGTAGGAGCAATACTGCTTATATTTAGTGTTATCACTTATATGATGATTAAAAAACCTGAGATGCCGATTTTGCACATTACTAGTCCTAATGTGGATAACTTTGAAAGCAAATGGCAAATACTGTTCAGCGGCCGTAATAATAAAGAATTGTGGGAGATGGAGCTTACTGATATTAAAGGCTTCGGCAATTTTATTCAGTTAAAGTTCAACGTTGTCCATCCGATGCCGTCAAAAAAGACGATAGTTCTGTGGCGAGATCAAGTCAATAATGAGTCGTGGCGCAGACTACAGGTGTTAAGCCGTTGGTAAGCGAGCTTTATTAAAGTGCATTAGTTATAAGTTGAGTTCTAACTATGCAAAGTTATTAAGTTGTTAAATTCAACAAGCTTTATGAATATTGGTTTAATCTAAAGGATATGTTTGTATTAAGTAGATAATTAGCACTTATTAATGAGTTTTACTTGTGGTTTTGATATAGTTTGTTTTTGAAGTGATTTATAAATCGATATTTTTTAAATCGATAGTTCTATAAATCGATAGCTCTATAAATAAATAACTGTTTTAATAGATTACAATTAAAGCAAACTAAAAGAAGATATCTGCCTCACTAATTAGATGCGCAAATTGATTAGATGTTTACAGCAGATATGGTCATATCGTTTGTTAGACCTATTTAAAATAAAACCAAGGAGAAATCATGAGCCTATTAGGAAACTTAATTACCCAGGTTGCACGTCAAGCAATGGATCCAGAAGACGCAAGACGCAATCCTATTAATCAGCGTACTACTGGTAGTCAATCAGGCGGGCTGGGCAGTATATTAGGAAGTGTGCTTGGCGGCGGCGCTCAAACCAATACACGTGGCGCAAGTAATGGCTTTGGCATGGACGATGTGCTTGGAGGTATGATGAATAGCCAAATGGGTGGCAATAGTGCGGGTGGACTTGGGTCTATCCTAGGTAGTGTGCTCGGTGGTTCAGGCGGTATGAGCCGTTCGGGTATGGGCGGCGGTAAAGGTATGTTGGTTGCCGCACTGATGCCCATGGTATTAAGCTGGATACAGCGCAACGGCGGATTATCAGGTGCATTATCAAAGATTCAAGGTATGGGTCATAGCAATCAAGTACAATCTTGGATGAGTACCAATCAGCAAAATGAAAATTTAGATCCAAACGAAGTTAATCGCTTATTTGATAGTCACGAAATTCAGCAAGTTGCTCAGCAAACTGGCGCGGATGAAGCAGAAGTTCGTCAAGGCATCTCAGAATTATTACCAGAAGTATTCAATCAATTAACGCCAACAGGTGGTTTGGATAAAGAACAAGAAGCTAATTCTGAAATTAATGAAATTTTAAGCCAAATTTCAGCAAACTTACCAAGATAGTTTTATTGATTGGTTATTTATAACTGTATGAATATCAATAAATTAAAGTAGCTCTTAGTTTTACACGTTGTTTATTCTCTATATTTTTTGATTGAACAGCGTCATACCAGATAACTTACATTAAGTTATCTGGTATTTTTCAATTAAATGGTTATATTATCCAGAGATAAACCCTTATTGCGAAATAATACATGCGATAAGAAATACTTAAAATGAAACACTAAAAACAGATACTAAAAACAGATATTAAAAACAGATATTAAAAACAGATACTTAAAAAGAGACGCTTATGTTTTTGGCCGTAGATACCGTTTTTGATCAATGCTCTGTAGCGGCAGTTTCAAAAGAGCTGACTGTTTTAAGCTGTCATACTCAAGTAGGTAAACGTGAGCAAACGAAGCAAATTCTGCCAATGATTGACACAGTAATGCAGCAAGCAGATATAAAGCTTAATGACTTAACAGCGCTTATTTTTAATCGCGGGCCAGGACCGTTTAGTGGTATTCGTATAAATACCGCTGTTATTCAAGCCCTTTCTGTTGCTCATGATTTGCCCTGTGTCGGTGTGTCTAGTCTTGCGGCAATTGCACAGGCAGCACATAGCAAATATGATTTTACCCATGTTTATACTGCGTTAGATGCTCGTATGAAGCAGGTCTACTTTGGTCAATATGAGTTTACTGAGTATAATGCGAATGGTGTCGATATGGGAGTGATGACGCTTGTAGAGGGTACAGAGGAGTCACTCTTAGATTATGATAGTAAAACCAAAAGCTCGATACCCATCCTTGGTAATGGGGCAGAACTGTTAGTAGCTCAAGAGAGTCAAAAAGTTGCATCTGATATCACACCCACTGCCGTCGATATTGCAAGACTAGGAATTAGACAATTCTTTGATATTGGCGGTGTGCCAGCAGCAGAAGCCCTCCCTGTTTATTTACGTAATAATGCATGGAAGACGTTAAAGGAACAAGGTAAGGCTTAGATCAATCCAAAAGCGTTAATCTATCGATAAATTGACCTAATATAAGTGAGTAAGAGTTTTGGATTTATTACTAATATTGCAAGCAATCATCATGGGTATTGTTGAAGGTATTACCGAATTTCTACCCATATCTAGTACCGGATATTTGATATTATCTGCGGACTTAATGAACTTTTGGACCAAAGAAAAGGCCGATCTTTTTATTGTTGTGATTCAGCTAGGGGCTATTTTAGCGGTAATCTATGAGTACTGGGGGCGTCTATGGCATGCTCTAATGGGTTTGTTAACTGGTAAATCTGAAGGGCCGAACGCCCTTAAAAATCCACGTCAATTAGGTCTAAGTCTCATAGTAGCTACTATTCCAGTAATGATTGTTGGATTTACCATGGCCGATCAGATCAAACAATATTTATTTAACCCTTATACTGTAGCCATAATGCTTATATTGGGAGGATTGCTAATCTTCTATGTTGAGCGTAAACCTATTCCTGTAGTAGCAGAAGAAGCAGAAGAGGTTAGCTTGAAAACGGCGTTAATGGTTGGGTTATTTCAATGTTTGGCGCTAATTCCTGGAACATCGCGGTCGGGTTCAACTATCATTGGTGCATTGTGGTTAGGGGTTTCTCGCAAAGCTGCCGCAGAGTTTTCTTTCTTCTTAGGGATTCCCGTTATTATCGGTGCAGGCTTATTGGACTTTATAAAGCATAAAGAAGCTTTAACTACGTCTGAAGACTGGATAGTACTAGGTGTCGGCATTCTAGTTTCTTTTGTAGTTGCTTTAGTCTGTATTCGTTGGTTAGTAGACTGGGTGAGTCGTAGGGACTTTACGATTTTTGCTTGGTTACGGATTATTACTGGAGTAATTGTACTATTTGTAGCTTGGTTGTTTGGATATACCATTCAAGGTTAGTAATACAAAACTAGAAGAGGTTAAAAGGTAGCGATGATCGATATAGGTTATGACGATAAGATCACTCTTATTTATCCAGCCGCTATCTGCGATCATGCTGACTTAAGTATCGAATTATTACGGCAGTTTTGTGAAAACTTAAAACTGCCATTGATTATTCAAGATAAAGTCATAGAGCAAAAACTAACTCAAAAAGTTCGTAAACAAATTAGTGAAACCCATGACGAGCCTGTGTTTATTATTGATGAAAAGTTACAGTTGTCTTTATTGACCGAGCAAATCAGCGTATCGCCAGAATGGAAAAGTTTACAGCGACGAGTAGTTACTGCCGGACGAAAATCTGAGATGCTATTGCAAGCCTGTAAATTAACTGCCGAAAGTCTTGTTTTAGATGCTACTGCAGGGTTTGGTCATGATAGTTTAATATTAGCGAGTACAGGCGCTAAAGTCACCATGTTAGAACGCGATCCTAGGATGGTTTTACTGTTATATTATGAGCAACACGTTATGTCGGAGCAAAAAAACTGGACAAAACTTATGTCTAGACTGCACATTATCTATAGGGATGCAGTGCAATATATGACTGCTGATAAGTCTAGTTTAGTACAATCGCTTGTGAATTTTGATGTGGTTTATTTAGACCCAATGTTTCCACAAGATAGTTATGAAAATACTACCACTGGTAAAGGTGCCAAGGTAGGTAAACACATGCAAGTATTGCATAATATTGCAGTTACTCCTACTAAAGACGAAGAAGATAAGCTATTAAAACACTCATTAAATAGTGTGGTCAAAGGAGGACGAGTAGTGGTTAAGCGTCCTATAAATGCTTCTTTATTTGCCGGCAGTCAACCCAGTGAAACTTGGAGTAATAATGTGCTCCGCTTCGATGCTTATTTTAAATAAGTAACTAGTTTAAATAAGTAACTAGTTTAAATAAGTTACTAGTTCAAATAAGTTACTAAGATGGGTAGCCAAAGATTAAACTTATGACTCAAATCTTTGAATTTTGGATGACTCAAATCTTTAAATTTTGATAGTAAAGTGCTGTTTTCCATAAACAGTATTAGGGCTTACTTAAATTTTATATAAATGCTAAGCTAACTGAAATTATTGTCCTAAATACACACCGTTTTATATGCGTTCTTTCAACAATAAGCAACTCTAACTCAATCATGACTCAATCTACCTTAAAGTCCAATAAAGATAATAGCATCTTTAATTTACCGAACAATCTAACCATTGCTCGAATTTTGATGATTCCGTTGTTTGTTGCCATTGCCTACTGGCCTCCCGCACTAGGTATAGGCGTTCCCATGATTTCAGATAACGCCATTGCAAATATAGGCATGAACATGGATGCGTTTAGCGATAGTATGCTACGTCATCTTATTTTGACCTTATTGTTTGTTTTGGCTGCAATTACAGATTGGTTAGATGGCTATTTGGCACGTAAAATGAATATTGTGTCTGCATTTGGACGCTTTTTAGACCCCGTCGCTGATAAGCTGATGGTCGCTGCTGCCTTAATTATACTTGTACAATGGCATCCAAACATCATTATGGCGATAGCAGCTATAGTCATTATTTCTCGTGAAATTGCAGTATCAGCGCTGCGGGAATGGATGGCAGAGCTTGGCGCACGTACCAGTGTGGCTGTATCATTCGTAGGAAAGCTCAAGACTACTTTTCAAATGGTGGCGATTACTGTATTACTTTTAAATGTTGAGTCCCTAGAGATCTTAGGCTACATACTTATGATTGCTGCAGTGATATTAACCCTATGGTCGATGATGATTTATCTAAAAGCAGCTTGGCCACATTTAAAGGAAAATTAGTATAAAGTTTATATTTAATTTCTACGAGTTTTTGATAAGTGCATCTATTATCATCAATTTATTAATTAATACTTTTATAACAAATTTGGTTATTCTTTAACTAAAAAAAAGCGCTCAAATCTTTAATAGATTAGAGCGCTTAAAGTAGATTAGTTAGATATAGATTATTTTAAATATTTACTACATCCAATTAGTCAAAGTCTACCGTACCATTATTGCCGATATCTTCAGCAGTTTTACCGTCTTGGACCATAGCGCTTACCATCTTAAAGGCATTAATCACTGAGCTACCGCTAGTCCAGAATTCAGCACCGCGTGGTATAACTTTAATTAACTGTACATCTTCATCTTCTTTACCCTGCTCAAAGAATGAGTTGTAGATAGGTGACCATAGCTCCTCTAGCTTTTGTTTATCTTCAACTAACTCTACATCACCAGTTATAGATACAAAGTTCTTTTCGTCAGGCGTAGCATACGACAATCCAACATTTTTGTTGGTTTTCATATCGCCGACGATATCAGACGACTTATCACCGATGAACCAAATAACTTGGTTTTCCAAATCTGCTTTAGTAGTAGTCATAGGCCAGGCGTGAACATCACCTTTAGCATTCACAGTACTAAACATAGCGTACTTAACATTGTCGATAATTTTTTTAATAGTATCAATATTATCTTGCTTACTCATATATAAATCCTTTATTTAATGGTTTTGAGTTGATGATAAGTCAAAAGTTATTCGAATTATTTAAATAAATTTATTGGCTAGATTGTATGCCGATTTAAGTGTAGATAAATACTATGACATTTCGTAGTTAAAGCACGTAATACGATGTTAGACTTTGTAAAATAATAATGCTTTGAGTAATTCTAAATCATTAAATGAATTAGAAATTGTTATCGGTTCTTTAGCCGTTGTCAGTCACTTCTTGTTATAATACGCTTTTAATAATAGTGACTCAAATAGACAGTGACTTAAATAGATAGTGACTTAAATAGATAGTGACTTTACTAGACAGTGACTTTACTAATAGTGCTTATAATTACGGAAATTGCCTTATGATGATCCTCGCCGGACACCGTTTTTTAACCGACTTTCAAACCAAACAACTGATTGATCAGTTAAATAACCAAACGTCATTGAGAATATCAAGTATAGATACCCAGCAAATTTATGTCTTATCGCGTGAATTAAACGAAACCGAGCATAAAAAAGCCTTAGATTTATTAAATCATGGTACTGAAGTTAAACGAATGGAGGCAGCTGCTGGACAAAGCCAAGTTATTGTTAGCCCTAGATTTGGTACAATTTCACCTTGGTCTAGTAAAGCAACAGATATCTTTAATAATTGTGAGCTTAAGGTTGAACGGGTCGAGCGAGTCATTGTCTTTACCTTATCTGGCGACAATTTACCTAACGTTGCATCAGACAAACTTCCAAAACAAGCCGAACAAATATTGCATGACCGCATGACTCAAAGTTTAGTTTACGACTTTGCAAAACTTGAGCAGTTATTTGATGATCATAGTCCAGTTCGATTAAACCAAATTGATGTTATCGGTAAAGGCCGTAGTGCGCTAGAAGCAGCTAACCAAGAGTTTGGTTTTGCTTTATCAAGTCAAGATATTGACTACTTAATGGATGCGTATACCAATCCTGAAGGTGAATTAAATCGCAATCCAACCGATGTTGAATTAATGATGTTTGCTCAAGCAAATTCTGAGCATTGTCGCCATAAAATCTTTAATTCAGAATGGACCATTGACGGTGAAGTGCAACCGAAATCATTGTTCAAAATGATTCGTAACACGCATGAGAAAAATCCTCAAGGAATCCTGTCGGCTTATAAAGACAACGCAGCGGTTATGCAAGGCTTTAAAGCCCAGCGTTTTTATCCGTTACCTACCGTACAAATGGGCAGGTCGTTAGGTGAAGATGCTTTATCTACCGAGATGCATCAGTACAACTTTCATAACGAAAACATCGATATATTAATGAAAGTGGAAACTCATAATCATCCGACGGCCATTGCACCATACGCAGGTGCTTCAACCGGTGCAGGTGGTGAGATACGAGATGAAGGCGCTACTGGTCGCGGAGGCAAACCTAAAGCAGGTTTAACTGGTTTTAACGTCTCCCATCTACACCTACCTGATCTACCAGAGAAGTGGGAGCAGTCCGGTAAGGTAAATAGTAAAGACTATGGTAAGCCCGATCGTATGGCTTCAAGCTTAGAGATAATGACCGAAGCCCCTTTAGGTTCGGCCAATTTCTCAAACGAATTTGGGCGTCCTAACCTTTGTGGTTACTTCCGTTCTTTCCAATTAGATACCAGTAAAGATCAAGATGGCAGCCAGATGCGAGGCTACCATAAGCCAATGATGATTGCAGGCGGTTACGGTAATATTAAACGCAACTTAGTAGAAAAAAACAGTATCCAAGAAGGTGACTTGTTAATCGTACTGGGTGGTCCTGCGATGCAAATTGGTCTGGGCGGCGGCGCAGCATCTTCTGTTGATAGTGGTGAGCTGGATGAAGGTTTAGACTTTGCTTCGGTTCAGCGAGACAATGCTGAGATGGAACGTCGCTGTCAGGAAGTTATTGACCACTGTTGGTCTCTGGCTGGTGATGATATAGGAGCCAGTAATTCAGGTAAGGATGGCAATCCAATTGTTTCTATTCATGATGTGGGTGCAGGCGGCTTGTCTAATGCCATGCCAGAGCTTGTCGATGATCATGATATGGGCGCGCATTTAAATCTACGCCGCATACCTTCTCTCGAAGCGGGCATGTCGCCTATGGCCATTTGGTCTAATGAAGCACAAGAACGCTATGTATTGGCGATTCACCCTGATAGCGAAGCATTGTTTGATCATATTTGCAAACGTGAACGCTGCCCATACGCCATTTTAGGCACAGCCACTACCGTTCGTCATCTACAGGTAGACGATGACTTACTAGAAGATCAGCCAGTAGATATGCCTATGCAAGTACTGCTTGGCGGTACTCCGCAAATGAAGCGTTCGTTTGAACGTGAAACTGTCGAATTACCACCGTTAGATCTAGCAGGTTTGGGTGAAAGCTTTAATTTAAAACAAGCGGTGCATGATGTTCTGCGTCATCCAACAGTAGCTAGTAAGTCGTTCTTAATTAGTATTGGTGACCGTTCTATCACCGGTATGGTTACTCAAGATCAGTATGTAGGTCGTTATCAAGTACCTGTCGCAGACTGTGCTGTGACCAGTTCAGGTCTGTTGGCAGATACCGGTGAAGCCATGAGCATGGGGGAGCGTCCTCCCGTAGCGTTAATAAACCCTGCTGCTTCAGCACGTTTAGCAGTCGCTGAAGCCATTACCAATATTGCGGGTGCTCGTATTGATAAGATTTCAGACATTACGTTATCCGCAAACTGGATGGCCGCTTGCGGTGAAGACAAAGAAGATGCCGCTTTATTTGATGCAGTATATGCTATCGGTGAAGAGCTGTGCCCAGCCTTAGGTATCGCTATCCCAGTTGGCAAAGATTCGTTATCTATGCGAGCTGGCTGGACCGATGAGGGAGAAGAAAAATCTGTCGTGAGCCCAATGAGTCTGGTAATTACTGCTTTTGCCCCAGTCACTGATGTCAACAAGACGTTGACGCCAGAGCTAAAAAATACCGATTCTGCCTTATACCGATTAGATTTATCAAACGGTCAGTTCCGATTGGGCGGTTCAATACTAGCGCAAACCCAAAGTCAGCTTGGCAACGAATGCCCAGACTTGGCCAGTCCTCAAGACTTAATTAACTTCTTTAATTTTGTCCAAGCAGGTAACGAACAAGGTGTTATCAGTGCTTATCATGATATTGGTGATGGTGGGTTATTAGCGACGGTTGCTGAAATGCAGTTTACCAATCGTATGGCGATAAATCTAAACTTAACTGATGAAAACCTTTTAGGCCAGCTATTTGCCGAAGAGCTTGGCGCTGTGATTCAGGTATTGCCAGAAAATGTTGAAGCGATCATGGCACTTTCAGAAGAGCATAACTTTGCTGATATGCTAAGCCTAGTGGGTCAAACTATTGAGACACCAGTAGGGGGCGCAAACCAAGACAAATTAACCCTAATTACTCCATTGCATCAAGCTGACAACGCCTTTGTATTTAACCGCAGCGACTTACAGCAAACATGGACTCAAGTTAGCTATCAAATTGCCAAACGTCGAGATAATCCAGAATGTGTACAGCAAGAGTTTGACTTAATCGCGGATCCAAACCATCACGGTTTAATCGCTCAAGCCCACTTTGACTTAAATCAAAAAGTAGAAGAGCCGTATTTAGCAAGCCGTCCTACGAAGCCAAAAGTAGCTATCTTGCGTGAACAAGGGGTAAATGGTCAGTTAGAGATGGCAGCAGGTTTTGAGCGTGCGGGGTTTGATGCGGTAGACGTACATATGAGCGATTTGCTTGAAGGTCGTATAGATCTACGTGATTTCAGTGGCTTAGTCGCTTGTGGAGGTTTTAGTTATGGGGATGTCTTAGGCGCAGGTTCTGGTTGGGCCAACTCTATTTTATATCATGATGATGTACGTATGCAGTTTGTACGTTTCTTCACCCGTCCCGATACCTTTAGCTTAGGCGTGTGTAATGGGTGTCAGATGATGGCGCAATTAAAAGACTTAATACCAGGGGCGGAGAACTTCCCACGCTTTGTCTCCAATAAGTCAGCTCGCTTTGAAGCGCGTACTGTGAATGTCAAGATTGAGCGTACCAAATCTATCTTATTAAAAGGGATGCAAGACAGTATTTTACCAATTGCGGTAGCGCATGGCGAGGGTCTAGCAACTTTAAATGAGACAGATATCGAAGGCATGTTTAATCATGGTCAAGTAGCGATGCGTTATGTAGACAGTCAGGGCAAACCTACTGAGACTTATCCATTGAATCCAAACGGTTCAGTAGATGGGATAACAGGTATCTGTAGTACAGACGGTCGTGTCACGCTTATGATGCCACACCCTGAACGTAACTTACGGGCCATTAATCACAGTTGGAAGCCTGAAGAATGGGATGAGGACGGCGCGTGGATGCGGATGTTCCGTAATGCAAGAGCGTTTGTTCGTTAAGCAGTTGTCTAACTTCAAAGCCATTACATTGTCAATTTCGCTCGATGTACAATATGTACAATGTATACATCGTCACTCGATTTCCTAGTACTGGCGCCAAATTGAACCAACTGTAGGTTGATATTAAAAGGTGAGTCACTTAGTGGCTAACTTATTTTTGTAAAAGTCATGTTGTAAACTTAATTTTTATAAGTAAACTTACATTTTTTTGATTATAACTACAACTTAATTTATTGATTATTAAAATGATCTTAGTAGACTGTTAACTAATATTATGATAATTTAAAATTGGTGATAATCAATATAAAAAGTAACTTTTTTTACATACATTATTTGGTTTTAAATTTCTTGATTACTGAAATTCGTCGTTTAAAATCAAAATCTTTCTAGTATTTAAAATAACATATACATTTAAGGACGCCTTTTGAAATTTATTAATAAAGTAAAAGCAACTTCAATTATTACTACTATTATCGCCCTAGCTGGCTGTACCACAGTAGCTGATATGGCAGGATATAATACTGCTGCTTTAAATAATGATGCTGCTAGAAACTATAGTCAGGTTGTAGCGAATGCGAGTAGTCAGGGAGCTGTAGATAGAACATCGAACACGGCTATTAGAGTTCAAAAAGTATTTGACCGTCTTAAGCCCTATGCTGAAAACGCTAACCAAACTGGCGTTCCCTTTACTTGGGAGTTGACAGTAATACGTTCTCCAGAGTTAAACGCATGGGCTATGCCTGGCGGTAAAATGGCCGTATACACAGGTATAGTGGAAAAATTGAATCTGACAGATGCTGAAATCGCTGCCATTATTGGGCATGAAATGACGCATGCTTTAGAGGAACATAGTAAAAAAGATGCAGGTCAAAACATTCTAACTGGATTGGCGATACAACTAGGTGGCGCTGCTATTCAGTCTAAGACTGGCTTGAGCTCAGAATCTATAGGTATGATTAGCAATCTTGGTATCGATAAGCCTTTCTCACGCGGTCAAGAATCAGAAGCCGATGCGGGTGGTTTACGTTTGATGGCCCAAGCTGGCTATAACCCTGCCGCTGCAGTTACGGTTTGGGAAAAAATGGAAGCAGTAAATGGGCGTACCAATGCTGTGGTTACTTTGATGTCGACGCATCCTAACTCTCAGCAACGTATCTCAAAAATTAAGGCTTTACTTCCTGAAGTAACTCCAATTTATCAAGCTGCTAATGCTAATTAGTGATTTACTTATAGGTTTATGACTTATAGGTTTATGGCTTGTAGGTTGCTTATACGCTATATGCACTATTAACGTTAAGAATTAAGTTAAATAGGGTCTGTCGCTAAGTCGCAGATCCTATTTATTTTGTATATATTTCTTATTTAATGCCTTCAAAATAGCATAAGTCTCTAAATCCATTTCTCCATCGACCTTTTGAGGTCTAAAGTGCAGTTGGAACGCATATATCACATCACGGCTAGGCTTGTCCCACGCCTCGCTATCATTAATTGCATATCCATAATCAGAGAATAGCTGCTTAATCTCGGTGACGGTCACGGATTCAAAATCTGAGCATTGCATAAAGTAACTTTTATCAATTTCATCGTACCACGCGCCAATGCCGTATTCATTATACAACCGCTCCCAAGGAAATTTAGCCCCGGGATCAATCTTACGAGATGGCGCCATGTCTGAATGACCAATGATATGAGTAGGGTCAATCTCATATTTGGACGTTAACTGCTCAATAAGCTGAGCCAGCTTTTGAACTTGAGTATCAGTAAACTCGACAAAATGCGCTGAGGGGTGATAGCCATCATTGTCCGTATTAGTAGCATTGCGATATTGTTGTTTAATGCCCTCATTAACGATTTCTATGCCAATTGAGGTGTCGTTTAAAATACGCCTACCTGCAAACTCGCCAACACCAGCATGCCATGCCCGCTTATGGTCTGGGACTAATTGATAGATTTTATCGTCATTATTGATAGGAATAAGGTAGTGTGCGCTGACGTTTGCAGTGGTGAGTATGTGAAGGGAGTCTGCTTCATTTTCGGCGGTGTAGTGCAGGATGATGGATTTGATACGTTCGCTCTGACCTTGTGCGTGATAGCTGGTATTGTCTATAGCATAGGGTAGGGCAGTGTCTGACGCGCAGCTACTTAATAAGCACAACGTTAATAGGGGTAATGTTAATAGCGGCAATACAACATTTAATCTTGTCACTGAGGTGGGGTATAAAGGTTTGTTCATATATTTTAAGAGCATAGGTTTCACTTTTACTGTGTAGGTTATTTTAGAGGCAGTTGTCTTCAATACATTCAAGTTTTGATTAGTGCTTTTTAATCTTAACCAAGTATTATGAAATCCTAATCCATAAGGATGGTATTGTAGGAGATAGGCCTAATTGTTGCTGATAAAAATTTGAAGCTTAAACATACTTCTATCGCAGCACGTAAATATGATTTGAATAGGTGAGTTATAAATAATAGTGAGTATGTATTTGATATAACTCAATTAAAGCGCTCTTTTAAAAGGCTGAAATACCGAGTTTTAGGGCGTTGATTGCTTATATTAGCACTTAGATGATGGGTACTAAGTGAATTTTTAATCCCTTTTCAGCAACATTTATACCATATTGTTTCTTGAATAGAGGGGTTTAGATAATTTAATTATAAATGAACAATTTTTCGGTTTTTTTGTTCGACAAATGAAATTTTACATTGTATTATGAGTTTAATTTCATAAATAGACCTCATATAGTTAGGTTATCTTATTCATTTTATTAGAATTCTACCTTAATCGATAAGCTCTTTACTATTTGTGTTAGTTAATTTTTATAGTTCTTAATTTCATCCCTTAAATGGATTTTTTATTTTCGATAGGAGTCGATATGAAACGCTTAACTACTTTACTTGCTGCAACTGCTTTAACTGGTCTTTTATCTACTACTGCGATGGCGGCCTCACTTAACGGCACTCAGTGGCAAAGTGTTGATGATAAAACTAAAGAAAAGAAAGCCGTTATTAAAATGACGGAATCAAACGGCGTGGTAACAGGCAAAATCATTAAGGTTAATGATGCTTCTAAAGCGAATGAAGTTTGTACATTGTGTAAAGGGTCGTTAAAGAACAAGCCTATTGTTGGTTTACCAATTTTGACTAAACTTAAGTCTCAAGGTAACAATACTTGGTCTGGTGGTGATTTGGTCGATCCAGAAAGTGGTAAAGTGTACGGCGGTACGGTTAAGCTCGCTAGTAATGGTCAAACCTTGAAGCTAACTGGCAATATCAAAGGTATGCCTTTCTTGAAGCGTAGTCAAACATGGTCACGCATTAACTAATTTATCGCATTAATTAATTTATCGTGTTAACTGACAGTTTTTGTATTAGCTAATAGCTATTAAATAATCTAAGTATTTTTTAGTGCTAAAAAAGGATAAAGACTGAGTCTTTATCCTTTTTTTTGTGTGTTATGTTTTTATAGGGTTCTATAGTCAAATAAATCCAAAATGCTTACAATGCAACCGAGTATGAGTACTATTAAAGTAGGCTGTTCAAGGTTAATACCTTAACCACTTAGTAGTTCGCTGACGATATAGAGTGTGGTTTTAGCGTATGCTTTTATATGCTACGGTTTGGCAATCTATGATTTGAAGGCTATGATTTTGAAGGTTATGGTTTCGTTCACTATAGTTGTTTGGGCTACAAGTGACGTAGCATTTGGCATCATCAGTGTATTAGGTCAAACAATCTAACGTATCTGAGGGCTTTAAATTTCCATCCTTATCAAACCGATTGTTCAAGTCCCTCTTTGGAATCACCGTCAGCGTGGCATCACTTTCAAAAACGACTGCGGCAACATCATCATGATCGTGAATCCCCTGACCCCGTAATGCCCCTTCTATCTCTTGCTTGGTGAGCCGCTCTTGACGCATTGCTTCTGGTAAAAACTCTCCTTGATAAAAGACAACTCTAGGCTCCGATAAGATAATGGAAGCAAATTCGGTCGAGATGGAGGCATATTTTGTCACCATATATTGAAGTAGCAGCAATGTCACAATAGACGCCATACCTTCTATAACAGGCACACTTTTACCAACAATGGTGCTGCCACCGATTGCACCAATCATGACAGTAACGACCCAATCAAAATTATTGAGCTGAGAGGTCGATCGCTTCCCCGAGAGCTTGTGCAATACGACGATACACACATAGACAAACACAGACGCAATCACAATTCTAACCAGCGTCTCCCAACTGTCAAAATAAATCCTCTCCATGATCTGCTCCGAGTCGGTTCGATATAAAGCTATGTCTTCACTTTGTACAATACTATTAATATAGGCTAAGAATAACTAAAAAATTAGTGCTGCGCCGTCCAATCTAACATAGTATCTAATACATACCTAGCGTTGTAGGTATTGATCTTGTCTGAGCTGTTGATGATGCCGACTACCACATAAGTCTGACCTGACTTACCATAGACATAGCCTGCCATAGAGGTGACATTATTCAATGTACCCGTTTTTATCCAAGCCCGTCCTATCGCATTTGAATTAGGTTTTCTTTTTGCATGCTCTTTGATGGTGCCGCTCACCCCTGCGATGCCTAACGAATTAACATAGGTATCAAAATCTGGATGTGTATAAGCCGTACTTAATAGCTCAGCCAAATTATCAGCTGTAACGCTACAGTTTCGGCATAATCCTGAACCGTTGGTCATGATAGGCGGCGGCGTTTCTAGGTTATTTTGCCACCACTGATCAATAGTGCTCAAAGCATTGACATAGTTAGCAGAATTATAATTGTGAGAACTATAGTGGTTAGAGCCATACGCTGTTGGAGGTTTTTGACTGTGTTGTAGATCATCGGTTGCCTCAGCGTCTGATCTGGTCTGTGCTATTTTATTTGCATAAACAGGTAAGGATAAAGTGAGCTGCTCAGTCATGACATTATTTGAGTAATGATTGATGTCATGTATTTGTTTCGATAAAGGCAAAGAGGGGTAGCTGACAAAGGGTATCGGGAATGACGTTAATACTAAATCGTTTGTTTTAAGAGTGCCATTGTCCGTATTATCCGTTGTTTTGTCCATGTCTTTATAGGTTCCATAACGGGTTTTGAGTGGATGCTCGGTATTGATGATATCGCCTGCAACAGTGTTACTTAACCCCAAAAACTTAATGCTACCAGTCAAGGTATTGCCTAAGCTTACCCACTTCTGTTTGACAACTCGCTTGGCAAATTCTTTGGCATCTGGATAGGCAATATAAAAGGTATGCGCGCCGCAAGACTCTGGCAATGAGATATTAAAGTGTAAGCTATCCTGACCCCATTTAGGCGATAAGGCCTGTTTGATGGTGGTACATCGGCCTGATTGACGCACATTAATAGTCTTGGGCAGGGTGTAATCCGCTAATTTGGGTTTATAAAGTAGGCGAGCTATGTGTTGTTGGCTTTGGTTCGCCTCTTTATTTGGATTATCTTCATCCTCTTTATGCGGTATTGTGGTGACTTCGATACTACTAAAATTAATTAATAAACCATCTGGACTTGCGTTGTAAGGACGCAGTGGATCATTATCAAATGCCGCAGGGTCTTTGCTGATACCTTGGAATATAGAACTATCAAGGATGATATCGCCGTTAATATGCTGAATACCTGCCCGCCGAACTTGCTCTAGCATCATGCTTAAGCGCTGGTGGGTAAGCTTTGGGTCGCCACTGCCTTGAATGATTAAATCGCCATATAGCGTGTTGTTATGAATATGGCCGGTGTAAAATACGTTGGTAAACCATACAAAGTCCGGCCCTAACATATCAAGCGCTACAAAGGTCGGTATAAGCTTCATAGTGCTGGCTGGCGTGCGCGGCACATCTACTAGGTGTCTAATTGGATACGTCAATGGATCAGTATCAAATGTATGGTTTACAGGTGCGGATTCTACGTAGGTATCGAGCGGCGCTAGGATAGTGTCGTTAGTCAAATTGTCATCTGATTCTACATCGTTGGTATTATCACTTTTTATACGGCTATTTGAGTCACTATCTACAGATTGATTTGGAGCTAAGTTGTTTGAAACTGAGCTGCTAGAATTAGAGCTACTTGAATTAAAGCTACTTGAATCCGAGTCGTTTGAATATGAGTCGTTTGAATATGAAGCATCATACGGTAGTCTGGTCTTTGCTATGGCTTTGTTTGCATGGGCTGTGTTTATAGAGACTTTTGAATCAGAAGATGCTGTATTAACATCCGCCATCGCGTCTTTATTTTCTACTGCCATAATTATCAAACTAAGATCATCTTCGCTAATATTAGCATTGTTTATAGCAGAAGCTATGGCCTCTGGAAGCTTAGCGTGAAGTGTGGAACAGGCAAGAGTAAATGGCACAAAAAAAGCCACAGTGCGAATGGCATGACATAGCGACACTGATGTTGTAGAGGGTAAGATCATAAAATTAACAGTGAATAAAAATGATGAGTAAATTAAGCAATATCTATTAATTAGATACAAGTATATAAGTCAATAGCAGCAACACTTTGCTTGTTGCTAGGACTTCGCCCTAATATTCAGTAATTTAGGTACGCCAAATCCTGCCTATTATAACGTCAAACAGCCTGAATACATACTATATCAAAAAAGTATCTAAAGATTTATGTTTATACCTTTTCTGAAAAACAACCTATCTTTGTCAAACTAGCGGAACCTACTACTTGTAGCGTCTGCACTCGCTTTCCTCAATATGTTAATTTTCAGATTTGGAATTAATAGAGAATCGAGTGTTCATTTACGCCATGCGAATAGAGGAGAAGCTCAGCTCGCTGTCACAAGATGCGCTATTGTTTGAGATGTAAAAAAGCCATTGCCGTCATGACCGCATCATTATAAGCGTCATGAGCCTCTAAGTCAGGAAGCTTTAATTGCTGACAAATGGCGGTTAAATGCTGCGATTGGTGTGCCACACCTTGTGTGCGATTGCCACTATAGCGGTTGTAAAGTGTACGTATATCAACAATGGTATTAGGTAGTGCCGTGCCCATATAGGCTTTAATGAGTGGGTTTAGAAAGCCAATATCAAGCTCTGTACAAAATCCAACGATGGGACGGTTGCCAATAAAAGGCAATAATTGATCAAGCATTTGCTCATAGCTTAAGCCATTTTCTACATCGATCGGTCTTAATCCATGAATAATTATGGTGTCTTTTTTTGGCATAACAGGCGGTCGACATATGAGATGAATACCTTGACCTGTATCAATACGTGACCCGTTGATATGTATCGCAGCTATAGACAACAGGTGATCTTTTTTAGGGTTTAGTCCGGTCATCTCACAGTCTATAGCAACCCATTCATTAGGACGAGGCGGGTTAAACATCGGCATCAACTCTGGGCGAGTCAGCCGTTTTTGATACCAGTTTGACTTTAACTGATTAAAAAAGCGCATACTAGCTAACCTCTAAATGATAGCGCTGACTAAGCTCATTTTTAAAGCTTTTGACCACATTTAAGCATTCTTTTAGCAGATCGCGTTCTAGGGCGGATAACGTGCTCGGGTCAACTTGACGCGCAAGCTTGTCCTCAGTCGTTAGCGCAATATCTAGACGTCTAGCCATAAAGAACTCTAACGCTTCGTTTAAGGTTTCAGACCGGTTTTTGTTGATGACCCCTGCTCTTACTAATTCTTGCAAACGGCCTTTGGTGCTGGTGACCTCAAAGATGTCATTTTCAAGCGCCATCGTACGGATACCATGCACTAATGGGAAAATTCCTGCTTTTTTAAGATCAATATCTTGCGGTGCAGGCTTGCCAATTAGGGGCATAAATTTTTGCCACCACTGGTTCACATCGCCAAACTGTAACGCCGCTTTAGCAAAGTTACGAATTAACATAGGGTCTGAGTTGTGAAAAGCCAGCTGGATATGGTCTCGTAAACTGTTTAATAAACTTTCATCCCCGCATACATAAGCGGCATCGAGAATAGATGAGATCCAAATGGCGTGTTCGGGCTCGCTTTGATTAAACCAAGTGGTAATTTGGGTTTTGAATCGATTGATTGGCAAGCGCCATATCGGGTTGGTTATCATGATGTTGCCATCACAAAGCGGATAACCCATATCCGCTAAGGTATGGTTAAAAGTATGCGCGTACTCTGCCATATTAGGGTCGTTAAAACCATTGCGGATGATCAAAGCATTGTCTTGATCGGTACGCATGATCTGCTCGCCGCGCCCCTCTGAGCCCATAACGATGATACAGGAATTCTCATATACCATATCTGGAACAATTAGACGCCATAGCTTAGCAAATACCTGAGCATTTAGCGCTTGTACAATACGGCTAATTACACTAATTTTGATACCATTTTTGTGCTGCGCGCGAATGTATTGTCCAATTAAATCTACCGGCTGCTTTAACATCTCAATGCTGCTGGCTTGTTCAATCTGAATGGTAATAAGCTGTGAATGATGACTTAAAAATGCTAGTAAATCTGTTTGACCCAGTACCCCAATGATGTCTTTATTATCATCAATGACAGGCAGCCGATGTACTCGATAACGTATCATTGCTAATAAAGCTTCGCTAATGTCTTGATCGTGTGAGATGGTATATAGATTGAATTTAGCGTACTTACTACAAAGCACATCGCTCATGTCTTCGCGCGCACTAACCGCTCGGCAAATATCAGCATCGGTTAATATACCTAAATTGCCTTGCTTTGAACGGGTAGGGTGGTAATCGACAGTAGGCTCGCGTTTTACTAAGACGTGTTTTAATCCCGCTTGGGTCATGGTGCTTGCCGCTTCATATAAGCTTGCTGTGTCAGATATGATATGCACATCGAGCATGTTTATGGCGGTAACGGGCTGCAGCATAAGCTGCTGCGATTCGGCTTGAGCCGAGTTCAAACTCTTATCAGAATGTGCTGATCCTGACTGTGTAGATGCACTTTGAGCGCCTACGCCGCGCTGCTTGTAGGCTTGCATTCTATCGGTAAGATCGTCACTGAGCAGGTTTCTAATATGACGATTTTGGGAGGAGAGTCTATCTATGGCTACTGGATTGACTTGTAATAATAAGCTGTCTTCAAGTGCCAGATAGTGATAAGTGTTATTAGGAGTGCCATTAGCTAAAAAAGAGCTTTCGGCCAGACCGTTATGTTCGTTATAAGTTTGAGTAGCGGGCTTGGCAGGAGATTTGCGAGCATCAAACCAATCGTTGCTATATGCAGTCGCAGCATAGTCGCTAAGCTCAACTTCATTGAGGCTTTTTTGAATACGGCCTTTTAAAACCACGTAGAAATACTGACACTCATCCAAGCTCAACGGATCATCTTTGGCGACATATAGTATTTGAGTTTGATTTTTTAAGCTTTCACGTTCAGCGGGTGTTAATACATCAAACGGTGGCTGCTTAAAGTCTAACCTATTCATAAACCACTCCTTGGTTCATTGGTCCCACACACAATATAGCGATTATAGTGTTATTTCACATTGTTTCTAGCTTACCACTTTATCATTGAGGATTTCACAATAATCTTCTATATGAATATATAGTATGCAAGCTTGATTGGGTCATCGATGAATACATTATCACTTAGCAGTTAGAGATTATAGAAATTAAAGCTTAGCATTTTATTTATATAAGTTATTCTTGATTATGTGCCCTTAACCGCGCCTATCGGCGTCAAATAGTATTTATAGCTGCAACAATTTTTTTATACGTTTTATGGCTTCTCGGCTTTCATCTACACTCGCAACTAATGCCAAACGTACAAATCCTTTACCCGGGTTAAAGCCATCGACTTCACGTGATAAATAGCGTCCTGCCAATGCATTTATATTCAGCTCTTCATATAGAGCTTTGACGAAGGCTTCATCGTCAGGTTCGCCTTGGCTGTCTGTAAACTTACTAGGCGCTTGAACCCATAAATAAAAGCCTGCATCAGGTTTAGTTAAGTTTAAGGCATCCCCAAGCTCGTTCATCCACAAATCAAATTTTCGTGCATATAGCTCACGGTTATGCGCAACATGTTCTTCATCTTCCCACGCAGAAATTGACGCGAGCTGATGATGAATGGACATGGCGCAGCCTTGATACGTGCGATATTGTAAATAGGGCTTTAATAGACTGGCGTCACCGGCAATAAACCCTGAGCGTAACCCTGGTAAATTCGAGCGTTTTGATAACGAGTGAAACACCACGCAGTTTTTATAATCATGTCGACCCATATTAGCGCACGCTTCAAGTAAACCAACAGGCGGCTGTTCAAAATACAATTCGCTATAGCACTCATCACTTGCGATAATAAAATCATGCTGATCAGATAAAGCTATCAAAGCTTGCCAATCCGATTCAGTCATTACTGCACCCGTTGGATTGTTAGGGCTACAGACAAAAACCACTTGGGTACGATCCAAAATATCAGCAGGTATAGAAAGATAGTCGCCTTTGAAACTGTTTTGTTTGGTACAAGGAATAAAGTAAGGTTGAGCCCCTGCCAGTAAGCATGCTCCTTCATATATTTGATAAAAAGGATTGGGCATGACAACTACTGGTTCAGATTCTATGGTTTTAGATTTTGTAGACTGTAAAACGTTATCTACTTCTGAGTCTGTATTTTCATGAATTAAATCGAAAGAACTTGTATCAATTGCTGATTGAACAAAACTAAAAATGGCTTCACGCGTTCCCATCACTGGGATAATCTGGCTGTCTGGATTGATAGTATTTAGATGAAAACGACGGGTTAACCACGCAGCTATTGATTGACGCAGCTCAGGTAAACCATTGGTCGAGGGATAATTCTGCACTTTTAGCAAATTATCAGCAAGTGTTTCTATTACGAAACTAGGCGGCACGTGTTTTGGCTCACCTATACCCAGTTTTATGACCTCATACTCTTTAGCAGGCGTTGAGTCGGCTAATAATTTGCTCATTTTGGCAAAGGGGTAGGGGTGTAATAAGTCTAACTTTGGGTTCATGCTAAGCCTACTTTATTCGTTTGGGGTAACTCTAGAGCGCCCCTAATTGTATTGAACTAAATGTCTAATACTATCTATTTAATTAAGAATAAATAGTACTAAACAGCTTTAAATAAATAGATGATAGTAATTATGATAATAACTTATTTATCACTAATCTTGTGCTCGATCAGTCTTGTACTTGATTTGGGTCTAGCACATCAATTAATGCAGATTTTAATCGTTCGAGCTTATCATCGTTTAGGGCTTTATCATCTATATCGCTGATATAAAACAAATCTTCAGCCCGCTCGCCAAGCGTTGTGATACGCGCGGCATGCACTTCAATATCTTCATTCAAAAATATTTGACCAATACGAGCCAACAATCCTGGTTGATCAAGCGTGGTCAAACTCATGACATGTTGATGACTTGCTGCATTATAAGTAAAATTAATGGTGGTAGGAACTTGGAAGTTCTTGAGACGTCTTGGCAACCGCTTTTTGACAAGCTTAGGTGTTTCTGGGTTTTTGAAGGCATCAATAAGACGGTGCGTCAGCTCTGCTCTTGATTCGGGGTCGGTCAATAATGTACCTTGACGATCGAGTAGGACATACGAATCTAAAGCAAAGTCGCGAGTCGCCGTAATAATACGCGCATCTAGAACATCAAGGTTCATTTGGTCAAATACAGCCATCGTAACTGCAAATAGATTGGCCTGATCTTGAGTGTAGATAAAAATCTGCACTGCATCAAGGGCTAGTTCACGGTGTTCACGCAGGGCTATTAAAGGTTCGCTATTGGCATCAGAGGCTCGGCCAATTGGAGGATGATTTAGGATAGCTTCTGTATGCCACATAATGGCTTCAGGTATTTCACGCAAAAAGTACTCATCACCAAGTTCATCCCATAGCGCCAATACCTCATCACGTTTCATGTGCTGATTGTCCACCTTATCCAACATCGCTAACGCCTGTTTGCGCGTAGTTTCAATCATTTCTTGACGATTGGTGGGGGCATCTAAGTCTGCGCGTAAGATTCGCCGTGTTTGCGTATATAGCTGTCTCATCAAACTGGCACGCCAGCTATTCCATAGCTGTGGATTCGTGGCGTTCATATCAGCCACCGTTAAGACATACAAATGGTTAAGATGAGTGACATTACCAACGATATCTGCAAATTTTGCGACCACCTCAGGGTCAGAGATGTCTTGTTTTTGAGCGGTCATCGACATCAATAGATGATAGCGGGTCAGCCATCCTATAAGTCTGGCGTCCGCCTCGCTCATACCATGTGCTAAGCAAAACTCAATTGCATCGGCTTCACCCAGCTCACTGTGGTCGCCCCCACGTCCCTTAGCAATATCATGAAAAATCGCCGCTAATACGAGAATCTCTTTGCGCTCGATACGTTGATATATAGAACTAACTAGGGCAAACTCGTCTTGATATTTTGGGTCGGTGAAACGGTGCAGCATACGTATCAGCAGTAAGATATGCGCATCTACCGTGTAACGATGAAACAAATCATATTGCATCAGTCCAATCAAGTCTTTGAACTGGGGCATATAGTTGGCGAGCACCCCATAACGTTTCATAATACGTAAACGTTGGAACAGATAGTTTTGCTCTTTTAAATTATCTATAAACAGTTGTTTGTGAACTGGGTTTTCCCGATAAGCGTGATCGATACCTCGAGCTGCGATTTTTAAAGCGCGCAGAGTACGGGTACGAATATATTTAATGCCATGCTGACCCATTAATAAAAACATCTCTAAAATGGCTTCAGGATGCTGTGCAAAAACATGATGATGTGCGATGGCAATAGCGTTGTTGCCAATCTTATTAAAACGGGCGTTTAATACTATCTTTTTGGGACGTTCCGCTTCAGGCAGACGCGCTTCGATCAACGTCTCATAATAATGTGACGTTAGCATTTCTGACAACGAAGATATCTGCATAGCGCAGCGGTAGTAATCGCGCATAAAGCGTTCAACAGCGGCATTTGGCTCATCATCTGGCATTTGGATATAGCCCATACGCTCACCAATATCACGCTGATAATCAAACAGTAATTTATTTTCGTTACGTCCAGTCAAATGATGTAGATGATGACGTATCAACCATAAAAAGCCTTCGGCAAACATCAGCTCATCAAACTCTTTTTCCGTCATAAATTCTTGCGGTACAAGATCATATAATTTACTGATTCTAAAATAACGTTTTGTAATCCAGCCTATGGTATGAATGTCACGCAGACCACCTGGCGACTTCTTAATATCTGGCTCTAAATTATATTCCGTCGCGTTATGACGTAAATAACGCCGACGTGCTTCCTCCATTTTTGCGTTAAAAAAATCCTTTTGCGACCATACTTCTTTTACGATCTCGTTTGGTACTGTGCTCAAAGTGTCGTTGCCAATTAGTAAACGTGTTTCTAACATATTGGTAGCAACCGTGAGATCTTCAGCCATATTGAGACAGTCATCCACACTGCGTACCGCCAAACCAGGCTCTATGCCTACATCCCAAAGGCTTGCAACAAACGCATCAACTTTCTTGCCATCCTCAGCATCGACGATTTCTGGTGCGAGGAGTAGAATATCAACGTCCGAATAGGGCGACAGTTCACCCCGCCCATACCCACCAACGGCAAATAGCGCTAGGCTTGTTTGTGTCAGGCCATGATGTTTAAAAAGTGCCTTAAGTAGAGTATCTATGGCATGAGCACGCGCTTCAACAAGTTGCCGAATATTTACCCCTTTTACTAAAGCCGCTGATATATCGGCTTCGACAGTTTTAAGCCACTGCGGTATACCTAAGTTTCTTGAGTCACTATCAGACAGATTAGGTAATGGTGTAATAAGGGGATCAGTTTGTTCGTCAATAAACATAGTAATTACGGGTTCCAAGGGCTAGTGTTCTATACTTATCTAAAAAGCTATAAGTCTAAAAGGCTATAAGTGTTATTAAAGAATACGCTACGATTAAAGTTAGGTTGTGTGGCAATTGAGCAATCAATCAAATGTCCTCATACGCATATATATCTTACATACATCTCATTCTATTAATATATAATGAATTCAATAACATTTCACTTAATAACGTTCTATTTTTGAAAAAGATAATTGAAAAAAGGTCATTTTTAAAAAATAAACGATACCAAATAAACGATTAAAGATTATCGATAATAATGCCAAAAAAAAGACTGCCTAGGCAGTCTTTTACGTGTACTAAGTAGTTATAAAACTTAAATCTTCTTCTGGACGTGTGGTAAATACCTCACAGCCATTGTCAGTGACCATTAGGGTGTGTTCCCACTGTGCCGACAACTTACGGTCTTTGGTGATGGCAGTCCACTGATCAGGGAGTATTTTAGTTTTCCACGTGCCTTGGTTAATCATGGGCTCAATGGTAAATGTCATACCAGATTTGAGCTGCATACCCGTGCCTTTACGTCCATAGTGCATAACCTGTGGTTCATGATGGAATTGATTGCTAATCCCATGACCACAGAACTCTCTGACAATACTAAAGCGTTCAGGCTCGACTACTTGCTGAATCGCTGCACCAATATCACCAAGATGCGCACCATCTTTTACAGCGGCCATACCCGCGTACAAGGCTTTTTGTGCCACATCACAGATACGCTGTGCCATGATTGACCCCTCACCGATGATCCACATCTTAGAGGTATCTCCATAGTACCCATCTTTGATTACGGTAACATCAATATTGATGATATCACCCTCTTTTAATACTTTATTTTCCGTTGGAATACCGTGGCAAACAACGTGGTTAACCGAGGTGCAAATTGACTTAGGAAAAGGGGGTTGTCCGTAGTTTAATGGAGCTGGTATACCGCCTTGAACATCTACAATATAATCGTGCGCTAAAGTGTTCAATGCTTCGGTAGTGACACCTGCTTTTACGTGCTCATCAAGCATAACCAGTACATCGCAGGCAAGCTTGCCGGCCACTCTCATTTTCTCAATAGCATCAGGGGATAGAATTAAATCTTTTGAATCGTTCATAATATAATTATTTTTCGTAGATGGATTTAGTAGTATGTGTACTTAGAAGTTGTTTATTCAAGGATTTGTATAATTATTTGATTAACTATTTGCCTAACTTTTTGTTTGATCTATAGACATGAGGACTATTGATACCTTAATAATTAATCAAATAATAGATGTTAGTTCGAAATGGCATATGCAATTAAGCCAGTCGTTTAATGACTTGAGCAAGTCGTAAAAAAGTTTTTATTATTAAGTAAAAAACATTTAGGGTGCTATATAGGCTTATGTCATACAGCCCTATATTGTTTAGATTATTAAGGTGAGTATTATAGCACACACCTTATAGCACGCACCCATATACTTTTGTTTAGGTGATTATTTGTTTGGGTAATTTTTGTTTAAATGATTATGAAACTAAACCTCATAAATTTAGATAAAGAGTATATAGAATAAGTCACATTAATATTAATCAGCATTACTTCTACTTGACAACTATTTATGTTAAAATATGCGCCTTGTTTTATTTCTAAAAATTGTTTGCTGAATTCGATTAGAAAATGGTAGTACGTTTGATGTTTAATGCTTTTATCGTTGAACGGCTTTATTACTCTTAATCGATAAATTCAAAGAACAGTGAATTGAAATAAAAACGAGTATTTTAAATTTACATATAACCAATGACACACACATTGCGTTTAAGAGTTGCTGGGTGTTTGTCGACTTGATTAATTTGTTGTTTGTTAGTCTTATAGATAGTCTTCTTTTAGAGTTAGAGTATTCCTTGGACTAAATTATAAACAAATGCGTGTCGATAAATCGGTAATTTTTGCAGTGTGGAGGCATAACCCATATCTTAAGGAATTCACATGTCAAATAGTCCAACTAAAATGCCAATGCGCGACCTACTACAGGCTGGAGCACACTTTGGTCACCAAACTCGTTTTTGGAACCCAAAAATGAACCAGTACATCTTTGGTGCACGCAACAAAATTCATATCATTAATCTTGAGCATACGGTTAAAGCTTTTAATGAAGCATTAACGTTTGTAAACAACTTAGCTGCTAAAAACAACAAAGTATTATTTGTTGGTACTAAACGTGCTGCAAGCGAAATCATTCGCGAACAAGCTCAGCGTGCTGGTCAACCATATGTTGATCATCGCTGGTTAGGTGGTATGTTGACTAACTGGAAAACTTTACGCCAGTCTATCAACCGTCTTAAAGAATTAGAAAAACAAGCTGAAGATGGTACATTTGCTAAGCTTACTAAGCGTGAAGCTTTAGAACGTACCCGTGCTATGGAAAAACTAGAGCGCTCTTTAGGTGGTATTAAGAACATGGGCGGCCTACCTGATGCTATCTTTGTTGTCGATGTGGATCACGAAGCAATCGCTATTAAAGAAGCTAAGAACTTAGGTATCCCAGTTATTGGTATCGTTGATACAAACTCTAATCCTGATAACGTTGATTACGTTATTCCTGCAAACGACGATGCTATTCGTGCGGTAAGTCTATATGTGACACGTATGGCTGATGCTATCATTGCTGGTAAAGAATATGCTAAGACTCAAGCTGGCGGCACTCCTGAAGCACCAGTTGCTGAAGATGCGCCTACACAAGAAGCGCCTACACAAGAAGCGCCTACACAAGAAGCGCCTAAAGAAGAAGTGACTGCGACTGAAGCACAAACTGATTCAGCTGAGTAATTGATAAGTTAAGTAGCGACAATTATTTACAGAATAATTATTATTCACTTTATATTATTGTCTTTTACTTAAAGATATAGATATCAAATGACTTAGAGTGGCATGATGTGGTAAACCTCGTCATGCCCTTGTCATTTTCTGAACTTACACTCAGCTTTCATGATTTTTTAATTTATAATCATAATGACTCACTATAGAGGGAAAAATATGTCAAAGATTTCTGCTAAATTAGTAAAAGAGCTTCGTGACCGTACTGGCCTTGGTATGATGGAATGTAAAAAGGCACTAGAAGAAACAGGTGGTGACGTTGAAACTGCAATCGATAACCTACGTAAATCAGGTCAAGCTAAAGCGGCTAAAAAAGCGGGTAATATTGCTGCTGATGGCGCCATCATTATCAAACATGAAGGCAATAAAGCCATCTTATTAGAAGTAAACTGTCAGACTGACTTTGTTGCTAAAGATGACAACTTCACAGCCTTCGCTGAAAAAGTAGCTGAATTAGCACTTGCAAATGATACGACAGATCCAGAAGCTATTGCTAACTTACAGTATAGCGATGATCAAACCGTTGAAGAAGCGCGTGTATCTTTGGTTCAAAAAATCGGTGAAAACATTCAAGTACGTCGTGCCAAGATTGTTGAAGGTGAAAACTTAGCTTCTTATCGTCATGGTCTACGTATTGGTGTAGTAGTATCAACTGAAGGCGGTAACGAAGAAAGCGGTAAAAGCTTAGCAATGCACATTGCAGCATTTAACCCAGTTGCTGTTAATGATACCGACGTACCTGCGGATGTATTGGCGCGTGAAAAAGATATCGCTGAAGCCAAAGCACGTGAATCAGGCAAGCCTGATAACATCATTGAAAAAATGATAGAAGGTGGTCTGCGTAAATATCTTGATGAAGTGGTATTGGTTCGTCAAGCATACGTTATGGACAATGACAAAAAGGTTGGCGATGTCCTAAAAACTGATGGCGTTACGATCAAAGATTTCGTACGTTTTGAAGTGGGTGAAGGTATCGAGAAGAAAGAAGAAGACTTCGCTGCTGAAGTTGCTGCTACTCAAGCTGCCGCTGCTAAATAAGTTCAATGATGAGATCCCATCTCGTTATTTGCTATTAGTCAGTTAGCCAAACCGTTGACACAGTTACAATATATTGAAACCCATCGCTAAAGTTAGCGGTGGGTTTTTTTATGCAAGTATGGTTTTATTTACGTTGGGATTTATTTTTTTTAAAGAGTAATTTAGCAGGTAGCTAATAAATAGTTAACATCTATAGTCAAAGAACTACTAAACGGTTACTGCGTTAACCTCGCTAAGTCTACATGAGTAATACTTGAACTTTTAACCATGTTTGCAATCTATTTTGGCTCATTAAAGCAGAAATCTGCACTACATAATTAAAGTTTAAGTCGTTTCGCATTATTGGAATTAATTAGCATCATATTACTTATTATACTCATCAAGATATAAGCAAACTATCCTAGCTGATTTAAAACACTAAAAGGTTTTGAGATTTTATCAAAATCTAAATTAGACTCAAGATGATCGAGATGTTGCCTGATAAGCTCAACTAACCGTTTCTCATCCCTTTTTTTAATAGCATTTACGATTTGCGAATGTTCCTCTTTCGGACATATATTGCTCTTAGACTGGGCGTATAAACCAATAATTAACGTCGTTCGTAACGTCAATTCATACAAGATACGTTCTAAAACCTTATTGCCAGCAATTTGCGCCAAGCAAATATGAAACTTACGTGATAAGCGCAGAGCCAAAGGGTTATTTCCCTTAAAGGTCGCCTCATGCTCTTCACTTATAAAAGTATGCAAGTCCTCAATATCTTTTACCGTTGCATTTTCAATAATCCCTGCCCCAAGACTACATTCAATAACACGCCGAGCTTCAAAAACGTGACGTGATTCTTTAGGCGATGGTATTGAAACAAAAGCCCCGCGATTGGGTTCTAATTGCACAATATTCATTGTCGCAAGTGTAGACAGCGCGCGCCTGACGTTCGCACGATTACAATTAAATAAGTCGCTCAACATCTGCTCCCCAAGTTTGGTACCTGCGGGTAAACGTTGTTCTGCAATCGCATTAACAATGGCGCTGATTATATCCTGCTCTGGAAACATAACTCTCTTTATGTTGTTTGATAATACTTACGGATAATAGTGACATTATAAGAATAGCGAGGTAGTGAAACAACAAAAATTAAAAATATCTATTGAATTGTTAACAATTATAGTTAACAATAAAAAACATTAGCAAACATTTTTTAACAAATTGTAGAGAGCTTGCATGAAAATTTTAGTGATTAACCCAAATTCAACCCAGTCTATGACGGATAAGATTGTAGAAAGTGCACGCCAACGTGCAAGTTCTGGAACAGTTATTATCGGTGCTTCTGGAACAGATGCGCCTGCGAGTATTCAAGGTCACCATGATGAAGCCTTATCAGTACCAGGGCTTATTAAACGATTGAAACAAGCTGAAGAAGAGGGAATAGATGGGGTGGTGGTCGCTTGTTTTGACGATCCAGGCATCGGCGCTTGTCGAGAAGTTTTCTCCGGTCCTGTTCTAGGTATCTGTGAGGCATCTGTAAAAGCCGCCAGTATGATCTCTACGTCATTTAGTGTGGTGACTACATTGCCACGTTCGGTACCCGTCATTGAAGACTTGATCCATGGATACGGCTTATCGCATCGATGTAGACGGGTGCGTTCGGCATCAATACCAGTGTTGGCACTTGAAGAGCCGGGGTCTGGTGCTAAAGAAAAGGTACGTGATGAAATACTAAAAGCGATACGTGAAGACAATTGTGAAGCTGTAGTTTTAGGATGCGCGGGAATGGCAGACCTAACAGAATGGTTATCACAAGAGACAGGTGTGCCTGTAATAGATGGCGTGGTTGTTGCAACGCGCATGGTTGAAGCGCTCGTTGGTTGCGAACTTAAAACCAGCAAAATAGGGGCATATGCTGAACCTATCCAAAGCTAAGTGCAGCTTAGGACAAAGGTTTTGCATATATAGGATGTCAATGTAGGTCATTTTAAGGGTTAAAGCTAACAGTTCACTATTAAATAGAGCTACTAAATCAAGCTAATTTTTGAAGAGCTAGCTGTTATCGAACTACGTTGCGCCTTTACATTCATGGAAAGTTAACATTAGGAAAAATAATATGGGTCAAACAAACATATCTACTGCTCACGTTGGCGTGGATGTCATTGAAAATAAAGCAGTGGGTGAAGAGAGTCTTGCACCTCAAGCAACGAGAATTATGGGCCCTTGGTCTTATTTATTTGCGTGGCTAGGTGGTTGTGTATCTATCGGAACGTTTACAGTAGGTTCAGGGCTGGTGGGAACTCTGAACTTAGTACAGGTTGTGGTTGCCATCGCAATCGGTTGTACCGTCATTGGTGCCGCTTTAATGATCAACGGGCAGGCGGGTCATAAATATGGTATCCCTTTTATGGTGCAAGCGCGATCAGCATTTGGCTTTGGGGGTACTCGTATACCTGCATTGGTGAGATCGGTGCCAGCGATTGTCTGGTTTGGGTTTCAAAGCTGGATTGGCGCGGGCGCTTTAAATCTAGTATCGGCAACCTTATTTGGCTATGACAACCTTATTGTGTTTTTTATTGGATTCCAAGCCTTGCAAATAGCGCTCTCTGTACTTGGATTTCATGGTATTAAGTGGCTTGAGAACATCGGTTCTGTATTTATCATTGGCTCTTTGATCTATATGTTCTTTAGCGTTATAAACAAATATGGTGATGCCATTTCAACCAACTTAATTTCAATTGAAGGGACATGGGGTGCGCCATTTTGGGGAGCGACCATGTTGTTTTTGGGTGTATATAGCACCATGATATTAAACGTCTCTGACTATTCAAGAGAGCTACGTGAAGATGTAGGCATATTTCGCCAAGTAGCTATTTATGCCAACTCTATTTTACCAGCCACCCTTTTTATGGGTTTGATTGGGATCATGGTTTCAGGCGCAACGGGAGAAGTTGATCCTATCAAAGTATTCTCAAGCGCGGTAGACAATAAGCTGTTATTGGTTGTGACATTATTATTTATTGCCTTTGCTCAGATAACAACCAACATTTTAAATAATGTGGTACCTGCAGCGTATGCGTTAATGGACGTGTTTAATTTAAAATACAAAACGGCAGCCGTCATCGTTGGATTATTAGCGTTTTGTACGTTCCCCTGGGAGCTTGTAAAAGATGAATCGGCAGCGGGTCTAAACCTGTTTATCCAAACCTATTCAGCCTTTTTAGGACCTATTTTTGCTATATTGGTAGTGGACTACTACATCATACGTAAGCGGACACTTGATGTGTCTAAACTTTATGATAAAAATGGTCCGTATCGAGGCGTTAATATGGCGGCGGTTATTGCAATGGTTATCGGCATCATCGTTGCGTTGACATTTAATAATATATCTTGGTACGCAAGTTTGATTCCAGCCGGAGCGGTTTATTGGATTTTGATGCAAAAGTTGCCTTCTTCTAAGCGCTTTTTGTCATAATGCTATATCATTAGTAAAAGATATTACTTGAAGATATCATTAGAAGTAAAATTAGCAGATATAAACCTCAAAATTATAAAACCCATCATTGATTATTATTCAATGATGGGTTTTTAATTAAGCGTCGTTTAATGAGCTTTTATAGTCAAAGAACTTTAAAGTAGTCATAAGGCAACCGAGTGCAAGTACTACTAGGGTAGGCTTAACGAGGTTAACACCGTGACTCTTTATAAGTTCGCTGACTATAGTTAAAGCTATTTGGGTTCTTATAAATTTATAAACTACGTTTTACATTATCTATTTCACGGTTAAATAGTGCATTTAGTACAATGGCTGCTAAAGTCGCTGTACCGATTCCGCCCAAATCAAATTCACCTATATGCAGACTGAAATTACCTGTGCCCATGATAATGGTGACTGCGGCAATAATAAGATTACTGTTCTTATTAAAGTCAATATTATTGTCAATCCAAATTTTAATGCCTGCAACGGTAATTAAACCAAAGACCACAATTGAGGCGCCGCCCAATAGTGCCGCTGGAATACTTTGGATCAGCGCGCCAAATTTTGGTGACAGTCCTAAGAAAATAGCAACCAGTCCCGCCAGTACAAATATCGTTGTACTATATACCTTGGTGACTGCCATCACTCCGATATTCTCAGCATACGTGGTCAACCCAGTACCACCAAACCCAGCTGAGAAGGTAGTGGCCAGTCCATCCGCTAAGAATGAGCGTCCTATATAAGGAGTGACATGCGACTTAGTCATACCTTCCACTGCCTTAAAATGTCCAAGATTTTCAGCAATTAGAATAAAGGCGACTGGTGCTATTAGTACGATGGCGTTTTTATCAAACTGAGGGGTATGCAGGCTAGGCAGTCCAAACCAAGCTGCTTGATGTACGCTACTAAAGTCAATCGGGGTGCCATATCCCATCATATTGGTTACGACATAATAAATAATGTAAGAGAGTATTAAGCCAATTAATAGCAACAAGCGTCTTAACATGCCACGAGTAAAAATAGCCACACAACTGATGAGTATTACTGTTAGGGTAGCCACCCATGCATCAAACTGATTAGCAGATACACCCTGTATAGTGACTGGTGCAAGGTTTAAACCAATAATCATAACGATAGCACCGGTTACGATAGGGGGCATGAGTTTTTCGATCCATGCCGTCCCTATTTTCATCACGAGCAGACCAATAAGAGCATAAATAGCACCGCAGACCATAATCGCGCCTAGCGCAATATTAAGGTTTGGATTGGCGCCACTACCTGCATAAGCCGTAGCAGCAATAACTGGACCGATAAAAGCAAAGCTAGATCCCAAATAGCTTGGCATGCGCCCGCCAGTGATTAAAAAGAACAATATGGTACAAATACCTGACATTAATATAGCTAGGTTGGCATCAAAGCCCATGAGTAGTGGGGCTAAAACCGTAGCACCAAACATAGCAAATGTATGTTGTACTCCAAGCACAAAGCTTTTACCCGGGGGCAAATATTCATTGATAGCCACGGCATGCTGATCTAAATCACCTTGGAAAGGCTTCCATTTTGGAAACCATTTACCATTGTTAAAATCTGGATCATTTTTAAATGGTGTCGATTTGGCTGTTTGATTAGACAAAGGTTGATTAGACGAAGGTTGGTTATGCGAGGCGCTGGGTTTAGGTTCCATAAGAGGTCCTTTGGGTCTATAGCGGGCAATAGAAAGTACATTAAAAATTTTCTTGATTATATTATAGACGACTCACCCTATGGTAGTGACCACAATAGCGGACGTATATAAAAACGAATAGTCATTATTGCGCCATCAAACTTGCTGAACCTATAATTTGTAGCGTTTGCACCCGTTTTACATGGTATGATTTTTTTTAAAATTTAAGTATGACATCTAAATTCTATAGTTTTAGTGATAATAAAAATATCAAATCTAAAAAAACAAGTTAGACAGGTTTGATAGAGATAGAAATAATTCTTTGAGATAGTTGACCATAAATAAGCCTACACTTCATATTCTATTTATTGTATTTTAAATCTACTCAAACCTGAATAATTTAAAGCGAACATTAGTTATATGATGATATCAAAAGACAGTAAAAGTTTTAAACAACAGCATGGTAGAACCACCGCGATAGATCATCATGATGATTTACAGGTTTTAAGACGTATCCGAAAATATCTGCTGCCGAAAGACTTTAGAGTGTCGCAAACGCTACTCGATGAGATGACCCAAGGCTATAATATTGGAGATCCTGTTGTCGATAGGCTTCTTAAGACTAATAAAAAGTTTGCTAAACCTTTACAAGCCTATGTACTTAATAGCTTACCAGATGCTAAAGCCTCTAGTACGACAACCTTAAAGTCTTCTTCAAAATCATTTTCTTCAGCATCATCTTCAACAACATCAAATAGTGAATCTTTAAACCATACTGAAAAACCTAGCGCTGAAAATACAACGAGAGAGCATAATATAGACTCAAGCTTAGTCTATGAAACTGATTTTCAGCTTCTGGCGGCGCAATTTTCTGCCCATCCTAAATGGTTTGATTCGGACTTAGCAGAAGTCGGCGCAAGGGCATATAGACGTTATCCCTTGATGCTTATTTGGTTATTAAGAAATGTTGCTTTGATGGCAGGCTATAGCATTCCAGCATTGTCGGTACCTTTGATTAAAACAGGGGCGCTGGTCCATGATGCACTACCGAGGTTGATGCGTACATATTCCTATATATTAGCCGTATCTGAGCATCCAGAGCTGAACAATGCTGATAGTGTTTTGGCTATTGGTAGTGAAGGGTGGCGGCAAAGTATACAGGTTCGCCAAATCCACGCCATCGTCCGTCATAAACTAATTAAAGAGGGATGGGATACTCAATATTGGGGAATCCCTATTAATCAAACCGATATGGTGGCAACTCATCTGCAATTCTCTTTATTGATTATGCGAGGATTGAGAGTACTTGGCGCCAGAATTAGCAAAGAAGAAGCTAAAGGCATTCTACATCTATGGCATCTGGCCAGCTGGTGGATGGGTATTGATTTAAAACGACTACCGAATAATGAAGCTGAATGCTGGACATGGCTGTATACATACCTTGCAACTCAGCGTTTGGAGTTTAAGGTTGGCAAGCCATTGGCAGATGCTTTACATCGCTTGCCTTCACAAATTATGGGCGAAGATAATAGGAAAGGTAGATTTGTTGAGCTTGTGAACGCCAGTGTGACCCGCACCCTCGTTGGAGATGATATCGGTGATGGTCTAGGTTTACCAAAGTCGCGCCTGCGCTATGGCGTTCTAGCAAGCGTGCCCATTTTATTTGGACTAGATACCCTTAGGCTGCATAACACCAAAGCTGCCCATAAACTTGAAGACTTTCGTGCCACACGTCAAAATAATATGAACTGGTGGCTAAGACAAAACGACAGTTATTACAAACAGTAAGTCTTTGACTTAATTAAGAGCTTTTACTAAGTTTACGGCTTAGCGTTAATAAAGAAATTTTAAGGGCTTTAGCTGATTTGTGATTTTTAGAATATTGAAGACAACCACAGTCTAAGCCTTAGTGACCATTTGGGTTGAATTCCCGTCAAGCCCTGAGTCATTTCACCTTCTTTTAATATCACATATGACGGTGTCACTTGCCCTTGCCAATCGCTGAATATCTTACCTGTCTCATCGTTTATCGTAGTGAAAGAATACTCATTGTTTTGCAGATACGTTTGTAACGCTTTATTATTACCGGATTGCGTGGCAATTGTCACGATGGGATACTGCCCAGTCTGTGCTAGTGAATTAATGGTGGGAGAGGTTACTTTACAAACCCCGCACCATGTACCCCAAAAATAGACCAATACTGGTGACTCGTGGCTCATTTTTTCAATGTCCACCATCTGACCATGAGTATCCCTCAATTGCAACTCTGGATGGACTGGCATGACAGGTTGCCGCCACCAGTTGATAACGGTATAAATAACTAAAAACACCGCCGCATATTTAAGCGTCGTGCCAACCCACGATATCCATTTTGGTCGGGTGTCTGGTTTGTTATTCATATTGAGCCTGCAAAATTTCATAGCAATTGGTTTAACGTTTGTTATAAGTCTTATCATTTTTTTAAGTATTTAAAAGTTGGACAAATTTAACAAGCATTAAATCCGCATAATTAAACACTTAAAAGTTGACACTTGATTTTATAAAACTTTTTCTAATTTTATAAAACTTGGTCTAATTATCGAACATACTCTAATCTAGGTTTGACGATACAGCTTGCTTGGCTAGAGATTGTCTTGCTTTTTTCTTCCATTTCAAGGTAAAGATATCTTCACGGCGGTCTTTAAGGTTATTGACCGACCCTTCATTTCGCACATGAATAAGCTTGTCTAGATTTAGATCAGAAAAGAATACCATTTCGGTATTGGCTTCGGTTTCTGCCATTATGGCATCATGAGGAAACGCAAAATCTGAAGGCGAAAAGACACTGGACTGCGCATATTGAATGTCCAAGCTCTCCACTTGCGGTAAGTTACCTACCGAACCACAGATCATTACATAGCATTCATTCTCAATCGCACGCGCCTGAGCGCAGTGACGCACACGCAGATAGCCGTTTTTGGTATCTGTCCAAAAAGGTACAAATAAAATGTCCATATCCTCGAGTGCTAATAGACGGGCAAGCTCTGGAAATTCAACATCGTAGCAGATTAAGATGCCAATACGGCCAGCGTCAGTATCAAACACCTGAACCTTATTGCCGCCCTCAATAACCCATGCACTTCTTTCATGCGGTGTAATGTGAATTTTGCGCTGTTCTTCAACAGTACCATCACGGCGGCATAGATAACTGACGTTGTATAAAATTTCATCATTCTCATCAAATAACGGCATGGAGCCAGTGATAACGTTCACGTTATAGCCCACTGCGAGATTAGATATTTCATATTTAAACCACTCGGTATAGTCTGCTAAAAATCGAATGGCAACATTTTGATCGGTTGATTCACACAGTCCCATTAACGGTGCATTAAAAAATTCGGGCAGGCAAGCAAAGTCCGCATTATAATCCGCCATAATGTCTACAAAGAACTCTACTTGCTGCAAAAGCTCTTCAGGCGATTCGACTTCACGCATCTGCCACTGGATGCCTCCAATACGTACTTCAGTTTTTCGAGTGTCAGGTCTATATACTTGAGGTTCATAATAAATATTTGCCCATTCCAGTAAGGTGGCAAAGCCTTTGGAGTGTTTATCATCTGGTAAATAACCGGACAAAATGCGCTTTACAATAAATCCATTTGAAAGCTGAAAAGATAGGGTGGGATCATAGATTTCACGTGCTTCAACGGCATCAATATATTCTCCAGGCGTGAGATGCTGATGATTGATGTATTGGGGGATGCGCCCGCCGGCCAATATCGCTCTAAAATTCATCTGGCGACACAGCTCTTTACGCGCATCGTACAAGCGTCGACCCAAACGATATCCCCGGTAGTCGGGGTCAATAAGCGCGTCTACGCCATATAATGCATCCCCTTCTGGGTTATCTTTAATAATCTCTCGTTGACCGAGTAAATCATCGTAAGTATGTGGGTTCGAAAAACGTTGATAATCGACACGCATGGTTAATACCATTCCGATGAGCTTATCATGATCGAACAAGGCTATTTGACCTTCTGGGAATGAATCGATTAACGCTGTGATAGTGTTTTTGGACCAAGCGCCGCCGAGTGTTGTATACACACGATCCATTAGACTTTTTAATTGTGGATAGTCTTTTTTTCTAATCTCAGCTATTTTTAGATGAAAATCTTCGTTCTTTGACATAGTTGGCTCTAATGAATTGTTTTAATAATCAAATGTTAGCTCTAATGGTAAGTTAGTGCTGAGTGTTAGTACAAAGCTTAAAATAAGGTTGAATGATAGATGTTAATTTTGTAGTGGCAATATACCTAATGGCTATATATTGATAGTTTAATTTTATTATAATCATTCAAGGGCTATTAACCATACTCGTTATAATTGCTTTAATGCTTATTTATAAACTATATGCTTCAAGCTAGACAGCCCCTAATACCAATAACGACTAAACGTCAAATAATTTACCTCGATTCATAATATTGTTTGGATCGAATACTTTTTTGATTTGTTTTAAGTACTCTATCTCAGTGTCACTACGGCTATAGTGAAGATATGGCTTTTTGGTCATGCCAACCCCATGTTCAGCCGATACGGAACCCCCATATTTTTGCACCGTTTTAAATACCAAATCGTTTACACTTTTACATTTTTCAAAGAACTCATCTTTGGTTAAGTTAGCAGGCTTTAGAATGTTTAAATGTAAGTTACCATCGCCAATATGTCCAAACCAGCAAATTTCAAAATCAGGATAATTGGTATTTACTACCGCTTCAATATCATGGATAAATTGAGGTACGTAGCTGATTAGTACGGACACATCGTTTTTGTAAGGTGTAAATACAGAAATGGTTTCAGAGATATACTCACGCAGCTTCCAAAGCTCGGCAGCTTGACTCAAGCTTTGACTCATCACCCCATCTACGATCCAGCCTTCTTCCATACACTGCTCAAACATCGCCATCGCCTTGTCCATAATAGGCTCATAGGGCGCTTCAAATTCTAAAAGTGCATAGTATTTTGTACGGGCTTCAAAAGGTTGTTGGACATGACCGGTTGCCATTAGCTTGTCTATTGCTACCTCATCAAAGAATTCAAATGCGGTTAGATCAATCTTCGATTGAAAAGCGCTCAAGGTATTCATAACATGATCAAACTCATCCATCCCAAAGACCATAACTGTTAAATCTTGCGGGACACGTTCAAGTTTGATTTGAGCTTTGGTGACAATTCCTAAGGTTCCTTCTGCCCCAATAAATAGATGACGTAAATCATATCCTGTGGCATTTTTTATCATGCCTTTATTAAGCTCTAATATGTCTCCATTACCAGTTACGACAGTCAAACCTAAAACCCAGTTGCGGGTCATGCCATAACGTATCACTTTAATGCCGCCAGCGTTCGTGCCAATATTCCCACCAATCTGACTTGATCCAGCAGAGGCAAAATCTACAGGATAATATAGTCCTTTGTCTTCGGCGAACTGCTGTAGTTGTTCGGTAATAACGCCGGCTTCGATTTCTACCATTCTATCCGCTGGATAAAACTCACCTATTTTGTTCATTTTGTCCATACTAAGCACAATTTCACCATTACTGGCTACTGCACCAGCAGATAAACCGGTACGCCCCCCACTTGGTGTAATAACGACATTGTATTGATTGGCAAGCTTAATAATAGACTGTACCTGTTCCGTCGAATTTGGAAAAACAATGGCTGAAGGTGCTGGCGCGAAATGTTTGGTCCAGTCTTTTCCCCAGTGCGCTAAGCTTTCAGAATCTGTTTTAATTTGATTGGCAGTAAAGCTGTGCGTATTGATTAACTGGTCGATAAGCTTTTCAATAACAGGTGACGCCACTTGTGAAGAGGTGTTTAAATCTGGGTCATTAATATGAGACTGATTCGCACTGTGTGCTTGTTCGTGCGCAGGTGTGGTGGCTTCATTGCTGATGTTTGAGGCTTCACCAATGTTTGAGTTTGAAGTAGCTGTCATAATTAATCTCTATAAAGGACTTAGGTACCGTAAATTATAAATAGAATACGATGCGGGATCATAAATCCATAAAAAATTTAAATATAAGCAAAAGTTATTGGATATATTCATAATTGGCAAGGGTTTACTTGAAATAGGGACTGCCAAATATAGTCAAAGAAATCTAAAATGGTTACAAGGCAACCGAGTGCAACTACTACTATGGTAGGGTGTGCGAGGTTAATACCGTAACCGTTTAGTATTTCGCTGACTATACATATAATATGTTATAAAATTCCTGTATTATGACATACTGATATTAAACTATCTAAATTGCATGAATATAAATATACAGCCTATTCATTTAAAGTTATTTAATTTTAAGAATAGGATGTCGTAAGTTTTTACTAGTCGTGAGTTTTTACTAAATAAATTACGTTCTATTATATTGATTTTACATTTAATGTGTAAAAATATTAGGGTATGATTTTACACCTGAATTTATCAAACTATTTAGAATAAGGGCTAAAATATGGCATTATCGCTTGATAAAGACAAAATACGTTTTTTGCTATTAGAGGGTGTGCATGAAAATGCACTAAAAGTGCTAGATAAAGCAGGATATACAAATATCGAATATCTATCGCATGCACTTGATCCAGAAGAGCTTGCAGAAAAAATTAAAGACGCTCATTTTGTAGGCATTCGTTCGCGGACTCAATTAACCCGTGATATTTTGGAACAAGCCAACAAACTGATTGCTGTTGGTTGTTTCTGTATCGGAACGAACCAAGTGGATTTAGAAGCGGCTCGCGAATTTGGTATTCCAGTATTTAACGCGCCATATTCAAATACGCGTTCGGTAGCCGAATTGGTATTGGCAGAAGCGATTATGTTATACCGCGGCATACCTGAGAAAAACGCAGTTGTGCATCGTGGCGGATGGGGCAAGTCTGCTAAGAACTCGCATGAAGTGCGCGGCAAAGTGATGGGCATTGTAGGCTATGGTTCAATTGGCTCGCAATTGTCTGTTCTTGCTGAAAGTCTAGGGATGAAAGTTATCTACCACGATGTGGTGACTAAATTACCTATGGGTAATGCAGAACAGGTAGGCAGCTTAAATGAGCTATTGAATAAAGCGGATATTGTCACGCTACATGTGCCGGATGTGCCTAGTACGCGTTATATGATAAAAAAAGAGCAATTCGATCAAATGAAAGAAGGTAGCTATTTCATTAATGCAGCACGCGGCACTTGTGTAGAAATTGATGATCTGGCAGATGCGCTTGACTCAGGTAAAGTGCTCGGCGCTGCGATAGACGTATTCCCTAAAGAGCCTAAATCTGCTGATCAAGAATTCGAATCACCATTACGTAAATTTGATAATGTGATTTTAACCCCGCATATTGGCGGTTCTACTCAAGAAGCCCAAGCCAATATAGGACTTGAAGTAGCTGAAAAATTTGTTAAATACTCAGATGCAGGTGATACGACAACGTCTGTTAACTTCCCTGAGGTTAGTATACCAGTCAGAGAAGGCTCGCACCGTCTACTTCATATTCACAAAAACGTGCCCGGCGTTTTGTCGCAAATTAACAACTCATTTGCAGATGCAGGAATTAATATCTTAGCTCAGAGCTTAATGACTGAAGGCGATGTGGGTTATATGGTTATGGATGTGGATGACAGCAGCTCAGAGGAAGCACTTGTTAAATTGCGTGATATTGAAGAAACGATCCGCGTTAGAGTGTTGTTTTAATTTAAAAGGGTTTTATTTAAAAACGGCTGTATATTTTAATTAAGCATTATGAGTTTAAAGAAGCTGGCATCTGCCAGCTTTTTTATTAATTTCAATTTTGTTATTAATAATCCTTATTGAAGCCATATCTGGATTAAATTGAATTTTTAGAATAAACACAAACATAAACTATGTGTCTTGAGATAAATCAATACACTATATTTTCGGTTTAAATATGTGAGTTTCTAGAATTAGAAATAGAGAGTAGTAAAGAAGTATAGGTATTTACTATTTATTTAACAGTTATTTAAATTTACACGCCGATAAATGTTTATATTATATATTTATGTATAATATTTTATAGTCATAATTGCTTACTAATTCTCACTTACTAACTCTCATTAATTGCAAACTCTCATTAATTGCAAACTCTGAAGGTGACTCAAAATGTATGTTGAATCCTTTTTACATGACGATACTGAAACCTATACGCACGTTTTAATTGATACCAATAAGAAGGTATGTGCAGTCATCGACCCAGTACTCGATTATGATTTTAAATCGGGTCATACCAGTACCGAATTTGCTGATCTAGTTATAAATTATATTAAGGATAAAGACTTAGAGGTTAAGTATATTATCGAGACGCATGCCCATGCCGATCATCTAAGCTCAGCGCAGCATATTAAACATCACTTAGGAGGTGAGTTGGTAATTGGGAAACATATCACTGAAGTTCAACGCATATTTAAAGACATTTTTAACTTTGATTACAGTTTTAAAACGGATGCCAGCCAGTTTGATAAGTTAACTGACGAGGGCAGTGAGTTTATGCTTGGAGATATTAAACTTAGTGTCTTGCACGTTCCAGGTCATACTCCTGCAGATATGGCTTATATAGCTGAAGACACTACCAATAGTAACGAAGCGCTGGCTGTATTCGTAGGCGATACTATTTTTGCGCCAGATGTTGGCACTGCTCGGGTAGACTTTCCGGGCGGGGATGTGGATGAGTTATATGCTTCCATTCAAAAGCTACTATCTTTACCAGAAGATACCAAAATATATTTGTGTCATGATTATCCTCCTGAGCACCGCTCGCATTCACCCGTCACCACTGTAGCAGACCAAAAAGCGCATAACAAACACATAAAAGACAGTATAAGTAAAGAAGAGTTTGTCAGGTTGCGTACTGAGCGTGATGCCAAACTTGAGATGCCACGTCTTATTATTCCTTCCGTTCAAGTTAATATACATGCTGGTAAAATGCCAGAACCTGAAGATAACGGAGTACGTTATTTGAAAGTGCCGATCAATACGCTTAGTTAATTAACTTCTTTAAAAGCCAAACCGTAATAATTCTATTATATAATATTAATCGATAAGTGCATTTTATGCAGTATTGTTAATTTTTTTGAGCCAGAAATTTTAATTTTATTTAAGCTAATATTAATAAACTACTGAGTTTACTGTTTTGATTTTCCAATAACTTATGACATGCGTATAATATAATAGTTTAATTCTTTTTTAGAAGTCATTAGCTTATACAGTACAAGTTGTAATATTACTTCACAGCACAAACTATTTAAATAATCTTCATTTCATATCACTTTTAAGTTTTATACCGCCATTTAACCACACTATTCATCTATTAACCGAATGCAAGCTTAAGGGGTACAAATTGTATGAAAAACACAAAATATAAACTACTAATCAGCGCAGTCCTATTGTCCATACTAACCACACAACCAGCAACAGCAGAACCAACAGAAGCGTCAGTAGTCTATAACCCGAATAGCATGCAGCACGTACAATGGTATAAATCAGGTAACACCGCCTATCAAGAAGAGGTCGCGCTTAACCTGCCCAATAACGAAACCAACCTCATATTCGTCAGACCCCTAGACGCTGATGGGATAGACACCAGTGCCAACATCGCCATCGATGACAGATTCCAAGTCAGCCTACAACCAGGACACTACTCGCAAATCAGATATTGCAGTGGCGTGCACAAAATAGACATCGCCACCACCGAAACCAACCTCAACAACTTTGAATTAGCCACAAGCTACCAAGTAGACTTTCCCGCCCAGCAAAACAACTACATCTATGTCGACGTAGATGACAGCACAAAGCAGCCACAGCTAAGCAAGCTCACACCAGAGTATGCCAAAGAGCTTATCAGCACCTATCCAGAACAAACCCATCAAATCAGCCGCGTACAGCGAAACTGTCCAGAAGTAGTCGTACCTGAGCCTGTCATCAAAGTAGAAATAGACAAACCAATCAACCTAGAAGTCCTATTTGAATTTGACAAAGCCATCGTACAACCCGTATTCAACCAGCGCATCGAAGCGGTTGCCAACTTCATGAAGAAATATCCAAACACAACCACACTCATAGAAGGTCATACAGACAGCATCGGTAACGACAGCTACAACATGGACCTATCACAGCGCCGCGCAGAAGCTGTCAAACAAGAATTTGTCAACAAATTCGGCATAGACGCTACAAGATTAAGCACGCAAGGCTTTGGAGAAACCAGACCTGTTGCGACAAACGCTACAGAAGATGGGCGATATAAAAACAGACGCGTCGTCGCCACCGTAAGTGCAACCGAATAAGCAAACTAATATAAGCAAACTAAAGAACAAACAAAATTAAAATTCAGAAAATAGGAACACCTCATGAGCACAGTAATCGTAAAAGTAAACAACGCCGTACAAACCATAGCAGAACATCAAGTTGTCACCAAAGACGGACAACCAACAGTCATAAAAGCGACTGAAAAAGCAAACTATGAGCTTGTCAATCCGCAAACTGGCGTAGCGCCTGATCACATAGTGACCAAACGAGTGGGTAAAGATCTACATGTCTCAATGGAAGATGGTGGTCAAGAAAGCGATCTAATCATAGAAGGATATTATGATCAGCCAGATGGCGCATTGATTGGCCAAGCAGAAGATGGCAGCTACTATTACTATGTACCAGATACAGGTGAGGTGGCCGATTATGTGACTGAACTTGAACCTGGTGCAACAGAGGGTCAAGCCTTAGGGGGTAATGCGCAGCCTACTCCTTACTGGGTAGGTGCGACTGAAGATGGCGGATTTGCATGGTGGCCATGGCTTGCAGGTCTAGCGGGTATTGGCTTGATAGCTGCGGCGCTTGATGACGATGATGATACACCTACGCCTGCACCTGCACCTGATACCACCGCGCCTGACGCGCCAACCGTAGACAATATCATCAACACTGATACAGATGGAGATGGCGTAGAAGACACCACAACATTAACCGGTAAAACAGAACCAGGCGCTACCGTCACAGTTAAGGACGAAGATGGCAATGTCATTGGCACCACAACTGCGGATGAAAATGGCGATTACACAGTAGACGCACCTGTAATTGATGAAAACGAAACCGTAGACGTGACAGCAACAGATGATGCGGGTAATGAATCTAATCCAACAGAAGTACAAGGTACTGATGACTCTACAGCCCCAGATGCCCCTTCAGTAGACAGCGTAACCAATACTGACACAGATGGAGATGGCGTAGAAGACACCACTACGTTAACGGGTAATACAGAACCAGGTGCAACGGTTACAGTAACTGACGAAGATGGTAATGTCATCGGCACCACAACTGCGGATGAAAATGGCGATTACACAGTAGACGTACCTGTAATTGATGAAAACGAAACCGTAGACGTAACAGCAACAGATGATGCGGGTAATGAATCCAATCCAACAGAAGTACAAGGTACTGATGACTCTACAGCCCCAGATGCCCCTTCAGTAGACAGCGTAACCAATACTGACACAGATGGAGATGGCGTAGAAGACACCACTACGTTAACGGGTAATACAGAACCAGGTGCAACGGTTACAGTAACTGACGAAGATGGTAATGTCATCGGCACCACAACTGCGGATGAAAATGGCGATTACACAGTAGACGTACCTGTAATTGATGAAAACGAAACCGTAGACGTAACAGCAATAGATGATGCGGGTAATGAATCCAATCCAACAGAAGTACAAGGTACTGATGACTCTACAGCCCCAGATGCCCCTTCAGTAGTTCTTGGTAACGGCGACGACTTCATCACTAGCGACGAAATCGATGATAACGGTAACGTACCGGTCACAGTCACCCTACCAGAAGGCGTAGAAGTTGGTGACACGCTAAGTGTCAA